>JBIOYB010000434.1:0-21802 GCA_044869915.1 Allorhizocola sp.
ACTTGCTCCTCCAGATGCGTTGCGCTCGGGATCACGCTGGCGCCCGAGCAGACCAGCCGAACCGGCCGGCGCAGGGATCCCCACATCCGTTCGTAAAGGCGCTGCGCCAAGAACTCGCCCCAGGTGCCGCCGGCCGTGCTCTCCTCGACCACGCAGACGGCTCGGGCACCGGTGGCAAGGGGCAGCAGCGGAGCCGGGTTGAAAGGAAACAGCTGAGCGGGGACCACGACCTGGCAGTTCAGCTCGTGTTCCAGCAACAGCCGCCGGGCCGCGGCTATGGCCCGGTCGGCCACGCCGCCGGGTGCGATGACGAGGCAGTCCACCTCGTCATCGGGCTCGTCATCGGGTTGGCCGATGTACACGCGCGCCAACCTTTGCTCGGCGTCAAGGAAATCGAAGCTGAAGACATCGTCAACCACGCCGTCGACATGCATTGGCTGCGGGTAAAGCATTTTGTGCTCGAACAGCAGGCACGGCCCGCCCCGGTTGATGAGGTCGGCAAGCAGCGGCACGCCATCGTGGAACGCGGACGCCTCGGCCAGCATCAGTCGGGGCACGCCCAGGAAGTGCTTCTGCGGGCTCTGGCTGTGCGTGGGTCCATAGCCCCGGCCACTCCCGACGGGGCAGCGCACCACGAGGTGCATCGGCTGATACCGGCCGAACATGTCCACCGCCTTCGCGGCGAAGTTCACGATTTGGTCGAACCCGAGCAGCGCGAAGTCGGCGAACATGATTTCGACGATCGGCTTGTCGCCGCACAGCGCCAGCCCGTTGGCCACACCGAGGAAGCCCTGCTCGCTGATGGGGGTGTTGAGCACTCGGTCCGGGAACCGCGTTGACAGGCCCCGCGTTATCTTGAACGCTCCGCCGTACGGGTCACGAATGTCCTCACCGAGCAGCATGACCCTGGGGTCCTCGGCCAGGAGTGTGGACAGCGCCCGGTTGAGGTTCTCGGCTACCCGTTCGGCGCGTTGCATGCGGGCTCCCAAGTCGTCTCCCAGACGGTAGGTGGGCGGGCGGTCACCTCGTGGATGACCGACTCCACGCGGTGGCGCTGTCGCGCGTCCTCGACGGCGAAGCGCTCGGGGATGGTGCGGGAGTAGAGCGTGTACCAGTCACGCTCGTGGGCGCGGTCCAGTTCCGCCGCGGTGCGTGTGTCGTCGCCCTTGCTGTGTGGTCCAACCCGGACAGTCATGAACTCCACGACCAGTGGCCCGCTGCCGTGGCGCACCCGGTTCAGCATCGGGGCGAGCCGGCGCCGGATGGCCTCCACGTTGATCGAGTCGACCCGGGCGTAGTCCGCGCCGAACGCGGCTGCCCGCCCGGCGACCGATCCGGCGAGATGCTCCTGTGTAGCCGTCGACATGGCGATGGCGTTGTTCTCCACGACCAGGACGAACGGGAGCCGCCACAGCACGGCCATGTTGAGCGCCTCGTACACCGCGCCCTCTCCCCAGGTGCCGTCCCCGATGTATGCGACGGCCACCTGGCCGAGCCCCGCGTTGCGCAGGTGCAGGGCCACGCCGGCGGCCACGGGTACGGCCTGGCCCTGGACACCGCTGGACAGGAACGTGTCCCGCATGAGGTGCTGGCTGCCACCGACGCCGGCGCAGATGGCACCGCGCCGCCCCATGATCTCGGCGAGGAGGCCGGCCGGGTCGTCGAAGCGGGCCAGGTAATGGCCGTGGCTGCGGTGATTGCCGAAGACGTGGTCGTTCTCACGCAGCAGCCCTTCGAGGGCCACGGGCACGTACTCCTGACCGAGGCAGGTGTGGGTGGTGCCATTGAGCATCCCAGCGGCGAACAGCTCGAGCAGCCGGCGTTCGAAGTGCCGGATCAGCAGCATCGAGGCCAGATCCGGGTCGCGGGGGTGACTGAGTTGCGTCTCGGAGACGCGGTCGACGGTGGCGGTCGGCGGCCTCTCACGCGTGTCCTGTTCCAAGATTGCCTCCTTCGGCCCGAGCCTCGCCACCGGCGCGGCCCGCGGTTAGGGCCGAGGGACACGACTCGCGGGCCGAAGGTCCCGCGGGAAAGACCACAGTGGACAGAAGGCGCCGGGGAATGGCGCGTAACTGGCAGCCCGGCCAGGGCCGAAGGTCCCGACGATCCGGGATTCAACCGGTGCCCAAAGGCCCATGACCACGGCCGCCACCGACACGTATGTTGCCGGGCACCGCCGATCTGCTGGCCCAGTCGGCGCGCATGGGCTGGATGCCGAGCATGCCCACGTTCAACCGCAACCCGCTGGACCTGGCCGACGCCGCCGAAGCGGCCGGTGACCCGGTGTCCTATGTGGTCGATGAGCTGAAGGCGGGCCGGCTGCGGTTCGCCTGCACCGACCCCGACGATCCGCAGAACTGGCCCCGGGTGCTGACGGTGTGGCGGGCCAACCTGCTGGGCTCCTCGGCGAAGGGAAACGAGTATTTCCTCCGCCATTTACTGGGTACCGACGCGTCCCTGCGCGCGTCGCAGGCGCCACCGGAGCTGCGACCGACCGAGGTCACCTGGCGCGACGAGGCGCCGCAGGGCAAGCTGGACCTGTTGCTGTCCTTGGTTTTCCGGATGACGTCCACGACGCTGTTCTCCGACGTCGTGCTGCCGGCGGCGACCTGGTATGAGAAACACGACCTGTCCACCACCGACATGCACCCGTTCATCCACGCGTTCACCCCGGCCATCAACCCGCCGTGGCAGGCACGCACCGACTTCGCCACCTTCCACGGCATAGCCAAGGCATTCTCCGCCCTGGCCGGCAAACACTTGGGCATCCGCAAAGATGTGGTGGCCGTGCCGCTCACCCATGACACGGCCGATGAGCTGGCCACACCGGGCGGGGTGGTGCGCGATTGGGCCAAGGGCGACGCGGATCCGGTGCCAGGAAAGACCATGCCCAAGCTGATGGTGGTGGAACGCGACTACGGCGCCATCGCCGACAAGATGGCGGCACTTGGCCCGTTGCTGGACCGGCTGGGCACCACCACCAAGGGTGTCACCGTCGATGTCCGGCCGGAGATCGAGTCGTTGCGGCACATCAACGGCGAGCGAGACGGCCGGCCGTCGCTGGCCACGGACATCGCCATGTGTGAAACCATCCTGGCGCTGTCGGGCACCACCAACGGTCGCGTCGCCACCGAAGGTTTCCATGCGCTGCAGCAGCGCACCGGCCGGCCGTTGGCGGACCTGTCCGCCGAGCAGGAGGGCAAGCGAATCCGGTTCGCCGACACGCAGGCGCGGCCGGTCCCGGTCATCACCAGCCCCGAGTGGTCGGGCAGCGAGACCGGCGGCCGGCGCTATTCGCCTTTCACCATCAATGTCGAGCGGCTCAAACCCTGGCACACCCTGACCGGGAGGCAGCACTTCTACCTGGACCACGACTGGCTGGCCGAGCTCGGCGAGCAGCTGCCGGTGTTCCGGCCGCCGTTGGACATGCACCGGCTGTTCGGCGAGCCACGGCTGAGCTCCAACGGCGAGCTCGGCCTGACCGTGCGCTATCTCACTCCGCATTCGAAATGGTCGATTCATTCGGAGTACCAGGACAATCTGCTGATGCTCACCCTGTCCCGGGGCGGGCCCACCATCTGGATCAGCGAACCCGATGCGGCAAAGATAGGCGTGTCCGACAACGAGTGGGTGGAGGCGGTCAACCGCAATGGGGTCGTGGTCGCCAGGGCGGTGGTGTCGCACAAGATGCCCGAAGGCACCGTCTACATGTACCACGCCCAGGAACGGGTGGTCGACGTGCCGAAGGCCGAAACATCCGGGCGACGCGGCGGCATACACAACTCGCTGACCCGCCTGCTGATCAAACCCACGCACCTGGTCGGCGGCTACGCCCAGCTGTCGTTCGCGTTCAACTACCTCGGGCCCACCGGCAACCAGCGCGACGAGGTCACCGTCATCCGGCGTCGCTCACAGGAGGTGCAGTACTGATGCGAGTCATGGCGCAGCTGGCGATGGTGATGAACCTCGACAAGTGCATCGGCTGCCACACCTGCTCGGTGACCTGCAAACAGGCGTGGACCAACCGGTCCGGGGTCGAGTATGTGTGGTTCAACAATGTGGAATCGCGTCCCGGCCTAGGTTATCCGCGCACCTATCAGGATCAGGGCAAGTGGCAGGGCGGCTGGGTGCGTACCAAGCGCGGCAGGCTCAAACCGCGCGCCGGCGGGCGGATCAAACGGCTGCTGAGCATTTTCGCCAACCCGAAGCTACCGTCCATTCAGGACTACTACGAACCGTGGACCTACGACTACGAGCACCTGCTCACCGCCCCCGCGGGTGAGCACACCCCGGTCGCACGGCCAAATCTCTCATCACCGGCAAGGACACCAAGATTTCGTGGTCGGCGAACTGGGACGACTCGCTGGCCGGCGGCAACGAGATCGCCTCGGCCGATCCCATCCTGGCGAAGGTATCCGAACAGGTGCGCCAGGAATACGAGAAGGCGTTCCTGTTCTTCCTGCCGCGCATCTGCGAGCACTGTCTCAACCCGTCCTGCGCGGCGTCCTGCCCGTCGGGTGCGATCTACAAACGCGCCGAGGACGGTGTCGTTCTGGTCGATCAGGATCGCTGCCGCGGTTGGCGGATGTGCGTGACCGGCTGCCCGTACAAGAAAATCTATTTCAATCACCGCACGGGCAAGGCCGAAAAGTGCACCTTCTGCTTTCCCCGGGTGGAGATCGGGCTGCCGACGGTGTGTTCGGAGACGTGCGTCGGGCGCCTGCGCTACATCGGGTTGATGCTCTACGACGCCGACGCGGTCGGCCGGGCCGCCGCAGTCGAGCACGAGACCGAACTGTATGAGGCGCAACGGGGTGTGTTCCTCGACCCGCACGACCCGCAAACGGTGGCGCGGGCGCGACGATCGGGCATCCCCGACGACTGGATCGACGCCGCGCAGCGCTCCCCGATCTGGGATTTGATTATGCGGTACCGGGTGGCGTTGCCCCTGCATCCGGAATTTCGCACCATGCCGATGGTTTGGTACATCCCGCCGCTGTCTCCGGTCGTCGACGTGCTGCGTGAAACCGGGCACGACGCGGAGGACCACGGCAACCTGTTCGGCGCGGTCGACGCGCTGCGCATCCCGGTGGACTATCTGGCGCACCTGTTCACCGCGGGCGATCCGGCCCCGGTGACCGCAGCGCTGCGCCGGCTGGCCGCGATGCGCGCCTACCAGCGCCGCATCAACCTCGGTGAGCCGGCAGACGAGTCCATCGCCCAGGCGGCAGGGATGACGGGCGCCCAGATCGAGGCTATGTACCGGCTGCTGGCCATCGCCAAATACGAGGACCGGTATGTCATTCCCGCCGCACACGCCGAAACCGCTGCCGGGCTTGAGGAGTTGGCGACCGGCTGCAGCCTCGACTATGACGGCGGGCCGGGCATGGGCGGCGGCGGCCCGTTCGGGGAGATGTCGGGGCCGCCTGTCCCGGTCGCGGTCGAGAACTTTCATGCCCTTGCCTCCCGGCAGCGCTCCGAAACCTTTGCCGACCCATCGGACCCGAACCGGACCCGGGTCAATCTGCTCAACTGGGACGGCAGCGGCCGCCCCGAAGGACTGTTCCCACCACGCCCCGAGGAGGAGAAGCCATGACAGTCAACACCGTGGCGGCCAAGGCGGCTTCGTTGCTGTTGTGCTATCCCGATCCGCAGGTGCTGGCCGCCACCGCCGCGATCGAAGCAGCCCTCGCAGGGTTGCCGTCAGGGCTGGCCGATCCGCTCAAACTGTTGGCCGTCCACCGCGCACGGACCGGCGCGACCGAGCTGGCTTGCGAGTATGTGGAGCTGTTCGACCTGCGCCGCCGCTGCTGCCTATACCTGACCTACTACACCGCCGGGGACACCCGCAACCGGGGCCAGGCGCTCGTGCGGTTCGCCGGCGCCTACAAGACGGCCGGATACCGGATCGACGGCGGCGAGCTACCCGACTATCTGCCCGCCGTGCTGGAGCTGGCCGCCCACGCCGGTGAACCGGGCTGGGCGCTGCTGCGCGAGCACCGCATCGGTCTGGACCTGCTCGCCCAGGCCCTTGCGGCACAACAATCGGTCTACCGGCACGCCATCCACGCCGTGCTCTCGATGCTGCCGACACCGCGACCCGGCGACCTGGCCGCCGCGGCGGCCCTGGCGCGCAACGGCCCACCCCAGGAACAGGTCGGCCTGCAGCCGTTCGCCCTGACCCCCGGAGGCGGCAGATGAACACTCTCATGTGGACAGTCCTGCCCTACGCCACGCTGGTGGCGTTCATCCTGGGCACGCTGTGGCGCTACCGCTACGACAAGTTCGGCTGGACCACACGCTCCTCACAGCTGTACGAAACGGCGGTCCTGCGCTGGGGATCGCCCATGTTCCACTTCGGCGTGCTGATGGTCCTGATCGGACACTTCATCGGGCTCCTCATCCCCAAGTCGTGGACCGAGGCGATCGGCATCACCGAGCACACCTACCACGTCATGGCCGTATTCATCGGCACCGTCGCCGGGATCTTCACCCTCGTGGGGATGGCCATCCTCATCGCCCGCCGGCGCCTCGTCGGCCCGGTGTTCGCCGCCACCACACGCAACGACAAAGCCATGTATCTGGTCCTGGCCGCCACCATCATCCTCGGCCTGCTCGCCACCGTGCGCGCCAACCTGGCCGGGCCCGGCTACGACTACCGCGCAACCGTCTCGCCATGGTTCCGGTCGATCTTCTACCTGCAACCCAAGGCAGAACTCATGACCGCCGTGCCATTGGGCTTCAAACTCCACATCCTGATGGCGTTCGCCCTGTTCGCCTTCTGGCCGTTCACCCGCCTCATCCACGCGTTCAGCGCTCCGCTGGGCTACCTGACCCGCCCCTACATCGTGTATCGCAGCCGCGACCCGCGTCAGGGCCTGCGCCCGGCCCGGCGCGGATGGGAGAAACCATGAACACCCAACGCGCCGCCGGTCTCAACCTCGCCGTGGCCACCGCCGGTTTCATGCTCAACTTCTGGGCCTGGGCCCTGATCGGCCCGCTCGGCCCGGGAATCAAAGAGCGCCTCGGCCTCAGCTTCGCCGCGCAGTCACTACTGGTCGCCGTGCCGGTCATAGTCGGCTCGCTGGGCCGGATCCCGGTCGGCGCGCTGACCGACCGGTACGGCGGGCGGATCATGTTCCCCTTGGTCAGCCTGGCGACGATCGTGCCGGTGGTGGTCCTGGCATTCACCCAATCCTCTTACCCGGCAATGATTGTCGCCGGATTCTTCCTCGGCGTCGGCGGGACCGCGTTCGCTGTCGGCGTGCCGCACGTGGCGACCTGGTATCCGCCGGCGCGGCGCGGGTTCGCCCTCGGCGTGTTCGGCATCGGCACCGCCGGTACGGCGATCGCCAACTTCTCCACCGTCAGACTCAGCGACGCCTATGGGCAACAGACGCCTTTCCTTCTGGTGGCGGTGATCCTCGCCGGCTACGCGGTGCTCGCCTTCGCGATCCTGCGCGATGGGCCGGGGCGGCAACCGAGCACCGGCTCGCCCTTCGCCCGCACCATGCGGGCGGCCCGGCTCGGTGTCACCTGGCAGCTGTGCTTCCTGTACGCCGTCAGCTTCGGCGGATTCGTCGCCTTCAGCGTCTACCTTCCGGCCTACCTGCGCACCGCATACGAGCTCAGCGCCAACGACGCCGCACTGCGCACCGCGGGCTTCGTCGTCGTGGCCGTCATCGCCCGGCCCATCGGCGGCTGGCTTTCCGACCGGTTCCACCCTGTACCGGTACTCGTATGGTCCTTCGGCGCAGTCGCCATCCTCGCCGTCATCCAGGCCTTCCAGCCCAACCTCATGCCGCTCGGGACCGTGGCGTTCCTGGGCATGGCCGCCCTGCTCGGCGCGGCGGCGGGCGCGGTGTTCGCCCTCGTCGGCAAGCTCGCTCCGGCCGACAAGGTGGGTGCCGTCACCGGTCTGGTCGGCGCCGCCGGCGGGCTCGGCGGCTTCGTCCCCCCGCTGATCATGGGCTGGGTGTACGGCATCGAACAGTCCTACGCCATCGGCCTCATGCTGCTCTCCGACGTCGCCCTGGCCGCCGCCGTATTCACCGCCGTCAAAGTGACCGGCCTCGCCCGGCGCACCGCCGCTGACACCGCGGAACCCTAGCCCATCGGGGCGGGCGATCAGCAGATCACCGTCACCGCTACACACACCCCACTAGAGATCGGCGCCACACCATGCACGAGTCCCCCACACCTCAAAGCCTGAACCCGCTTGAGCGGTTGCACCGCCGGTGGGCCCGATGGATGTACCAATCCGGAAGGCCCAACCGGATGGCCGCGGCCATGAACCGGTTCTGGCAGGCGGTCGCGTCGGCAGGAATCTCGCCGCGCTGGCTGGCCACCCTCGAAGTCCGGGGCCGGCGCACCGGCCGCACCACCCGGCTGCCGGTCGTGATCGCCCGCTACCGGGATCAGCGATACCTGGTGGCGATGCTCGGCCGCCACGCCTCCTGGGTCGCCAACGTCCACGCAGCCGACGGCCACGCTGTGCTGCATCACGGCCGGCACGAAACCGTACACCTGAAAGAAATCGACGTCGCCGACCGCGCCCCGATCCTGCGCCGCTACCTGCAGGTGGCTCCCGGAGCACGCCCGCACTTCCCGGTCGGCCCACATGCGCCACTAGCCGACTTCGCCGCGATCGCCGCCGACTATCCGGTCTTTCGCATCGACCCGGCAGCCGGTAACCGTCGCGGGTCAACGAATCCAGCAAGCTGAGGCGCACGGCTCTCTCCGACACCCGGCTCAGGCGGCCGGGTGGGCGGTGACGAAGTCCGTGATGGCCTCGATGACTTGGGCGGGCCGTTCCGAGTGCGCATTGTGGCCGGCGCGCTCGATGATCTGGAGCCGTGCGCCGGCTATCGCGGCGGCGAGCGCGACTTGATGCTCCGGCGGGAACAGGAAATCGTCGCGTCCCGCGATCACCAGGGTGGGCGCCTTGATTTCGTCGAGCCGGTCCATGACCGTCCAGCCCGCGGTCAGCCGGCGGCCGCCGAAGATGAGCGCCTCGGGCCGGGTTTTGACGCGCCAGCCGCCGCGAATCATTTCGTGCGCCGGACCAGCCGCAGAGTTCTTCCCAGATCTCCGGGTGGTGCGCCACGTCGCCGCGGATCACCGTGTCCGGGATGTCGAGCAGCCGCCGCAGCAGGCCCTCGGCTTCGGGCCGCAGCCAGTGCAGCCCGCGCCTGGTCGTGACGCGAGCATGACGACACACCGCACGGTCTCGAACCACGCGAGATGCTTCCAGTTCAAGCCTCGTCGTCCTCCGGGACGCCCGGCAGGGCCTCCGGACGCCTGAGATCGGGCCTTTGGACCTGCCCGCGGCGAGCCTATGGGCTCTGCGCGAAAGACCGTCGACGCGAAACCGTAGAGGTATGACCACCGCTCAGCGCGCGCCGGCGACCGGTTGGCGCAGTTTTCACGGGACAGCCTGGCGCCACCACATCGATGTGAGCGCCTTTATTCACGAGAACTACCGACCCTACGACGGCGGGCCCGAGTTTCTGGAGGGTCCGACTGCCCGCACGCAACGGCTGTGGCAGCAACTACAGGCATTGTTCACCGAGGAGCGGCTTCGTGGCATCTACGACGCCGACACCGCCACTCCCGCGTCCATCACCGCGCACCGTCCCGGGTACATCGACCGTGAACTCGAGCTGATCGTGGGCCTGCAAACCGATGCCCCGCTCAAGCGCGCCATCATGCCGACCGGCGGTCTTCGCATGGTGCAGGCCGGACTCAAGGCGTACGGTTACGAACTCGACCCGCTCGTGACGCGGATCTTCTCGGCCTATCGCAAGACGCACAACGACGCCGTGTTCGACGCCTACCCGGCCGACGTACTCGCCGCCCGCCGGTCGCACATCATCACGGGCCTGCCCGACGCCTATGGCCGCGGCCGCATCATCGGCGACTACCGCCGGGTCGCGCTCTACGGCGTGGACCGGCTCATCGAGGATCGCCAGGCGCTCAAGGCCGGCTTGGATCGGCAGCGCTCGACCGAGCAGGTGGTGCGCGACCGCGAGGAGCTCGCCGAGCAGATCCGAGCGCTGGCCGAACTCAAGCGCATGGCGGCCTCGTACGACTACGACATCTCCCAACCGGCGCGCACGGCCGCCGAGGCGATCCAATGGCTGTACTTCGCCTACCTGGCCGCAGCGAAGGAGCAGAACGGCGCCGCGATGTCGCTGGGCCGGACGTCGACGTTCCTCGACATATACCTGGAGCGCGACCTCGATGAGGGCGTTCTGACGGAGTCGCAGGCCCAAGAGCTCATCGACGACTTCGTCGTCAAGCTGCGCCTGATCCGTTTCCTGCGCACACCCGAATACGACCAGCTGTTCTCCGGCGACCCGACCTGGGTCACGGAAGCGATGGGCGGCATGGGATCCGATGGCGGTACCTTGGTCTCGCGCACCAGCTTCCGCTACCTGCAGACCCTCTACAACCTTGGCCCCGCACCGGAACCCAACCTCACCGTGCTGTGGTCGCCACGGCTGCCCGAGGGGTTCAAACGGTTCTGCGCACAGGTGTCGCTGGACACCAGCGCGATCCAATACGAAAACGATGACCTCATCCGCCCGGCCTACGACGACGACACCGCCATCGCCTGCTGCGTCTCGGCCATGCGTGTCGGCAAGGACATGCAGTTCTTCGGCGCGCGGGCCAACCTGGCCAAGGCGCTGCTGTATGCGATAAACGGTGGACGCGACGAGCAGACCGGTGAGCAGATCGCACCGGCCACACCGGCGCTCACCGCCGGCGTCTTGGACTATGACGAGGTGGTCGCGGCCTACGATCGTGTGCTGGACTGGCTGGCGCAGACCTACGTCGACGCGCTCAACGTCATCCACCAGATGCACGACCGCTACGCCTACGAGCGGCTCGAGATGGCGCTGCACGACTATCCGGTCCGGCGTTTTCTCGCCACCGGTATCGCCGGCCTTTCCGTCGCGGTCGACAGCCTCTCGGCGATCCGCTACGCGAAGGTGAAGGTGGTCAGGGACGCCACCGGGCTCGCCGTCGACTACGAGACAACGGGCGAATACCCGGCGTTCGGCAACAACGACGACCGCGCCGACGACATCGCCGTCTGGCTCGTGGAGTCGTTTATGGAAAAGATCCGGCGGCAAAAGGCATACCGCGATGCCGAACCCACCCTGTCCGTGCTGACGATCACGTCCAATGTGGTCTATGGCGATCACACCGGCAACACGCCGGACGGCCGCCGCGCGGGCCAGCCGTTCGCGCCCGGGGCCAACCCGATGAACGGCCGCGACAAGCACGGGCTCGTCGCGTCCGCGCTGTCGGTGGCCAAACTGCCCTATGCCAGCGCCCGCGACGGCATCTCGCTCACCACCACCGTCGTGCCCAACGGGCTGGGCAGCAACCGTACCGACCAGATCGGAAACCTCGCCGGAGTGCTTGACGGCTATGTGGACGCGGGCGGATTCCACATGAACGTCAACGTCCTCGACCGTGTGACGCTCGAAGACGCCATGCTGCATCCGGAGCGGTACCCGCAACTGACCATCCGTGTGTCCGGCTACGCCGTCAACTTCGTGCGGCTCACGCCGAAGCAGCAGCGCGACGTCATCTCACGCACCTTCCACGGTGCGCTATGACCACCGGCGCCGTCCACTCCTTCGACCTGTCGATCGGAGTGGACGGCCCCGGCACACGGTTCGTGGCCTTCCTCGCCGGCTGCCCACTGCGCTGCCTCTACTGCCACAGCCCGGACACCTGGCACCAGCGCAACGGTCGCTTGTGGACCGTGGACTCGCTGATGTCTGAGGTCGCCAAATATCAACGGTTCATCGCCGTCGCGGGCGGTGGCGTCACCGTCTCGGGTGGAGAACCCTTGCAGCAGCCCGCATTCACTCGCGAGTTCCTGCACCGCTGCCACGCCGCCGGAATGCACACCGCCCTGGACACCAGCGGCTTCCTCGGCGAGCGGGCCGACGACCGCCTGCTCGACGCGGCCGACCTGATCCTGCTGGACATCAAGTCGTTCGACCCGGCGCTGTACCGCAGGGTCACCCACACCGGCGAGGTCGGGCCGACACTGCGTTTCGCCCAGCGGCTCGCCGATCGC
The DNA here is from genome assembly GCA_044869915.1 of Allorhizocola sp. Taxonomy (GTDB): domain Bacteria; phylum Actinomycetota; class Actinomycetes; order Mycobacteriales; family Micromonosporaceae; genus Allorhizocola. The sequence goes on from JBIOYB010000434.1 coordinate 12,101, forward strand.
GGCACGGCCATGTGGATCCGTTTCGTGCTCGTCCCCGGGATTACGGACGCGGCCGACAACGTCGCCGGGCTCGCCGAGTTCGTGTCGACGCTCGAAACCGTGCAGCGGGTGGACGTCCTGCCGTTTCACCGGCTCGGCGCACACAAGTACGAAGCGCTGAACCTCCCCTTCCCGCTGGCGTCCGTCGACCCGCCCACCGCGGCCGAACTGGAGCGGGTCAGGAACCTGTTCCGCGAATACGGCCTGGCCGTCACCTGATCCCCGAGCCGTCGGGACGACTGGTCCTGCCCTGCCGGGACTTCTGCCTCTGCCATGCCGACTCCGGTCGGCACAGGCTGGCACTGAAGGACCATCAATCCGGCAAAGGGGTGTTCGTCATGAGAGCGCAGGTTGTGTACGAGTCGATGTTCGGCAACACGATGCTGATCGCCGAAGCCATCGCCGAGGGTCTGGCGCGTCACGCGCAGGTGGATCTGGTGGAGGTCGGCAAGGCCGGCCTGCCGCCACAGGACGTGGACCTGCTGGTAATCGGCGGACCCACACACGCCTTCGGGCTCAGCCGGCCCAACACCCGCAAGAGCGCGGAGCAGCAGACGCCCAGGGCCGTCATCTCCGGGAAAACCGGCATCCGGGAATGGATCGCCACGCTGGGCAAGTCCGGGATCAGAGTCCCCACCGTCACCTTCGACACCAAGTTGGCCACGCCGAAGTGGTTGACCGGTTCCGCGTCACGCAGCGCGGCCAAACTGTTGAAGAGCAACGGTATCGCCGTGGAACTGCCGTCGGCAAGCTTCTACGTCAACGGAACCCTCGGGCCGCTGGACGACGGCGAGCTCACCCGCGCCCGCCACTGGGGCGACTGGGTCGGGCGCCAGGTCTGCGCCACCATTGGACAAACAGCAGGCCGATCGACAGTTTGAAGGTATTTGAAGGTATCGGCCATGGGGCTCGAGTCCGATGTCGCGCCGGACCCGCCCGATGGCCGGCTCGGCCAAGCCCTGACCTTTCCGCCACCGACTTACACAACCAATCGGTGGCGTTGCTCGCCTGTAGCTCGCCTAGGCTGCAGGCACCAGTTCGCGGCCCGGTCGCTGCCGCCGACGGGCTATCCGACAATCGCATCGCCGTACTTCAGGACGATGGCGAGGACGAGGACGAGCAGCCAGATGGTGACGGCGATGGCATCCAGGTCGGCGTGGAGAGCGGACCTCAACACCGCCTGCGCGCGTGGGGGCAGCGGCAGGTTACCGTCGCGGATGTTGACATGGGTCAGGGTGGTGAACACCAGTGTCGTGGACACCGTCACCAGCAAACACCACGGGCACAACGCTCCGATGTGGAACATGGCCTGGTAGAACAGCCAGTAGGCGAGGATGACGCCGAGGGTGTACACGATCTGGGCGGCCAGCATGAACCAGCGCGGGAACCGGACACCACCCAGGCTGGCGACAGCGATGGTGATCACGACCGGTTCGGCCGCGATGCCGAGGAAGGCGTTGGGAAAGCCGAACAGCTGGGCCTGCCATGAGGTCGCCACGGTGCCACAGCTGATCACCGTATTGATGTTGCACGCAAGGCTGATGGTGGGGTCCGCGGCGAGGCGGATCGCGTCGATCGCCAGCACGAACGAGGCGATCAGGCTCACGCACGCTGAGGCAAGCATGGTGCCAAAGATCCAGCCGTTGGTGTGACGAAGCGCCCGCAGGCGCACGAGCGTCGCGGCCGGCACTACTGGCCCCTGACCGCGTTGATGGCCTGGGTCAGCGGGCCGGCTGTGTAGAGGTCGCCCTGATACACCTTGCCGTTTATCTTGACGGTCGGGGTACCGGAGATGCCGTTGCCGAACGCGGCATCGGTGACCTCGGCGATCCACGGCTGGAACGTGCCCGCAGCGAACGAGTCGACCACATCCCCTGCCACACCGACGCTTTGGGCCAGGGCGGCGATGTCACTGTCGGACAGCCCGGCGGAGCCCTCGTTGGGCTGGCGGCTGAACAACGCGGCGTTGAAAGCCAGCACCCTGTCCGGTGCCCGGTCGGCTACCGTGGCGACCGCGTTTGCCGCCCTGGTGGAATATTTGGTACCGAGTGAGGTCTTGTCCAAAAACGACAGAGCATAGAGCTCGACCCGGACGGTGCCCTCGGCCACCAGCCGCTCCAGTTCACTGCTGTTGGCCCGCTCGAAACGGCCGCAGAACGGGCACATGTAATCCAGGTAGATCTCGACCTTCACCGGTGCGGTCGCGCTGCCGATCGGGATCGCTCCGGTCGCGGTGACGTTGCCGGGCGCGACCACCCGCGTGGTATCGGTGTTGCGGGTGTCGGCGGGCTTGGCGGCCTGGACCAAGCTGACCACAATCGCGATCAGTAGGCCCACGATGACCAGCCCGCCACCGCCGGCGATGAGCCGGTTGCGCCTGCGGGCGCGCTCCTGCTCGGCCGCTCTAGCGTTACGCGCCAGGTGCGATGTCCGGCGTGCCTGCTTACCCACGGCGTCAAAACCCCCAGTCGGTGTGGTGCAGCGCCGCACCGCCGCCACCGTACGGTTTCCGGCAGGCGGCGCTGCGGCTGATGCCGGGTCAAGCCTGCGGCTGGCAGGTGGCAAACGACAGGGCGTAAAGTCCCGACCTCGAAGCGACCTTCGCCCTGCCCTAGCCGCAGCTGGTATGAGCCATAGCGTGCGAGCCCCTGGGAGGCTTACCAAGGGCCGAAAGACCCAGTATGTGAGGGCAACAGGCCCTTTGGGCTCAGCTCCGCTGAAGCAAGCATGAACCTGTGAGGTTCGAACGGCTCAGCGCTGCGGATCTACTCAACCTCGCCATCGAGACCCCGGACAGCCCGATGAACATGGGGGCGGTGGCGCTACTCGACGCTGCCACCCTCCTGACGGCCGGTGGCGCCATGCCCCTGGTCGCGCTACGGGAGCGCCTCGCAGCACGGCTGCCGCTGGCCCCCCGGCTTCGCCAGATCATCCACCGGGCAGGCCCGCTCAGCGGCGGTCCAATATGGATAGAAGATCCGGGATTCCGCATCGAGAATCACATCGACCACCTCGTCGCGCCGGCGCCCGGCGACGAGCAGGCGTTGCTGCTGCTGGCCGCCAGGCTGATGGTCCCAGTACTGGATCGGCGCCGTCCGCTGTGGCGGATGTGGTTTGTCACCGGGCTTGCGGGCGGCCGGGTGGCCGTGATCCTCAAGCTGCACCACGTCATGGCCGATGGCCTTCGCGCCATCAACGTACTCACCATGTTCTTCGGTGACACCGACCCGGTTCCGGCGCCGGCCGCGGCGGCGTCTCCACGCTGGCAGGATCTGGCCTGGGATAACATGCGCGCCAAAGCGAGCTCTGCCGCACGGCTCCACCCGGCGCGCGTGATGGCAGCACTCGCTGGAGCGCGTGAGGCCGCACGCCGCGCCCGCGGCGCCCCCCGCACCACGTTCAACCACCCGGTCGGCGCTCACCACGCGCTTGCCGTGCTCAGTCTCGACCTGGCCACGGTCAAGCAGGTGGCACACCGTCACGGCGGCAAAGTCAACGATGTCGTGCTGGATCTGGCCGCGGCCGGGTTGCGCGATGTGATGCGGGCCCGCGGGGAACTGACCGGCCCGGTGTCCCTGCACGCCGCCGTCGCCGTGTCCATGCGCAGCCGCAATGACACAGCCGCGCCACCGGGCAACCACACCGGCGAGTACGTAGCACATCTACCGGTCTCGGTATCCGATCCCAGCACCCGGTTGCGCCTCATCAGCGCGGACACCGCCGTGGCCAAACACAGACAATCCGCAGCAGCCGGCAACACGTTTCTAGTCTTGCTGGCCAGGCTGGGCGTGCTTGGCTGGGTAAGCCGGCACCAGCGCTTGACCAATCTCGTGGAAAGCAACATGCCCGGCCCGCCAGCGCCGATCACCCTGCTCGGCGCACCAGTTCGTGAACTCATCCCGATCGGCACGCTCGCCGGGAACCTGTCGATCGCCTTCGTGGCACTGAGCTACGACGGCCGTCTGAACGTCACCATACAGGCCGATACCACGCAATTCGGCAACCTGACGTCGATAGTCCTTGCCGCGCAACAGGAATGGAAAATACTTCGATCGGCAGCGCCGACCGAAATTGGCGGGGGTAACTGAGTCTGCCAGGCGGGGGGCGCACGGGAACCCTTGGCGCGTGAGGACAGGTCACACGGTCCTGCCGGGGCAAACACAGCAGCCACTCAACCTTTCCTCCGCCTCGAGCCGGTAAAACTGCCAGCTCACCAGCAGGTACCAGACTTCGAGGAACAGCAGTCCGATCAGGACCAGACCACCGGATGACGAGCGTTCCGCCGCCCGGCCCGTCGGCGCGATTGTCAACGTTGGAGCGGTCGGTCTGACCGACGGCGCCGGCGCCGCCCGATGGCGTAGGGGCGAAAGGCACGAGCACTGCCACTGCCATGCCTTCGGGGCCAGATGATGTTTAGCGGCGCCGCATCGCCGGTGGGCGGTCGCTTAGGCCACGCACCATGAGAAACACCGCCACCAGGAAGGCGAGCACCAGCCCGGCGGCCAAGAGCGTCGACGCGGAGACTCCCGCCCATATCAGCCCGGTGACCAGGATCGTCAGCGCGATCGTGTACAGGCACCATTTCATCGTCCGCCCCTTTCGCCACAGATACCCCACGGGTTACACCTTCAGAGTGGGCGTCGTGGCTCGCGAGGGGTATGGGCGATGGTCCCGCGCTCACCAGGCTTTCGGCCCCATAGCCGGCTGGAGGGCGAAGCCCGCTCCAAAGCCGCGGCAGGACGCGGGACCAAATCCGACGTCGCAATCAAGCTCATGTAGGCATTGGCGACCCGATCGCTGCGTTACCCCACCCTTTGCGGTCGGTTCACCGGCACCACGGCCACCGAGCAGCCGGCGCGGTGCACGAGGACCTGCGCGGCGCACAGCAATTGCTCGTCCGGGCTCCGTGAGCCAACGACAACGAGCTGCGCCGATCGGGACGCCGCGGTCAGGGACACCGGCACGTCAAGACCGTGCCGGACCATCCGGTGCACGGCCACCTCCGGGTACTTCTCCGACCAGACGCGGAGCGTGTCCACGAGCACCTGGTCGGCCTCGTCGCGCGCCGATGCGAAGCCACGCCAGACCTGGCGGCTCTCGGCGTACGCTGATCCCGGCCAAATGTGTGCGGCCAGCAGCAGTGCGCCACGCGACGACGCCTCCTCGAAGGCGAACTCCACCACAGCATCGTCACCGGGCGCGCACGCTACGCCGACGAGTACCGGGCGAGGCTGCTGGGCGACGGCTGACGGGTACAGCGGGCGGTGGACAACGACTGGTACCGCCGCCCGGCTCACCACCTGGTGGACCACCGACCTGCCCCCGAGTGTCCGGGCACCGCAGCGCGGGCTGTGCGCGATGACCAGGAGGCTGGCCCGGCGCGCTCGCTCGACCAGAGCGTCCGCGGGTACTCCGGACAGCAGCTCGGCTGTGACAGACAGGCTCGGATGCTCGGCCAACGCTCGGGACACCGCCGCGGCGAGCAGCCGCTGGGCGGCGGCCGGCTGGTCCACCCGCCCGGCGGTAGGCGAGTCACACACGTGCGCGATGGCCAGCGGCGCGACCCGGCTCGCCGCCTCCTCGGCCGCGAGGTCCAGTGCTGACAAGCTCTCGGCCGAGCCGTCCACTCCGACGACAACCGGCTCCATGGGCTCTTCCATCGCGCACCTCCGAAGGCTCTCCCCCTCATCGTCTCCGGGAAGAGGACCCGCCGGCAGAGGCGTCCCGCCTGGACGGCCGGGTCACACGGCCCTACGCGCGTGGTTCGGTGTGCCGGAGCCAAGGTCGCCAGCCCGGCATCACGATCCACAAAGGCGTCCGGCAAGAGGCGAAAGACTTTCCAAGCAGGGCCATCGCCTCTGGACCCGCGTCGATTCCGTCCCGCACGGTGGAGAGCGGAGTTGAGCGTGGAGAGGAGCGGTCATGCACTCGACGGCGGCGACGGCCTTGACCCGAGAGCCGGCCGGGAAACGCGACCAGGTGGCCATGAGCGCCACGAGGACCGTCGTGTCGACGTTCGGTCTGCTGGCGGGTCTGGCGGGCATCGAGCATGGGGTCGGAGAGATACTTCAGGGCTCGGTCAGGCCGGAAGGACCGGTCATCGAGTCGTGGCCGGATTCGAAGGCATTCGAGATCCTTGGCGGTGAGCCCGCCATGACGGTCATCCCGAACCTGCTGGTGACAGGGATAGTCGCCGTCATTGTCGCGGTCGCGGTCGCGGTCTGGTCGGTCAGGTTCGTCGACCGGCGGCACGGTGCTCTGGTGCTGATCCTGCTGTGTGTGCTTCTGCTCCTGGTGGGCGGGGGATTCGGCCCGCCGCTGATCGGGGTCATCGTCGGCTTGGGCGCGACAAGAATCGGTGCCGCTCCCGGTCGGCGTCCAGGGCATGTCTCCCAGGCCGTGGGACGGGTCTGGCCGTGGGTCTTGGGCACTGCGGTGCTCGGATATCTGTCTCTGCTTCCGGGCACCATCCTCCTCGGTCAACTTCTCGGGGCGGACAACCCCGGGCTGGTATACACGCTTTCCGCCTTCTCCTTCGCGGGACTCATCCTGGCGCTGGCCGCCGCCCGGGCGGCGGATCGCGTCCGAGCCGGCCAGGTGCAGATCCGTGGAAGGCCAGGCACATTTCGGCTAGCGGGCAGGTCGCGGTGACTGTGCCATCGAGGAAGGTTTCCTGCCGAAGCGGTTGATGGCGCTGTTGCCGGCTGAGCCGCGGACAGCATGCAGCATCATCGAGATCCAGCCTGGGTCGTACGGCGTTTGTCCTTAAGTCACGGGGCACACACGAAGCCGCAGCCAGGCAAGGCTGGGCACGGCAAAGCGGTACCTCGCCCACGAACGTGGCCTACGCGGGCACGGTACCGCCGGGTCTATTTGCCGTCGAGGACCGCCAGACGTGTGCGGTACTCGTCTTCGTCGACTTCGCCACGGGCGTAACGCTCGGCCAGGAGCTGTCTCGCGGTCGATGCCGCACCGGTTGGCGGGATGCTGGCGCGGTTGCCGCTGGTGTAGCGCACCAGTAACACGATCGCGGTGATGATCAGCCCCCAGAACACGACCATGCTCAGGCCCATCATCATCCACCCCCAACCGTACATGCCGTCATGCCAGTACATCGCTTTTCTCCTCACCCTTTTGCTGTCATAACTCGCGGGTTTCACCTTTGAGGGTGCGCGCTGCTCCCCGCAGCGGGTATGGGCATCAGTCCCGTCACCGCAGGGTCTTTAGCCCTACCCACAGGGGTATCGTCGGATGAGGGTGCACTTACAAGGCTTCTCAATTGGGATACGTGATGGAGCAACTGCTTCGCATGCGGCAACTGCTACGCCATGTGCCCGGACGTCGCCACCGGCATCCGGGCGCGGCAGTGCGCGCGCTGACACTAGAACTGCCGCTCTATCATTTTCATTGGCGTCGCAATGATGCCGTCCGCCGTCGCTTTGTTGATCGCATCGATCCGCGATGTCGCGCTCAACCTCGTGTATGCGTTGGTGAGATGTCGCCTGACCGTGCTTTCGGCGATACCCAGCCGGCCCGCGATCTGGAGGTTGGTCAGGGCCTCGGCGGCCAGCCCGAGCACCTCCGCCTCCCGAACTGTCAACGGGTCCGATGACTTCTCGCCATACCCCGCCAGGCCTTCCAGCGGGGTCGAGACGAAGAAGCGCTTGGCATTGCGGGCCATGGCCCGAATCGCCGAGACGAACTCGAAACCACTGATGTCTTTGGTCGAATAGCCGTGGGCGCCCGCGTTGAGCGCGCATTGCACCGACGCCGGGGTGTCGCGTGTGGACAGCACCAGAATCTTGGTCCCGGGCGAACTCGACCGGATCAACAGGATGGCCCGTTCGAGGTCGCAGTCGGGCAGCTCCAGCCCGAGCACCACGACGCCAGAACTCAGGGTCCGGGCAAGCGTGATGGCTCCGGATCTGTCGTCGGCGCCGCCGATTACCCGCATATCGGGCTCGGGTTCAAGTACTCGGGCGAGTCCTTCGCGGCAAAGAGCATGCCTGTCGGCCAGCACGACACGAATAGGGTTGTCTATCTGGGCCATGGCACGTGTCCTCCTTGGACGATGCCGTGGATCATGACCACCTTTCCGCGGTCAATCTGCGCCCCGGCACCACCCCGCCATTGACGGCGACGTCGCGGCACGGTCGCGGCACAGCGTCTCAACGATCCAGCAACACCATTCGATCACTCATCGAACATCAGCGATATACTGAGTGTCGAAGCACACGTTAGACTGCCTAGCCCGTGCGCCCAAGGGACCAAAGTCCTTCATCCGCCGGAGACCATTTCCAAGAACGTCGGCTCTATGCACTGCCACGAGGCAACGGGCATGCTCGGCGCACTGATCGATGCGCTGAACCTCGGCACGGGAACGCTCTGCCGAACCTGCGGCACCGGTGATGCCGACCGTCGTGTTAACCCGGGTGGCCAACGACCCCGCGCGACGCAGCGTGGTCAGGCGGCCAGGCCGACCCGGATCGTTGGCGCAGTGGTCAGGCTGTTGTGGACGGTGCAGTGTTCGACCATCGCCTGAAGGGCGGTCCGGCGCTGTGCGGAGAGGGCATCCGGCACGCAGACGGTCAAGTCGAGGTGGGTCACGCGAGCCGGTGAGGACCGCGCGGTCACGGCTGCCTCCTTTACGGGTAGATCACTTCTGGGGCGACGCGGCGCGGCACGGGTGGCGGCGAGCCGGGCGTGGGCTGCCCGATCCGCACGGCCAGCTGCGGCACGCCGACGCCGGAAAGCAGGTGGCGCAGTTCTTCGCGGGTGACCGTGAGCTCGGTGACGTCGCTGATGGGCGCGGTGCCCAGCCCGAGGCTGGTCGCGGTCAGCAGTACGGCCGACAGGGCCTCGCCTGCCTGAAGCCATGCCAGCTGGGTGTCCTCGTCGGTGAACACGACCGCGTATTGCGCACTCACATCGGTGTGCGGGCCGGGTGGCATCCCGTGCTCGGCGGAGCCGGGCGGGACGAAGTCGCGTACCGGCACGGCGCGCGGCGATGGTTCGACCGCGGTCGCCACGGGCACGCCATCCCCGCTCCATTGTGGACGGTGGGTCCAGCGGATCAATTCCCTGCGGTATGCGGGATCAGCCAGCTGAAGTGCTCCCGCTCGGGCCGCGGCCAACGCCAGCACGGAAATCTCGTGCTTGCGCACCAGGTGCAGGTGGGCGCCTTGTGATTCGGCGACGTCTACCAGCTCCGCGGCGGCCTGCGCCGGTACCCCCTCATGGAAAGCTCTTCGATCGGTACGCCGCAACGGGATCGCTTCCCGCAGCCGCACCTCGCCGTCGGTCGGCCGGTGCGGGCCGGCGATCTGGACCTCCGCGAGCAGATCGGGTTCGCCCGGGTCGGGCAGCCGGTCGACGGCTGCCCGGTGGCCTGCGGCGGCCAGCGCGACCCGGGCGTGATGCAGGGCCACGCCGCAGCTGATGGTCAGCATCCGGCCCTCGGGGTCGGCGACCAGCAGCTGCCGCTCGAGGTCGGCCCACAGCCGCAGCACCCCATCGGCAACCTGCCAGCGCCAGGGCTGGGTGTTGAAGATCGATGGGGCGGCCAGGGCCGCCTCGGCGCTATCGCGGAGTACCTGCATACCTCTATGTTGCGGCCTCCACCGCGGCGCTGTTCAGGGGCTAAAGTCCCTATCTGGGCGCTGA
>JBIOYB010000435.1:0-10243 GCA_044869915.1 Allorhizocola sp.
CCGGTCCTGGTTGGCCAGTTCCGCGGCGAAACCGGCGCCGCTTGGTGTGCACGAGCGCGATGTTGTTGTGCGCGTGCCCCTCGCCGCGTTTGTCGCCCGCCGACCGCATCAGGTCCATGGCGATCTCCAGCCGGCGCAGGCCTTCGTCGAAGCGCCGCATCCGGATGTGCGCCAGCCCGAGGCCGCTGTGCGCGAGGCCGAGGGTCGTCGGATCGCCGATGGCTTTGGCGGCTTCGAGCCCACACCGCCACATCTCCTCCCGCTCGCGCGTGTGGCCGCGCAGGTCGAGGAAGCCCACCATGAGATAGGCGAGTTGCCAGGCTGCCTGGGGTGCACCGGTTTGGGCCGCGCAGGCGGCCACCGGCACCAGATTGGCCTGCTCACCGTCCAAAAAGGACAGCGCGGCGGCGGCGTCCGGCATGGCGGGCAGCTGTGGCGGGTCGGCGAAGGTCGGCGTCACCCGGTCGCGGCCCCGGTCGATGAGCCGGTTGGCGGCCGCGCCCACGGCCAGGTACCAGTCGAACAGGCGCCCGATGGCCGCGGCGCGCTCCGATTCCGGTGTGCATTCGGCGGCGTAGAGCCGCACGAGGTCGTGGAATCGGTAGCGCTCCGAAGCCACCTCGCTGATCAGGTGGGCGGTGGCCAGCGTTTCGAGCGCGGAGCGCGCCTGCCGCAGACCGATGCCCGCCAAGGCCGCGGCGGAGTGCGGGCCGAGCACCAGGCCCGGATGCAGCCCGAGCCTGCCGAAGACGAGCGCCGGCCCGGGTGCGAGCGCGCGGTGCGCCGTGGCCAGCACGGCCCGCAGGCTCCGCGAATCACCCTCCACCGACAGCGCGTCGAGCCGGTCCTGGTTGGCCAGTTCCGCGGCGAAACCGGCGATGCTGTGCTCGCCGAGCGCGGCGAGTTTGGCGGCGGCGATGCGCAGCGCGAGCGGCATGTGCCCGCACAGCTCGGCCAGGCGCGCGGTGGCCTCGGGCTCGCGGGCGGTGCGCTCCGGACCGAGCACTTTGGACAGAAGGCGCACTGAATCGTCATGGTTTAAAAGATCGAGGCGCAGCGAGACCGCGCGATGGTGCGCCGCGATGCCCGGCAACTGGTTGCGGCTGGTCACCACGAGCAGGCAGGACCGCGTCGCGGGCACCATCGGCAGCACCTGGTCGGTCGTGGCGGCGTTGTCGAGCACGACCAGCATCCGGCGGTCGTGCAGCAGCGAACGGAGTTGAGTCGATTGCTCCGCAACGCCTTTCGGCACCGCCTCGGCGGGCAGGCCCATCGCGCCGAACAGGTGCGACATCGCCTCGTCCACGCTCATCGCGGTGGCCGGGTCGTGCCCGCGCAGGTCCACGAAGATCTGGCCGTGCGAGAAGCGGCCGGGATGGCGCCGCGCCCACTGCGTCACGAGCGAGGTCTTGCCGATGCCGGCCGGGCCGCAGATCACCACGACCGGCTGCGGGTCCTCGTCCTCGGTGGACTCCTCGGCGATCAATCGATCCAGTTGGGCCACCTGGGTTTCGCGGCCCACGAAGTATCCCACCGGCGGCGGCAGCTGCGCCGGGCGCCGCTGCGTGAGTCCGTCGGCGGCCGCTATCGCGGGATCGTGCTGCAGGATGGCGGTGTGCAGGCGTTGCACCTCGAGGCCGGGTTCCACGCCCAGCTCGTCGATCATAAGCGTGCGGTGGCGGCGATAGGTCTCCAGCGCCTCGGTGCCCCGGCCCGACCGGTGCTGTGCCAGCATCAGCTGGCCGATCAGGCGTTCCCGGGTCGGGTGCAGCGCGGCCAGGTGCTCCAGCTCGGGCAGGGCTTCGCCGTGGTGGCCCAGGCTCAGCTCGATCTCCCACAGCTCCTCGGTGGCCACGAGCCGGGCCTCGGAGAGGCGCAGCGCCGCCGCCTCGCCCCAGCCGTAGATGAGCCCGTCGGTCAGCGGGCCGGCGCGCCACAGGTCCAAACTGGACCGTAGCGCCACGGCCGCCTCGCGAAGCTCGCCGCGCCCGGCCAATTCGCGGGCGCGCGCCCGCAGGCCGTCGAACCGATAGGCGTCAACGTCGTTGGCGTCCACGTGCAGGACGTAGCCGGGATCGTGCGTGCGAAGCGTGTCCGGCAGCCCGCACGTCTCCAGCGCCCGCCGCACCCGCGCCACGTAGCTCTGCAGCGAGCGGATCGCGGTGCGCGGCGGATCCTCGCCCCACAGCGCGTCGACGAGCCGGTGCTGCGAGACGACCCGGCCGGCCTCCAACGCCAGCAGGCCGACCAGGGCACGCTGCCGGCCCGGGGCCAGCTCGGCCGTGCCCAGCGGGCCGGTCACCTCGATCGTGCCCAGCAGCCGGACCGCGACGCCAGCCAACAGGCATCCTCCCGTCTGACTCGGATGGTTGGGTGCCCGCAGCCTAGCCGCCGTCGATGGGAGCACGCATCAAGAGGCCCCGCGACCAGCGGGGCCTCTTGGATGGGTTCATTTCAGCTGACGACCTCGTAATGCATGTTCACCTTGTACTTGCCGCCGTGCCCGGTGTAGGTCACGGTCACCGGCGGGAGCTTCTTGTTGGTCCAGCCCAGGTCGGCGGGGTTGTTGTAGAGCCACGCCCACTTGGACGGCAGCGTGATCTCGTAGGTGACCGGCGGGAACAGGTCATCCTCGAAGATGCTGATGATCGAGTTGACGAACTCGTTCACCAGCCAGGCGGTCGCCTCGGCCAGCGCCTGCGCGATGGCCTCGGGGATGCCCACGCTGGAGGCAGCCTCCTGCACCGCCTCGACGATCTCGGCGTTGACCTTCTCCATGATCTTCTGCCACGCCGTGGTCAGCATGTCGGCGAACCCGCCGAAGTCTTCCTCGGCCATCATCACCACGTTGGTGTAGGTGCGGCCCCACGCCCCCGGCTGGGTCAGATCGAAGCTGGAGAAAAGCTTGCCTGGGACGAGATAGGTCACGACGTCGCCGTCCTCGAAATCGCCCACCTTCCACTGACCGACCTGAGTGGTCACGCCCTTGTGGTCGATCTTGACCCCGCCCAGGCGAATCTCGTCCTCGCCCGGCTCGGTGCCAAACCACCAGTCGGTCTCGTCGACACACTTGACCATATCGATGCGCAGGTTGAGCTTCTTGAGCGTCATCAGCTGCAGGGACTGCGGATCGAGCCGATAATCGATAGCGCGCTGCATCGCCAGGGCCTCGTCCTGGCGCGCCTGCGCCTCGTTGCGGGCCGCCACCGAGCGGACATACTTGGTCAGGCCCTGCCGGTCATACCACACATTGGTGAACAGCCCGTCGAAGCCGAGCCGGCGCACCTCCTCGACACTGCGCCGGCCGTGCCGGCCGAAGTGGCGTTCGCGTTCGGCCGGTGATGCCTGCACCAACCTTTGCGCCACGCCGGCATAGTGCGCCTGGCCCTCCCGCGGCAGGGTGGCAAACCCGGCCAGCACACCGGCCTCCAGCGACTCGCGAGGATAGGCGGTGTAGGCCGGGTCGGAGAGCACGGCGGCAAACACATACTTGAAGGCGGCCAAGGCATCCGCGGTGATGGCCCGCACCGACGGATCGGTGATCGGCTTGCTCTGGGGCGGCGGCCCATACTCGGGATCCTCGTTGGCCAGCGCGCCCGACGGGATCGTCATGGCGGCCATCGCGGCCACGACCGCCAGACCGATCGCCGTGCGGCGACTGAGTGGTGCAAACATGTTGCCCCTCCTGGGTTTTCGGCCTGCCCCGATTGAGCCGGCCGTGATCCCCAGGAGACTTGCCTCGCGTTGCACCACTGTTGCCACACTGTTGTGCCATGATCGAACCTTTACGGCACCCCTGCCACGGAGGTCAGATCCGCCAGCAGGTCCTCGAGAACGTCCTCCTCCTCGACGCGCACCCCGCGATCGCGCATGACGCCGGCCAGATCGGGATCCCACGACGCGACGGCCGCCGGTCCGGACAGCGGGCGCCAGGACCGCTTCTCGGCGGCACCGAGGTATGCACGGCTGTCAAAACGCCATGGCCGCCAAGGTATCCGCGTCCGCAGCAGGTTGGCGATCCTTATCCCGCCCCAGTCGAAGTCGCCGTGGTAGAAAACGGCCGCGCCGCAGGCATGTGCGGCCTCGAGCAGGCGCACCGCCGCCGTCGTGGGCTGGCCGTTGACGCACACCAGCGTGGGGCAGGCGGCGCCGAGACGGTCCGCCGCGGTGCCGACGACGACCGGGTTTTCGCAAACAAACACCCGGCTCGGGTGCAGCCGGACCTCATGGCGGGCGATGTGCCGCAACGTCAGCACGACCGGTTCGCCATCGGCACACGCGGGATCGGTGAGGCGAGACAACCGGCTGCCCGCCACGGCGTGCGGATTGAGGACGAGCACGGTGGAGGACAGCTCGTCGACCAGCACCCCGGCGGTGTCCCAGAGGGCGCGGCGGCGCTGGGCCGGCGTGCCGGGCTCCCGCAGGGCAGACCACCAGGTCGCCCTGATGGCGGACAACACCATGGTCGCCAGCGGGCACCCGGCATCCAGGGCGTGGGCGTCACCGGTGGTGTCGGTGGCCAATTTGGACAGTGAAACCCCGTTGGCGGGCAAGGCGCCCAGGACGGAAGCCAGCTCGGCGAGGGCATCGGGCTGACGGCGCAGCAGCGCGGTCGTGCGCCGATCCCCATACCAGGCCGCAAACTCCGGCCGCGCCGCGATCAGCGCCTCCAGCGGGACAAGGGCACGCCGCCAGGCGGCCTCGGCCGCGGCACGCGCCTCCGAGCGCACGGTCACCGGCCCGTCCAGCAGCTCCACCGCGCCCGCCAGGCCGGCAGGGTGCAGTCCACCGCGCGTCAACTGAAGATCTATTTCTTCCAGCTGTACTGTCAGGGACGTGCCGCGTCCGGGTGGCCGTCCTAATAGGATCTCGAGCGCGCGCCGCTGCCCCTCGGTGGCGTCCTTCAGGGTGACCGGTCCGGTCAGCGGCAGTCCGCGCTCCAGGCGCTGGCGGGCCCGCTTGATGAGCCAATCGGTTTCGGCACGGCCGAGCACACGGGCAAGCCGTTCGCGATCCGGCTTCACGGCGCGGGGTCCAGCGAGGCGGGCCGTGGCATGCGGACGCGTTCGCTGCCGTCCCAACGCCACGGGGTGACCAGCACGGCGTCGATCCCGTCGTGCCGGCTCAGCTGGGCGATGGCCAAGCCCGGCACCTGCGGATAGCAACCCCATTCGCGCTCGCTGGTCATAACCACATCGAGATCGAAGGTGGCCAGAAGGCCGAGGCACTTGGCCCGCGAGTCGTCGTCGACCCCGGCGAAGGCCTCATCGAGCGCGATCAGGCGCGGTGCGTGCGGGTGGCCGGCGGAGCTGTAGTAGGAGGACGCCGCCGCGAACAGCGGCACGCTCGCGGCCAGCACGCGCTCACCGCCGGAGGCGGGCCCGGTGGCCGAACGCCACACCCCGTCCTGGTAACGCTCGATGGTGAACTCGTGCCAGGCGCGGTAGTCCAGTGCCCGCGTCAGCTGCTCATGCCAGGTGGCCGCCTCGTCGCGCTCGCGTTCGCGATTGATCTGCTCCTGCAGGAAGGCGCCGACCTTGCGCCGATCCTCTTCGTTCCACACGTCGGTGCTCTGCCGCAGCTGACGGCCGCGCAGCTCGGTCAGGCCTTCGGGCGCGTCCCGGGCGGTCCGCCAGCGCAGCCGCAGGCGCATCCCGGTGGAGGTGGGACGCCGCTCGAGTTCGTCGTTCATCCGGCCCACCTGCGTCTCGGCGCTGGTGATCAGTTCCTGCAGCGTCCCGGCGATCTCATTGACCAGATGGTTTTCGAGCACCTCCCGTTCACGGGCGGACAACACGCGTTGCCGTTCGTCGATCTCTTGGGCGAGCGCGCCGGCCAGATCGTCCACCGGTCGCGGCCGGCCCTGGAAGGTGACATCGACGAGCATGATGTCGTCGCGCGGGGTCATCGCGGCGCGGTGCCCGTGGCGGCCCAGGCCGTCGTTGAGCGTCTTGAAGTCGTTGGCGACCTGCTGCTGGCTTCGCTCCCATCGCCCGTCGCTGTCGTCCACTCCGGACAGTTCGCGGTCGACGGCCCGCGCGAGGAGCACCGCGGGCGTCGCCGCCCACGGCTCGTCAAGGCCCGGGGTCTCCAGCCCCGGGCAGGCCATGCGCAGCAGCCCGGTCGAGGCGAAGGAGCGCAACAGTTCCACCGAGGCATCCCGCTCCAGGCCGGCGCTCACGAGATCGCCGGTCAGGATCGCCTGGCTTCCCTCGGCCTTGCCGCGCGCCTCGATGGCCGCCCTCTCCTCGGCCTCGGCCCGAGCCAGCCCGGCCTCGTTGAGCTGGAGGGCCTGCTTCGTGTCGGCGAGCCGTCGCTGCAGCTCCGCCACGCTGGCGCCGACCGTGGCGTGCAACGTCTCGTATCGGTCGCGCGCCGCGAGCGCCTGCTGCGCGGCGTCGGCGAACTCATCCCGCGCCGGCCCGAGCCGCTGCTGCCACTCACGCAGCCTCGCCTCGGCGTCCGCCAGCCGTTTGGCGGCGGCGAAGGCGTTGGCGGCGGTGTGCCACAGATCGGGAAGCGCGATGCGATACGACTGCAGCGCCTCCTTGACCACGCCGATGCCCTCGGGGTCGATCGGGAGATCCACCTCGGCGGCGAACTCGGCGGCCCGATCGTGGGCCTGCCCGGCCGACTCGGCCGCTTCACGGGCCTTCTCGCGCGCGTGCTCGCGATCGGCGACCAGGCGGCGCCGAGCATCGTGCTCGGTGCGCACGTGGGTGAACGCCTCTCGCACGCCCGTGTCCGTCGGGCAGCCGCGCTGCTCCTCGATCAGCCGGGCCTTCCGCTCGCTCAGCAGCGCCTGCTCTTCGGCGATCCCGTCGAGCGTTGCCTGAACACCCTCGCGCTCCGCGCGCAACTGCGCGAGGCGAACGCGCCGTGCCCGCTCGCGGGCGCCTTCGCCGATGTAGGTGGCGCTTGGCTTGCTCCAGCGGCCACGGAGCAGTCCCACCTGATAGTGCCCGGTGGAGGCCACCCAGGTGTCAACGCTCGCCTCGGGCCCGAGACCGATCGACCGCAGGGCCGTGCGGATGAGGTCGTCGCTCAGCGCGGCCGCTTGCGCATCCGCCCGATCCACGGCCGGGGCCAGCAGCCCGTCGAGGTTGTGTGCGGCCGGCCCGCCCGCGACGAGAATGACATCGCCATCGGCGGCGGACCGGAGCGTGCCATCGGGTCCGAGCCATGCGTCGAGGATCCCGGCGGCCTCCAGCGAGGCCTCGATCCCGGCACGATCGGCGTCGGGCACGCCCTCGGCGAAGTCGACCACCCGCCACAGCGGCGCGCCGGCCCTGCCCTGCCTGGCCTCCGGTCTGCGGGTGTGTGCCGATGGCGGAGCCTGGTCGACGCCTTCGGCAAGCTCGCGCAGCTGCCGCTCGACCTCCTCGAGACGCTTGTGTGCCTCTCGGTCCAGGGCGTCGAGCTGTCCCTCGCGGCGGCCGAGCTCCGCTCCGGCGGCCGCGACGGCGTCGGCCACGGCCCGGGTCACCGGATTTTCCCCGTCCAGGGTTTCCACCCACGCCTCGAGCCCGGACAGGAGCTCTTCGAGCCGAACGAGCGAGATCTCCGTGGTGCCGCTCAAGTAGGCGCGGCATGCCCGCACCAGCGCCGTGCCCTGGGCCGCCGCCGCCGTCTCGGCGTGAAGCACCCTGCCGTCGGCGTCGGCGACCGCGGAGTCCAGCCGGTCGACCTGCTCGCGCGCCTTCGCGTGGGTCTGATCCGCGGCGGCCGCCTCCGCCAGCCGTTTATCCAATGTGGACAGTGAGCCGGACCGCCAGGCCACGGCGCGATCGGCCTCTTCCCGCGCCGGCTGGTGTGGCGGGCTTCCCCGCTCGAGCATGGCCGCGACACCGCTGTGCCGGTCGGCGAGGCGGGCCTCCCGCGCGCTTTTGCCCGCCTGGCTCTCGGCCTGCCGGCTCGCGTCGCGGGCGCGGCCGAGCTCGTGCGCATCGTCGTCCACCGCGACGCGGGCGCTATGGACCTCCTGCTCGATCCGCTCGACAGCGCGCCTTTGCTTCTCGGCGATCTGCTCGAAGCTCATGGCCGACGTCCGCAGCTGCTCGAGATTTTCCGCCGCCCGCGCCTCCGGGCTGTCGAGCAACGCCCGCTGTTCGGCCTCGAGCCGCTGCCGCCCTTCGGAAAGGCGGATCCGCTGGCCCTCTGCCCGCCGGGCCGCCTCGTCAGCCTGATCGAACGCGCGCTGCGCCTCGCCGAGGTCCCGGCCGAGCTGGTCGTAGCGGCTCTGCTGCTGGCGGGGCCCGGCCGCCTTGCGCTTGGCGGCGATGCGGGCGTAGCGGCGGTATGTGCCGAGGAAATCGTCCGCGGCGCGCTTGGCCTCGACCAGCCCGCGCAACGTCTCGCGTTCGTCGTCGAGACTGCGGAAGGCGTCGGCCACCTGGGTGACGAGATTGTCGTCCAGCGGAGGCAGCGCCTCGGTCAGGGCACGGGAGAGAAGGCGTTCGTCCGGCCGCTTGGACAGCTGCGGCTGTCGCAATTGGATCAGCAGGGAGACGAGCGCCTCGTAACGCCCGCCGAGACCGAACAGCGCCTCGTCGACCGCCCGGCGATAATCTCCGGCTCGTTTGTAGACCATCCCCCGCGTGCCGATCGCCTCGCGAAGCCGGTCCTGGGTCAGCGCTGTCCGAGCCGCGGTGAGCAGGGACAGCTCGTCGCCGATCCGCTGATCGGTGACGAAGAACCAGTGCGCGGCGATGCCACGGCCCGAGACCGCCTTCAGACCGCAGCCGAGGGTGATGTAGTGGCAACCGCCGTCGGTGTCCTGCCGGCCGAACTCCAGCCACGTGTAGCCGAGCCGTTCCGCGTGCGGATATCTGCCGCCCAGCAGCAGGTTCCATTCCATCCGCTTGTTTCGGTCCCCGTCGGGCTCCACGCGATGCGGCGACAACTCGCCATCGAGCAGGAAGGGCAGGGTCAGGGCCAAAACCTTTGATTTCCCAGTCCCGTTGTTGCCCCGCAGAAGCAGGCTGCCCCCGTGGAAGTGGAACTCCTCGACGTCGTAATAGAACAGGTCGACGAGCCCGGCCCGCAGGGGCTGCCAACGCTGTCGCTCCGGCCGGGGAAGGCTCATGTCGCTGTTGTCTCCCTTCGGTTCTGGACGGTCGGCGGCGCCAAAGAGTAGCGGGCGATCGCCGGTCGCGCCACGACGACGGTCCCCGAGTCGAAGGCGACGATCGAGACCAGCTTGAGCGCCTCCAACGCGTCAAGCGCGGTGGCGACGAGGTCCATTTCCGCGCCGGCGTCCGTGGCGTTCTTGCGCCAGTGCGCCCTGTGCTCGATCGCGAGTTGCCGGGTGACGTGATGCAACTGGCTCACCCACACACCGTCCGGGTTTGCCGCGATGTGCTCGGCCAGCAGCAGCGTGAGGTGGCTTTGCATGCCTTGCGCGGGCATGCGCACATCGGTGAGCTCATCCTCGGGATCCACCATGGCGATGCCTTCGGCGCGTACCTCCGCGACCAGCCCCGTCATCTCGCCGATCCGGCCGATGATGGCGGATCGCTGCCAGGTCAGGTAGTTGAGCTCGTCGGCGGGCAGCTCGTCGAAGTAGACGACCGGCTCCTCGAGCAGCCGCCTGGTGATCCGATGGCGCAGCGCGCGATTGCGCGACTCGTCGGTGTCGGGCACCACCTCGGCGGTCAGGTCGCGCAGCTGCTTGTCGATCGTGCCCGGCTCCACCATCGAGACGCCGCGTGTGCCCGCGAGCAGCCCGCTGATCACCCTGCGATCCACGTCGTAGAGCACATCTCCGGCCTGGCTCAGATAGGCTTCCTCGTCGCCGTGGACGCGGCGCAGCACCCCCCAGCCCAGCAGCAGGCGGACCACCGCGACCAGATCCGCCCGCTGCTCGCGATTGTCGAGTGTGAACGCCAAACCCGCCGCGACGAAGGCGGAGTCGGCCGCCGCGAGCAGGAGATCCTGCGCCAGCCGCCCGAGGGTCACCTGGCTGTCGGCCCGCTCCAACGCCGCCAGGGCAAGGCACACAAGGACATAGCGATGCCGGCCGAACGGCGTGCCGGAGCGCGGATCCCGAGCCGGATGGGTGGCGTCGGTCAGCCTCCCATCGGCGGCCGGGGCCGGCACCTTGAACAGCCTGGCCACCTGCGCATCGACCACGAGCCGCCAGCCCGCCTCCCGATCGAACCACTCCCGCAGCTCGGGTGCGTGCATCCGCACGATCCGGAAGTCCTCGTCCGCGGCGATCCCGGCGACCAGAAGCGGTTGCGCC
>JBIOYB010000436.1:0-2134 GCA_044869915.1 Allorhizocola sp.
GCTCACGGTGAGCATGAAATCGGCGCTAGATCGACGCCTGGCTGATCGATTGGTGCTCACGGTGTCGTCGTGATGCTCGCAGTGTCGCCGTCATGGGCATCGGTGAGGACGGGAAGCCGCGGACGCGCGGCATGGTCAGGCTGTCGCCGGAATCGTGGCGTGGTTGTTCGATGTGCGGCTCGTCGATCAGCCGCCGGGAACGGCGGTGAGAAGCCGACCGCCGGTGATGACGTTGACCTGATGCCAGGGCGGCAGCGTGGCCAGCTGGTCCTCCGGGTCCGCCAGGTGCAGGCGATCCTTCAGGTGGCGCCGGTGTTGGGCGGCGAGCAGCCCGAGGTAGTCGATGCCGGTGAACACGCCGCCGCATCCCGCGGTTGCCGACTCGAGGTTGCTGCGCGCGAAGCCGCGGGCGGCCACGCCGAGGTCATCGAGCGCGTCGGCCAGCCCGTTGCCCCGTCCGCTGGCTGGGGAGCGCCCGTCGAACCGGCCCACCCCGGCGCTGGCCGCGACCGTGATCGCCTGACCGATCAAGGCTTGGGCGCAGCCCTGTGCGGCCCGCACCCAGCCCCGCACGGTCGCCGCCGGCACGCCCAGGCCGGCCGCGATGTCGCGATGCCCGCGCCCGTCGGCCTTGCCCAGCAGCGCCGCGCCGATGACCTCGACGCTGTAGGCCCGGCGGGGAACGCAGAACACGGGCAGCAGCACGTGCGTGAGCCGGCAGGAGGCGCAACGCGCCCGGTCCGGGGTCAGCTCCACCTCGGAGCCGACGTGCCGGATGGAGCGGGTGCCGGCGCGGGCCCAGCCGCGCAGCACGCCCGCGCAGTCCGACTGCGGGCAGCGCAGCAGCCCACGCCTCAGCGCCCGTCGCGCTGCGTCGGGATCGACGACCCAGATCACGATCACTCACTCGAAGCACCGGGCCAGCCTGCTCGGGCGCCGCCGGACCGGGAAGGGGCAATTGGTGTTGCAGCCTGCCCGAGCGATCAGCGAGACGCAAACCCGGGTCGCCGGCAACTGTCACGAACGCGCTGAGCGTCACCATGTGCACGAATCGAGCCTGACCCGGCCGTCCAACCAGGCGTCCTTGCCCTCGTCGTCAACGTGTCGTCGCGCACGAACGGGTCGCGCTTTCAATCGTCCGTGGTCGCCGTCAATGTCGTCAGCACCACCGACTATGCGCATCAGGAGTGGCGCCCAACACCACCTCCCGATTCGGCACCGTTGCCCCATGGGTGATGGCGGCGATCCTCGTGGCCGCCGGCTACTCGACGGTGTTCGGTTCCGCCTCCGACGTCACGGCCGCGGCTGGCAGCGGGATAGTGGCAATCGTGGTTCTCGCCCTGCTGGCGTGGCTGGTCGAGCTGCGGCGCACTCCTCGATCGGTCCTCCGCCCCGCATCACGCTCGACCCATGGACCCGTCGTCGACCGGCGATGAGCCGATGTTCGACGTGCGCGAGTACCTTGACCAAGCGATCGATTCATGGAGGATCAGTTGATCATTCGACGGCTTGGCCGGACCGGTCCCCATGTGTCCGCGATCGGCCTCGGCTGCATGGGGATGTCCAGCGTCTACGGTCCCGCCGACGAGGCCGAGAGCATCGCCACTATTCGAGCGGCGCTCGACGCCGGGATCACGCTGCTCGACACCGGCGACTACTACGGCGGGGGGCACAACGAGCTGCTGATCTGTCAGGCCCTGCGAGGGCGGGATCGGGACAGCCTGGTGCTCAGCGTGAAGTTCGGTGCGCTTCGTGCACCTGACAACACCTTCATCGGCATCGATGGGCGGCCCGTGGCGGTGAAGAACTTCCTCGCCTACACGCTGCGGCGGCTCGGCACAGACCACGTCGACATCTATCGCCTGGGTCGGGTAGACCCGGCCGTCCCGATCGAGGAGACGGTGGGGGCGATCGCCGAGATGATCGAGGCCGGATACGTGCGGCACGTCGGCCTCTCCGAGGCCGGAGCGCAGACCGTTCGTCGCGCTCATGCCGTGCATCCGCTGGCAGACCTGCAGATCGAGTACTCACTGCTCTCTCGCGGGATCGAGACGGAGATCCTTCCGACGTGCCGCGAACTCGGGGTGGGAGTGACCGCCTACGGCGTGCTGTCGCGCGGGTTGCTCGGCGGCGC
>JBIOYB010000437.1:0-3757 GCA_044869915.1 Allorhizocola sp.
CGGCCGGCCAAACGCGAGCGCTGACCTCTCTCCGTCCGGCCGGCCAAACGCGAGCGCTGACCTCTCTCCGTCCGGCCGGCCAAACGCGAGCGCTGACCTCTCTCCGTCCCGCTGGCCAAACGCGAGCGCCGACCCGAACGGGTGGCGGGTGTGCTCTTCGTCCCACTTGCTAAGAGGGAGCGTTGAGTGAGGCGGGTTCATGTGACAAAGTGTTCACATGACTGCGGCTGACCACCTCGTGACGCTGACGATGCGTCGCCATGTGGATTATGGCCGTGTGCGCAGCGCCATCTGTCGTGCTGCCTGATCCCCCCTCGCACAAGTCTTCTCTGACAAGACCTTTCGGAAGGCGTTGCCATGGCTGCACGTCGTCGTGGGGAAGGGCAGTGGGCGCTCGGTCACCGGGAGCCGCTCAACCCCAACGAACGCACCAAGAAGGACGACAACGGGCTCAACGTGAGAGCCCGGATCGAAAACATCTACGCCCATCGCGGGTTCGCCTCCATCGACCCGGCCGACCTGCGCGGCCGGTTCCGCTGGTGGGGTCTTTACACGCAGCGCAAGCCGGGCATCGAGGGCGGGCGCACGGCGGTGCTCGAGCCGCATGAGCTCGACGACGAATACTTCATGCTCCGCGTGCGCATCGACGGCGGTCAGCTCGACCTGGCGCAGCTGCGCGCGGTCGGCTCGCTGTCGACCAGGTTCGCGCGTGACACGGCCGACCTGACCGACCGGCAAAACGTTCAATACCACTGGATCCGCGTGGAGGACGTGCCGCAGATCTGGCGTGAGCTCGAGGCCGTCGGGCTTTCGACTGCGGAGGCGTGCGGCGACACGCCCCGCGTCATCCTCGGCTCGCCCGTCGCCGGCATCAGCAAAGACGAGGTGATCGACCCGACGCCGGCGATCCGGCGGATCGTGGAGACCTACATCGGCGATCCGTCGCTGTCCAACCTGCCGCGCAAGTTCAAGTCGGTCGTGTCCTGGCTGACGGATGTGCCATATGAGGCCAACGACATCTCGTTCCTCGGGGTCGTGCACCCGTCGCTGGGGCCCGGGTTCGATCTGTGGGTCGGGGGTGGCCTGTCCACCAACCCCATGCTCGCCAAGCGTCTCGGGGTATTTGTTTCCCTGGATGAGATACCGGAGGTTTGGGCGGCCGTGTGCGCGGTCTTCCGTGATTACGGCTACCGGCGGCTGCGCTCGCGTGCCCGGTTGAAGTTCCTCGTGGCCGACTGGGGCGTGGAAAAGTTCCGTCAAGTGCTGCAGGACGAATACTTGAAGCGGGAGCTGCCCGACGGCCCCGCGCCCGTGCTGCCACGGCACGCGATCGATCACATCGGCGTGCACAAGCAGCGCGACGGGCTCAATTACGTTGGTGTGGCGGCGGTCGCGGGCCGGGTTTCCGGCACGATGCTGTCCCAAGTGGCAGACATCGCCGAGGCGCATGGGTCCAATCGGGTGAGGCTCACGCCGTACCAAAAATTGCTGGTTTTGGATATCGCCGATGACAAGGTCGACTCGGTGGTCGCGGCGCTCGACGCGATCGGGCTGCAGGCGCGGCCGTCGGGCTGGCGCCGAGACACCATGGCGTGCACCGGGATCGAGTATTGCAAGCTCGCGATCGTCGAGACCAAGGCGACCGCGGCCGCGACCGTGGCGCATCTCGAGCGCACCATCGGCAACATCGACGGATCGGTGTCAATCAACGTCAACGGGTGCCCCAACGCCTGCGCGCGCACGCAAGTCGCCGACATCGGGCTCAAGGGTCAGCTCGTGCCGGGGCCGGATGGCGCGCTGGTCGAGGGGTTCCAGGTGCACCTGGGCGGCGCGCTGTCGATGGCGCAGGGCGTCAACCCCAACTTCGGGCGCAAGCTGCGCGGGCTCAAGACCACGGCCGAGGAGCTGCCCGCCTACGCTTCACGACTCGTGTCGCGTTATCTGGCCGGGCGCAAAGATGTGGAAGAACCCTTCGCGGAGTGGGTTTTGCGGGTGGACGAGGAAGAGCTGCGATGAGCGGCAATCCCCCGTTCTACTGCCCCTTCTGCGGGGAGGAAAACCTGTTTCCCCACGGGGAAAGGCACGGCCAATGGGAGTGCCGGGCATGCCGGCGAGTCTTTGAGGTGAAGTTCATCGGGCTACTGGGGAGTGATCGTGTTAACGGCAACTGACGAACTGGTCGAGATCGCGGATCGGGCGGGCCGGGAGCTTGAGGGCGCACCGGCCGAAAAGATCATTGAGTGGGCTGTTTCCCAGTTTGGCGAGCGCTTCTGCGTCACGAGCTCGTTCGCCGACGCGGTGCTGGTGCACCTGGCGTCCCGGGTGGCCCCCGGCATCGAAGTCATCTTCCTCGACACGGGCCTGCACTTCCCCGAGACACTCAGCGTGCGCGACCACGTGCGCAAGACGCTCCCGGTGACCGTGCGGTCGATCGCGCCGAGGCAGACGGTCGGCCAGCAGGACGGGGAGTACGGGCCGCGCCTGTTCAACAAGGACCCCGACTCCTGCTGCGATCTGCGCAAGGTGCAGCCGCTGCAGCGCGCGATGGAAGGCTACGATGCCTGGGCGGCGGGCCTGCGCCGGGACGAGTCGCCCACGCGGGCGCGCACACCGGTCGTGCATTACGAGTTCGCGCGCAGCAAGGTGAAGGTCAACCCGATCGCGGCATGGTCACAGTCCGATGTGGACGCTTACATCGCGCGCCATGACGTGCCGGTCAACAAGTTGCTCGACCAAGGCTACGGTTCGGTGGGCTGCTGGCCGTGCACGCGGCGCACGCAGCCCGGCGAGGACGCGCGCTCGGGCCGCTGGGCCATGTTCGACAAGACCGAATGCGGCTTGCATGCCCCCGTCTAGCGAGCCGGTCCCCGCGGGCGACGATCCGCCCGCGGACCGTGCCGCCGCCCGCGCACAGGGACACAGCGTCCTGCTAGTCGCCCATGGCTCGCGGGATCCGCGTGCCGCCGCCACCACCCGGGCTCTGGCCCGGACGGTGGCGGCGGTGCGGCCGGGGCTGGATGTGCGCGTGGCCTTCCTGGAGCTCTCGACTCCCTCGCCGGGCGCGGTGCTGCCCCTGATGCGGCCGGAAACCGTTGTGGTGCCTGTGCTTTTGACGCACGCCTACCACGGCGGCGTCGACCTGCCGGCTCAGGTGGACGGGTTCGGCTGCACGATCACGCAGACGCTGGGCGCCGTGTCCGAGCCGTTGCTGACCGCGCTGACAAAACGCTTACCGGTTGCCGACTTCGACGCGCTCGTGCTGGCGGCTGCCGGGACGCGGGTCGTGTCGGCGCGCGCACGGGTGGAAGGGGTGGCCGCGGCGCTCGGGGCTCGTCTCGGCGTGCCCTGCCGGGTGGCTTACGCGGCAGGGGCGTCGCCTAGCGGGGCTGAGGCGGTCGCTGCGCTGCGAAACGAGGGGCACGCGAGGGTTGGTGTGGCTTCGTACTTCCTCGCGCCTGGGCGGCTCTACGACATGGTTACGGCTTCGGCGCTTTCCGCCGGCGCGAGCGCGGTGGCCCCGCCGTTGGGCGCCTCGTGGGAGCTGGCGCGGCTCATCCTGGAGCGTGTCGATGAGGCCACGGGCTGTGGCGCGGTCGCATCAGGACAGTTCAATTTCGCTTACAGCTGAAAGCGCGCCTTGACCGAATGGCGATCACGCGCCTTGGTCAAACGGCGATCACGCGCCCTGGCCGAATGGCGATCACGCGCCCTGGCCGAATGCCGATCAAACGGTGGCTAAACGACGGTCAAGCGGCGA
>JBIOYB010000438.1:0-5036 GCA_044869915.1 Allorhizocola sp.
ATCACCAGCACCGAATCCGGAATCAGCATCCCCGGAACCAGCAGCCGTTTCCTCGACCCGGCCGGGACGGGCGGCCGAGGGCAGGGCCGGTTGCGTTATCTCACCGGTGGCAATGGTGCGCCGCTGGTCCTGCTGCACACTGTGCGCACGCAGGCTGAGCATTTCCGCGACCTCATCCCGCTGGTCCAGCAGCGCTACACCGTGTACGCGCTCGACCTGCCCGGCATGGGTTACTCGCAGATCGTGCCTGGCGCCTCCTACGATGAACCCGCCATGCGCGCCGCCGTCACACAACTCCTGACCCAACTGGATCTGCGAGACGTGACAGTGCTCGGCGAGTCGATGGGCGCCACACTCGCCCTCACCACCGCAGCCGACCTTCCCGACCGGGTCCGCCGTGTCGTGGCGGTCAACGCCTACGACTATCCCGGCGGGATCGCCCGCTCCAGCCTCCTGGCCAGGCTGATCGTCACCGGTGTCATCGCACCCGGGATAGGGCGGCTGCTCGCCCCGCTCGAACCCAAACCCGTCATGCGGGCCATCCTGCGCGGAGGCCTGGCCAACAAGGCAGCACTGCGCGAGGACTACCTCGACGAACTGCTCACCGTCGGTCACCACAACGGCTATCCGGCCGTCGCCCGTGGCGTCTACCGCAACCTGCCCAGCCTCATCGCCGCCCGCACCCACTACCCGAAGATCACCGCACCGGTCCACCTCATCTACGGCGAGAAAGACTGGTCCCGGACCTCAGACCGGCAAGCCAACCGGCAACTCCTCCCTGCCGCCGAGTTCACCCAAATCCCGAACGCCGGGCACTTCATCACCCTAGAACGGCCCGACGTGCCCGCCGAACTGCTGAACTCGGTCGCATGAGTTACCGATGAGCCAGCCTGGATCCGTTGCACGAGAGAACAATGAAGCGCGAGATCAGTTTCCGGCCCCTGGTACCCTGCGCCAAGACCGCGATAGGCGCAGCGCGCAGCCGACGAAAACGCTGCCCGGCAAGGACTTCCGGCGCAATGGCTAGCACACGGTACAGGCTGCTAGCACCAGCCCGCGTGTCCGGCATCGACTCGCGCCACGATGTGGCCATGCAGACCCCGCCACTAGGCGGCATCCTGCTGTTCCAGCCATTTCAGGATCGCCTGGTTTGTTTCTTGCGGCTTTCTTGCTGGATCCAGTGACCGCAATCCAGGCTGACTACTTCCACATGGGGCACGAACGCTGCCAGGTTTTCAGACTTCTGGACCGTATCGCGGTCGCCGTAGATCATGAGTGTGGGCTGCTGGATGATCGGATCCACGCCGGCCAGCAAGTGCCAGTTGCGGTCGATGTTGCGGTACCAGTTCACGCTTCCCGTGAACCCCGATGATTCGAAGGCGGAGACGAAAACGGCCAGTTCGCTGTCGCTCATGACGGGATCACCGAGCGGTGTTTCTGCTCTGGCGAGATTGATCAGCGCCATCCCCGGCGCAGGCTCTATGGCGGGTTCGTGCTTGCGGTACAGGTTGCGAAGGAACTGGAAGGTGTGTTCGTCGAATACGGCGTCTGCGACGCCTGGCTGCCGGTTGAAGTGAACGAGATGCGAGTCTCCGCCAAGGAAAGCTTCCAGGAACTCGACCCAGGGCTTTTCTCCGCGCTCCATGTAGGGCACGCTCAAGTTGATCACCTTGTACCCGGTGCGGGTGTAGCAGGGTCAGTCCCCAGACGACCATGGCGCCCCAGTCATGACCGGCGAAGGTGGCATCCTCGTATCCATAGTGATCGAGAAGTGCGACGAGATCACCGGACAGGTGTTCCATGTCGTAGGCGGTTACGTCAGCCGGACGCGATGAGTTGTCGTAACCGCGCTGGTTCGGGGCGATGGCGTGGTAGCCGGCTGCCGCGAGGGCTGGCATCTGATGACGCCAGGAGAAGGCGTGCTCTGGCCAGCCATGACACACCACAATGGGTTTCCCCGCACTCTGCTGGCCCGCTTCAAAAACTTCAAGCTCCACACCGTTCACGGAAATGAGGGTGGGCTTAGGACATCGGTCGGGTTGAACATAGCATTTCCTCTCTAAGCTTCTCGTGTGATCAAGCGGCGAAGGTTCGGCGAAGATCGCGCCGGCTCACCATCGGTTGAGGTCATGTCGTCATGTTGCCGCCGAAACCGTTTGCGGGCAGCGGTCACCAGCGGTCGGACGTTCTGGATTGGCTCAGACCGGTCGCGGTCAATCGCAAGATCAACACTCGGTCAACGGCAAGAGCGCGTGCCCGTGCCATGTGCCCGTGCCAGATCCGCCGATATGCGCTATACCTGCAGTGTGTCGAACGCATTTGTGCAGAGCATGGCCCAAAACTTCGAACAGGCGCTGCGGCTGATGGAGACGGCGCTGACCGACTGCCCCGACGAGCTGTGGCAGACGGACTTGTGGCCGGACCAGGCGCCTACGGCTGCGACGCCGCACGGGGGATTGCACGGCTCGGCTGTCTGGTTCCTCGGCTACCACGCGCTGACTACGCTCGACTATGACCTGGCCGGCGAGTTCGAGCCATGGGCACCGCCACCACCGTTTGACGACAACACCTACGGCTTCCCCAACCGCAGGTTCACCAAGCCCGAGCTTATCGGGTACGTCGACTGGTGCCGCGGCCGCGTACGCCAGACCCTTGACGGCCTCACCGAGGAGATGGCCGCTCGGCCACTTCCCAGCTCCCATCGATACCACCCAATGCTGTTCGCGGTGATTGTCGGCAGCATGCCGCTGCACGTCGTCGAGCACGCCTGCCAGATCCGTCAGTTCCTCACCGCCGCGGGCCTCACAGTGCAACCCATGCCCGGTGACCGTGGGTACACGGGTTGACCGTGATGCTCATTCGGCGGAACTGGTGAGTGTTCGCTGCTGCCAGTACCATGCGGCCCGTGGACTGGGACGCGTTCGAGGCGGCGTGGCACGACGTCGGATGCCGCGCCCTGGCGGAGTTGGCCGCGGCGCATCCGGGTGAGCTTCTGTACGCCGCAGCGTTCCATTGCTTCTACAGCGACGGCACGACGATCCTGCCGCCGGCCCTGGCCGCCAACGCCGAGTCAGCGGTGCACAATGACGACGGGGACTCGACACGGTTCGCTCCACCGGAGTGGCGGTGGGACGTTCTGGACGCCGCGAGCGACGCGATGCGCCCGTGGTACCAGCACCTCACCGACGAGTTCCTGACACCCGTGGCCGGCACTGATGACGATGCCGTGGCCGAGGCGATGCACGCGCTCGAGGAAGCACACGACGCCGCCATGGCCAGGGTTTGCAAGGCGATGACTGCGACCGCTCGCCGCGGCCGGATCCACAGTTCCCTGCCCGCCAGCTTCTTCATAGTCATCCTCGAAGGCCAGCGCGGAGACCCCGAAGCCAGCCTGATCCGCGCCAGCGTCGATCCCCAAATCATCGATACCACGCCCGAACTGGCCGAGCATCTCCGAGAGATCGAGCCGGAGTGACCTCCAGCCGACCGAGGTCGGCACGCCCCGGCTGCGGCACTGACCTGACCTTGCCGCAGACCTGGCTGCCGTCAGGAACAGCAGACGAGCGGCATCAAGGTCGTCCGGCTGCGGCCCACCGCCCATCTCAGTCCTGGTCGCCGTTCGTTCGTGTCAACCGGGCTCACCCGCTGTAGACGGGGGCCAAAACTCGCTGAGGATGAGGGACACCCAAACTGGTTCGGAATCTGCCCACCTTTTTGTCATCCACACCGCGACTAGCACTAGCCAAACGCACGAACCAGCGCCACCTCGCGCGGCGCCAGACCCGCCGGGCACGCGGCGAGGCGCGCATAATGCGCGTCGATCTCAGGGACCGGTAGTGCATTGACGAGCGCCGTTTCGAGCCGCCCATCGGTACCCTGCCGCACGACGATGTCGGCCGGTGGCGCGGGCACGCCACCCGCACCATCGAACGAGCCGGGTTCAAGGCGAGCGCGGATAAACTCAAGTGCCGCTTGAACTTTCGGCTCGGGTACACCTGGCACACGCCCGTGCGCAAGCTCGGCCAGGTGGTCGCGCACGAGACGGCGTACCATCGGCGGGACTTCGGTAAGCGCGTCAAGTTGCAGCAGCAGGGCCTCTCGCAGGTCGGCCGCGGCCAAATCCGGCGCACCGTGGGCACGGATCGCACGCAACACGCGTTGCATCCGTTCTACGGAGACCCCGAGCCATCGCGCCGCCGCCGCCGCATCCCGCCCGAGTCGTCCCCTACCGTCTAAATCAGACAGTACCCGCTCCGCGATCCACCGATCCGCCGCAGGCAGCACACAGGCGACATCTGCGAGCAGCAGTTCGCGCGGCGCTTCCACCACGGCCAGCCGCTCCGCCTCACCTGCGTCAAACGACGCGCAACCACGCACCCCGCCACCGGCCCGCAGCGCCGGGTTTGACGCCACCTCCCGCTCGATGCTCGCCGCCAGCTCAACATCAGGCAGCACCCGCAACTCCGCGACCGCCATCTGCACCGCGCACACCTGCGCCTCGGGCCGCAGATGAAGCCCCACCCCTACCGTCACACCCCTCATGCTGACCCACTCCCGACGCACCCGGCGCGGAAACAACTGATCCTGTGGGAATGTCAGGAGGCCAGCGCGTCACGTGTCCACCAGCCCCGTGGGCAGCGGGATCGTCGGGCGGGCGGCTGGCATTTCACCACCGCTCACCCGACGGGCCTCGCAGGGCCTCAGATCAACTTTGTCCGCAAGCGGTTCCGTTGTGATACCGAATAACGGCGTCCGAAGAGCGCCCACCAAACGAGACGCCATGAGATCACGGCATGGTCCTACGAACACTTGCGCGACAACGGTCGCTGCCGGACCCTCTGCGGGCAGCCTTCTGAAGGAGGACGTCTTGTTCTGTCGACGATCGCCGGCGCGGCTGGCCCTTCTTGGAAGATCCGCGCGGGCAAACCATGTAGTTCGGCGCGTCGCCGGGAAACAGACCGTGATCGGTGACGTTGCAAAGGCTGATGGGTAGGGCCCAGTGGACCGAAACGCTGTTTCGCCGACCCGGACCGCCC
>JBIOYB010000439.1:0-20370 GCA_044869915.1 Allorhizocola sp.
CTCCACTGCTCAGGGTTGCCCCCGAACACCCCCACGACGGCGAGACCACCTCAGTCGGACTTGACCGGGTGGCCGCGCGTATCCGTGATGCGCACGCCGACCTCGCTCCACTGCTCAAGGTTGCCCGCGACGCCAGGATCGGGCGAGACGAGGTGGCTGGCGCAGACACCAGCGCCGTCTGCGCTTGGAACCACTTCGAAAACATCCCGACGTTTTTCAACTGGAACAACAGACCGAGATAACCCCGGTCCTTACAGCGCATGATTATTTGCGCTGCGCCCAGGAAGCGTCGTCGTCTTCGTCGTCGGAGTCATAACTCGCATACCTGTCGAACTCGTCAGGCTCATCGTCGACGACTGCTGGGCTGCTGCTGCCCGAAAGCTCGCGTTGCAGCTTCTCAAGGTCGGTGTTGGGAGAGTGGTATTTCAACTCCCGGGCCACCTTCGTCTGCTTGGCCTTCGCTCGGCCGCGCCCCATGGCCGACCCCCTCGCACATGAATGACGGGGCTGCCCGAAGGCGGGCCCCGAATGACTCAGACATCTCTCGTGGCTCATACGGTACATGCCCCGAGCCGGGTTCGGCATCCCGGGTTCCTGGGCGTTTTTTGTTGCTGTCGGATTTGTAGCAGTAAGGGGCGGATCTCGCCCAGCACGTGACCTGCGGCGGAACCGTGCCCCGTGGGCGGGTGGGCTAGGTCACGGCCATACCCACCCACGGTGGGATTTCATACCCGGATCGCCGACAGGCGTCCCACTTCGGCCATGCGCTGCTCAGCTAGGCGCTCGGCGGCGGTGGCGGGGGAGATGTTCTCCGTGTCGGCCATGGCGAGGATGCTCATGGTGGTGTCGTAGATCTTGGTGGCGCGCATTTTGGCACGCTCGAAATTAAATCTCTCGATCTCATCGGCCACCTGGATCACACCGCCCGCGTTGACGCAGAAATCCGGCGCGTAGAGGATGCCGCGGTCCATGAGCAGCTTCTCGACCCCGGGGTGGGCGAGCTGGTTGTTGGCCGCGCCCGCGACGATCTGCGCCCGCAGCACCGGGACGGTCTCGTCGTTGAGGGCGAAGCCGAGCGCGCAGGGCGCGTAGATGTCGATCTCACTGGTGATCAGGGCGGTGGTGTCGGAGGCGAGGTCCACCTGCGGATGCGTGGCACGGGCCCACTCCAGCGCCTTCGGGTTGACATCGGTCGCCACGACGTGCGCGCCTTCTTCGAGCAGGTGCGCGGTCAGGTATTTGCCCACCTTGCCCAGGCCGGAGATGCCCACGCGCCTGCCCCTGAGGGCCGGGCTGCCCCATCGGTGCGCGGCGGCGGCACGCATGCCCTGGAACACACCCCACGCGGTGAGGATGGACGAATCCCCGGCCCCGCCGTGCTCCACGCCGCGGCCGGTGACAAAGCGCGTCTCGCGGGCCACGACGTCCATGTCCCAGGTGTAGGTGCCGACATCGCACGCGGTGTAGTAGCGGCCGCCCAGCGAGTGCACGAACCGTCCGTAGGCGCGCAGGAGCGCCTCCGACTTGTCCAGCTCCGGGTCGCCCCAGATGACCGCCTTGCCGCCGCCGAGGTCCAGCCCGGCGAGGGCGTTTTTGTATGCCATGCCCCGCGACAGCTCGAGGACATCGTGCAGCGCCTCCTCCTCGGAGGTGTAGGGGTAGAAGCGCGTCCCGCCGAGGGCGGGGCCCAGCGCTGTCGAGTAGATGCCGATGATGGCCTTCAGGCCACTGGCCCGGTCTTGGCAGAACACGACCTGCTCGTGGCTGCCTTCACTGAATACGCCCACTGTTGGCTCCAAGCTTCGTTGCATGGCCTTTGTGAGGCCATTCTGGCGAGGGATGGGCGGCGCCGTGGGTAACGGCACTCCCGCTTGAAGCGTAATGGGAACTTCATGCCCATAGGTCGCGCCTTATGGGTACTGGCGATTTGAAGCGGGGCTTGTGGGTGGTCTATGTGTCGCACCGGGCCTAATCGTGCGAGGATCGCCAAGTGCCGACACAGTTCGCCGCATACCTTCGTGTGTATGAGCCGCTGACCGCCTTCGACCCGGAGCGCCAGCGCTTCTGGCGCCGTTA
This sequence comes from Allorhizocola sp., assembly GCA_044869915.1. Lineage (GTDB taxonomy): Bacteria > Actinomycetota > Actinomycetes > Mycobacteriales > Micromonosporaceae > Allorhizocola. Next base: position 2,077 of record JBIOYB010000439.1, read on the forward strand.
TGTGGCCGAGGGCCGTGCCGTCGGGATCTCCGACGGGCCGGGGCGCCAGCGCACCGTGGTGCTCGAGGCGCTGGGCGCGGGCTGGTCCCGCCTGCCGGACCTGCCGGAGGAGGCATACGTGTTGGGCGCGGGCGACGCGCCGCTGGTGTGCCCGTGGAACCTGAGGATGCGGGTGGCGGAGGCGGCGCTGCAGGCGCGTGACGGTGTCCCGCAGGTGCTGGCCGACGCGTTCGTGCCGCCCGCCCTGGTGGGGCTGGCCCAGACCGTTGTGGCCTCGTCGGAGGCCGGCGAGCGGGTGCATGAGCAGGTGGCCACGTGGGGCGTGCCGCTGCGCTGGTTCGTGCTGTTCGCTGCGGACGAGCGGGAGCTCGTGCTGGGCGAGGGCGAGGTGAGCAAGCGGGTGCTGCGCTTCCGGGCCGAGATCGGCAAGGCGCGGCAGCGGGTGCACAAGGGCTTGCGGGTGCTGCGCCGGTCGCTGGGCGAGGTGCCGATCACCGACGCGCTCCGGGAGACCGCCCGGTGGCTCGAGTTGTTCCATCCGGGGTCGGTCGTTGAGCTCGATTATGGTGGCCTGACCAACTTGCTTTCGGACGAGGCATTGAAGGATGATGACTCAGTCGAGCTCGTCGCTGAAGGCCTCAACGGACTGTCCCAAGACGACGGTGCCGCTGCCACTGCGGCATACGAGCGCCTGGTTCATCGATGGCGTGAAGTTCAACTGCTCGAACGAAGTAACTAGTCAGCTACAGCTGGTCATTCCAACTCGGTCCAAAGAACTTCGTATCACTGAAAAAGCGACATGTCGTTCTTTGTGTCATCCGTCCATCCACGGACCTCCACCCGTTCGGCCCATGTCGGACATCGGGGACTAGCCGGACTATGGGTAGCGCGTCGGCCGGCGGGACCCCGGCCTTCGTTTATAGGTACTTGTGGAGGAGTGACCATGGCGTCGCGTACGCACGAACCAGAGCCGCTGCTCACCCCAGCAGAAGTCGCGTCGATGTTCCGTGTCGACCCGAAGACTGTGACTCGGTGGGCCAAGGCGGGCAAGCTCAGCGCCATCCGGACGTTGGGCGGCCACCGTCGCTACCGGGAGTCGGAGGTGCGCGCTCTGCTCCAGGGACAGATCCCGCACCAGCGCCAGGGCGACTGAAGCAATCCCCAATCACCCCAACCAACGAGCAAGGGCGTCTCACCCCCAGGAGACGCCCTTTAAGTTTGAGAATTTTCTTTACCCCGGTCCGCGATACGCATTCACCGGTGCTCCCGCGGAGGACCGGTCGCGCCCCGGGGGGCGCTTCCTGCCGGGTCCGTGGGTGGCCGGCAAGGCTCCCAACCGCAATCCCGCGCCCGCTTGAGCGCGAAAATCCGCGCCATTTCACGGAAATGACGCGGATCTCTGAAAAAGAGTGGGGCCGCCCCCGAAGGGACGGCCCCGCGCGTTGTTCAGCGTGCAGACGTGACCCGGACCAGCGCAAACGTGCTGCCGGGGACGACCCACTTGACTTCCAGCGTGACGCCGAAGGCGGCGCCCACGTCAGCCGGGTTGCCCGAACCCAGGATGGTGAACCCGAGGTCCGCTCCATACAGGCCCGTGGCCGGTGAACCGTCCTGGTTGACCACACGCGTCGTGTACGGCGCCTGGCCACGGGACGGGATCACGACCGAGGCGTCGACGTCGCGGAAGAACAGCGACGTGCCTCGCGCCTCGATACCCGGGTACCAGCCCTGCGCGTCCGTGAACTTGGCAACGCCAGGCTGCGCGGCGAAGTCCGTGCAGTACTCGCTGAACGGCTCGCCCGCCGCCTCCAGGCACTCCCGGAACGGGTAGGTGGACCGCTTGCCGAAGGCCACGTTGGACGACTGCGGCCGGCTTGGCAGGTTCTTCAGGGTTGTCGGGTCCTTGGTCGCCGCCACGCCCGTGCGGCGCAGCGGGTCGAAGTGCGAGTCCACCAGGAGCAGACCGCCCTTCGCGCCGGCGCTTGGCAGGGCCGTGACGTTGGCCGTGACATGGTTTTGGTCGCCGAATGTGGTGTCGCGGTACCAGACCAGCATGCCCGGCGCGTTGTACTTGATCCGCTCGACCTTCCACGCGTCGTTGGAGTAGGTCGTGTCGTAGGCGTACTTCAGGCCCTCGTCGAACCCGTCGAAGTTGCGCCACTCGGCCAGGTAGTAGTGCGCCTTGATCTCGGTGCCGCCGTGGATCCGCCAGCCCGGGCCCGACGTGTCGGTCCACGTGCCGCCGGTTGCGGTCCAGCCGTTGACGCCGCTCTCGACGTTGTCGGTCCAGACCGTCGCCCCGCCGGAGGTCACCGACAGGTCGTCGGCGAACCAGCCACGCTCGACCGTGGCGGCGTCAGTTGCCTGGCGCAGCCGCAGTTGGATGGTGGTGCCCGCGTACGGCGTCAGGTCAACGTAGTCGTGCCGCCAGCCACCAGAGGCGCCGGTGAGGCCGTACTTCTTGCCGCCGTAGTCGTTCAGGCGGCCGTTGGGGTCGGGGTAGTCGTCGCCGGTCGAGACCAGTGCGCCGGTCTCGTCGAAGATCTTCAACTCGGACCACGTGGCCCCGCCGTCCTTGGAGACTTCGATGAAGCCGTAGTCCCAGTCTTCCTCGATCACGTAGTTGTTCCAGCTCCAGAAGCGCACGTCGCTTCCTGCCGGCACGGCTATCTCCCGCGTGATCTTGATGTCGGCCCAGTCCTGGTCGGCTCCCGTGTACCACATGTTCGCTCCGCTGTGCGGCTCGGCGAGCACGGTGGTCTTAGCGGGCAGGTCGACCTTGATCCCGTCTTCGGTGAACTTGGGAGTGCGGGAGGTCTGGCCCAGCAACACATTCTTGGCTCCGGAACCCGGGGAGACGATCTCCGGGTCGGCCCAGCCCAGTACCCACTTGTCCCACAGGCCCATGTGGGTCGGGATGGCCTGCAGCACCGGACCCGAGTGCGAACCGGAGGACATGAGGTCCCAGAAGTCCACATCGGAGTCCCCGCCGCCGGACGTGTCGTACAGGTCGGGCAGACCGAGGTCGTGCCCGTACTCGTGGGCGAACACGCCCACGCCCGAGTCCTCGGGCTGCACGATGTAGTTGGAGACCTTCAGGCCACCGGTGCCCGGGATCTCGTAGCCGCCCGGGACGCCCGACGAGTGCGCCCAGATCGCGTAGGTGCCCTGGGCACCGCCGCCACCGGACTTGTCCTCACCGGAGTGCACGAGCACGAGGTGGTCGATCACGCCGTCCGGCTCGAACAGGTTGCCGTCGCCGTCGCGGTCGCCTTGGTCCTCGATGTCGTAGTCGCGCCATGGGAAGCTCGGGTTGCTCGCCGCGAGCACGTTGACCGCGTCCGTGGCGAGTGCGCCCGGGCCGGCCGGGTTGTTCGGGTGGCCTTGCATGGCCTGGATGAACGGTGCGACCCAGCCGCCCATGCCGTCGGGCACGCAGCGGGTGGCTCCATACCACGCCTCGGAGTGCGGGAGTTGCACCCACGGGGTGGCTTGGCCGTCCACTGTGTACTTGCCCTTGGACATTTCCGAGTACATGTTCTTCATCGTGTACCCGGCGAGGCTGATCCCCTTCTTGCCGTCCGGGCCGGTCAGGTCCGTGCGGACGCGCTGCGTATAGCCGCGCTCAGTGTAGAGGATCTTGTTGTAGAAGTCCGGCGAGAAGTCCGGCACCCACAGGGTGTTGTTGTCCTTGTGGGTGTAGGTGGCCGGGTTGGGGATCTTGTTGTGCAGTGGTCCATTTTGGACCGTGCCGGCGGCGCAGGTGCGGTCGCCGAACACCGTGGCCGGAACCTGCGTGCCGGTGAAGTCGTCGTTGGCCTGGTTGTTGAACTCGACCAGGACCGTCAACAGCTTCGCGACTTGCGTGTTCTTGGCGTTCTTGAACCAGCTGGGGCTCCTGCCGGACTTCATGGCCTTGGCCTCGTGTTCGGCGAGAAGCTTTGCTGTGAGGGGGTTGCCCTTGCCGAACTTGCGGTCGTAGGCCTTGGCCCGGTCGATGGTCGCCCGCAATGCGGAGTTACCGTTGAGCAACTCTTGCCCGATGTGTTCCTTTTGGACGGTTGGCTCAACGTAGTTGATGTAGTACTCCCACGCCGCTATGTTGGCGCGAGGCGTTGCGGCGCTTGCGGTACCGGCGGCGGATAAGCCGGCGGCCGCTAGGGCCAACACGGAGATGGCGGCCAACGTCCGCCTTCTCCGGAGGTTCGGAAGAGTCATGACCCGAACCATCGCAGAATGTAACTCTATGTGTCTAGACTAAGACGCCGTCTCGTAACGTTAAAACCCGATCAGCCAGGTCCATCAGGGCCGAATCGTGTGTTGCCACAAGGGCTGTCATGCCTCGCGAGTGGACCACGGCGCGTAAAAGGTCCATGATGGACTTGCCTGTCTCAGAATCGAGCTGTCCGGTCGGTTCATCCGCTATAAGCAGTTTTGGGTCGTTGGCCAGCGCGCGGGCGATCGCCACCCGTTGCTGCTGACCGCCCGACAGCTCGTAGGGCCGCTGTTTCGCATGCGCGCCAAGGCCCACCAGCTCCAGCAGCATCGCCACCCTTTGCTCCCGCTCCGCGAACGGCACGCGCGCCAGGCGCAGCGGCACGCCCTCGTTTTCCGCGGCTGACAGGATCGGGATGAGGCCGAACGACTGGAAGACGAACCCGATCGTGTCGCGCCGCAACGCCACCAGATCGTGCGAGGCAAGCGGGACGCCGTCGACGTAGACCTCGCCGGACGTGGGCCGGTCGAGCCCGCCGACGATGTTGAGCAGCGTCGTCTTGCCCGCGCCGGACCTGCCGCGCACGCACACCAGCTCGCCCTGCCCGGCCGTGAACGACACGCCGCGCAGCGCGTGCACCAGCTGCGAGCCGCGCCCGAAGTCCCGGCTCACATCGTTGATCTGCACCAGTCTCACGGCCGCGGGCGTCTCGCCTCGGTCCCCGTGACCTCCTCTCGCGCCCGCCGGGCCGAAGTCACCCACGGCGTACCTCCACGTGATCGGGCTCGAGGTTGAGCCGCACCCGGTCCCGCAGCTCGAGCGCGTCCACGAACGACGCCGGCAGCTGCATCCGGCCGGCCCGGTCGAGTACCGCATACTCTTCGGCCCCGGCCGGCGAGCGCCGCACCTCGGAGGCCACCCGACCGTCGCGGATGGACACCGTGCGGCGCACCTGCCCGGACACGTTGTTGTCGTGCGTCACCACGACCACGGTCACACCGAGCTCCGCGTTGATCGTCTGCAGCGCGACGAAAACCTCGGCCGCCGTGGACTCGTCGAGCTCGCCCGTCGGCTCGTCGGCGAACAGCACCTCGGGATCGTTGGCCACGGCCAGCGCCACGGCGCACCGCTGCTGCTCGCCGCCCGACATCTGGTCGGGCCGGCGGTTGGCGCAATGTCCGATCCCGATCATGTCCAGCAGCTCGAGCGCCCGCTTGCGCCCGGCGCGCACCGATCTCGTGCCGGCCAGCCGCATCGGCAGGGCGACGTTTTCCATCGCCGTGAGGTAAGGAAGAAGGTTGCGGGCCGTTTGTTGCCAAATAAAACCCACCATTTGTCTTCGGTACCGCAGGCGCTTCCTCGCCGACATGGTCAGAAGATCATAATTTCCGACCCGGGCGATCCCCGCCGTGGGCGTGTCCAGCCCCGACAGGATGTTGAGCAGGGTCGACTTGCCCGATCCGGAGGCGCCCACGATGGCCAGCAGTTCGCCCCGGTCCACGACGAGGTCGAGTCCTTGCAGCGCCACGACTTCGACGCCCTCGGTCTTGTAGATGCGCACCAAGCCGTCGCAGACGATGTGCCCGCGCAGCCGGCCCGATCCGCCCGCCCGTTCGGCGGCCCGCTGTGCCGCCCGCGCCTGCAGCGCCTCCAAAGTGGACATTTACTTCCCGCTTTCTGAGTCGAGCCGCGCACGATCACGGCTTCGCCTGAAGAAACTGTGTTTTTCGCAGCGGCAGAGCCCGGACCGCTGCGCGTCCGGCCCCGACCGCGCACGATCACGGCTTCGCCTGAAGAAACCAGGTCGCATGGGGCGTCACTCCTGTTGCGTTGAGCCGAGTCGGAGGACTTCGCCGAGGCGCAGCCGGCGGTTGAAGAGGGTCTCCACGATCAGGGCGGTGGCCAGGCCCGCGAGGATCAGGCCGAGTGCGCCGCCGATCACCCACGGGTCGAGCCGCAGTCCCGCTTCGAATCCGTCGGTGAAGCTGTTCAGCCGCAGCGCCGGTCCAACCAGCAGGGGCAGCCCGAGCCCGACCACGCCGCCCGCGACCACGGCCGCCGTGACGACGGGCGCGAGCTCGACCAGCAGCAGCCGGCGTCCCTGGCCGGCGGCCAGGCCCATGGTGCGCAGCCGGGAGAGCACCTTGCCGCGCGTGCGCGCGCCCGCCAGCACGGCGAACCCGACCGCGAGCAGGGCCAGCACGACTCCCGCGAGCGCGCCCATGCCGTAGGAGAAGGTCAGCACGCCGTTGACTCCCGTAAGCTCGAGCTCCGTCCGGCGCTGGCCCCAGGTCCGCACCTCGGTCACGGGTTCCTTGACGCCCCAACGGGTCTGTCCCGCGTTGCCGGCCGCGATCAGTGCCGGCTCGTCGAACGAGCCTGACACCAGAAAGCCGTTGGGGTTCAAAGGTTTGTCGGGCTTGATGGCCAGCGCCTGCCACGGCAGCACGACGAAGCGCGTGGCCGTGCGCGGGATGCCCGGGAACGCCTCGACCACGCCCGCCATCACGAAGTCGTATCCGCGCCCCTGCAGGTCGATGACCGCGCTCGTGTGCCCGCCCATGTCCTTGGCCACGCCCGGGGAGACCAGACCGCCGGTGCCGGAAAGGATGGCGTCGGGGATGGCGGCCTTGCCCGCCGCGACCTTGGCCAGTGCCGGCCCGTCCACTACATACACGAAGACCTGGCCCAACCGCTCGGCGCCGATCTCGCGCGAGGACACCATGTCGCGGGCGGACAACGCGGCGAACCGGGCCACGCCGGTCACGCCCGGCAGCGCGGCGATGGCCTCGGCGGTGTCGGGTGCGAAGTAGAAGCCCGTGACCACCGCGTCGCCTGGCACGTCGTGCCCTGCCGCGAGCGTGCGTCCATTTGCGACGGTCCCGGCGACGCCGATGCTGAACACGGTGGTGCACACGGCGACGACGAGCACCGCGATGGGGCCGACCGCGGTGGACCGGCCTGCCCGCGCCAGCCCGAGGAAGCCCACCGCGCCCCGGCCGCGTGCGGCCACGCGCCTTGCCAGGCCGAGCGGGAGTGGGAGCGCCCGCAGGGTAACTATCGATGCCGCGGCGGCGAGTAGGACCGGTACCAAAACGAGATAAAGGTCAAGCGTGGCAAGGCCGCGGCGGCGCAGGAGCCAGGCCCCGAGGGAGGCCAGGAGCAAAAGCCCGATTTCCCACGGCAGTGTCCGCAGTGGCCAGCGGAACGAGACCATAGCGAAGACCGGCATGGCTGCGACGGCGAGCACGGCGAACACCGCCACCAGCAAGCCTGTGCCGGTCGGGCGGCCCGGCGCGAGGGTGCCCAGATACCAGCCGGCCACCGCCGCCGGCGGCACCACGGGCAGGGCCTCGACGAACGTGTGCCGGCCGATGCGTGGCAGCGACGCGCCGCGGGCACGCATCAGCTCGAACTCCTGCCGCCGGCGTGTGACGGCCAGGTGGGACGCCAGCAGGACGAGCCCGCCCAGGGTGGCCAGTGTCGCCGCCTGCACGATGGCGAACAGCGACTGCGCCGCCTGGGCGTTGTCGGCGAAGCGCGCGAGCGCGGTGTCCAGGCCGGTTTCGACGGTGCTTTCGCCGATGCCTTCGCGGCGCGCGTCGAGCACCGCTTTGATCACGGGCGGCGCCGAGACACAATCTAATGTGGACAGACCCAACCGGTAGCGCCACTCGAACGATACCGGGATGCCGGCCAGATGGGCGCGGCTGAGCCCGGGGATGTCGGTCAGGTAGTACGCCTCGTAGAACTCCCCGTCGGTCTGCGGCGCATATGCCTTGAGCGCGAACGGTTCCGGGTCCCACACCGGGTGCGCCGGATCGAGTGGCTCGACGATGCCGACCACCCGCACCGGGACGTCCGGCGCCAGGGTGAAATCGCTGCCGACGCGCTGGTTCAGGATGCGCGCGCTGGCCGCTGTCAGCGTGACCTCCAGGCGCGGCAACGCGAGCGTGTTGTCGGGCCGGCGCCCGGCGACCAGGCGGGTCTGCTCGCGCAGGTCCGTGCCCTCGCGCAGGCCGAACCGGGCCTGCCCCGGCAAGCCGGTGTCGCGCGCGGCGACGCGGTTGGAGGTCACCGCATACCACGACTGGCCGACCCGGTCGGCGAACTGCGGGTCCAGCGCCTCCCGCTGCTGTTCGAGCCGGGCCGCGGCGTGCTGCGGCCCGAGGCCGCCCGGCTCCGCCGGTCCAAAGTAGAACGTGACGTCCCTGACCTGCCACGGCAGGCTCTCGACGCGGGCGCGCCGGGACTCGTCCTCGAGGCGGTTGGCCACGCGCGGCGCGCCGATCAGCAGCACGCCCGCGATCAGTGTGAGCACGGCGACGAGCGTCAGATGCCCGGCGGTGGCGCGCATCCGCGCGAAGGCCCTCATCGGAACATCCGGTGAGCCAGAAGCACCGACGCCACAAGGATTCCCGCCGCCGTGGCGAGCACCGGCCACCAATCGACGCTGAGGATCGGGATCGGGTCCGGCCGCCCGGCACTGGGCGTGAGGATCACCAGCGGGGCCATGGTCGCGGCGACGCCGATGCCGACGGCCACACCGACCGTGACCCCGAGGCCGGCCAGGAATCCTTGCTCGGTCACGAGGGCACGGGTCAGGGCACGCGGGCCCGTGCCCAGTGCGCGCAGCACTTCGAGCTCGCCGCGCCTGCGGCGGGCGGTGGCGCGCACATCGACGGCCACGCCGACGAGCGCGAGCGCGATGGCCCCGAGGGCCGCGATGAACAGGGCCTGGCGAGCGCCCACACCGTATGGGTCCTGGCCGGCCTGCCGGGCCATCGCGAGGCGATCGTGCACGACCAGGTTGGGCAGCTGCTGCGCCGCCTCGGCGGCCTCGGCATGCGCCCCGGGCGCGGTCTGGATCCACCATTCCTGGACGGTCAGGCCTTCTACGGCGTCCATGAGGATGGCGGGCTCGCCCTGCGTCCCGGGGATGCTCGGCACCTCGCGCAGGAGCACGACGGTCACGGTCCCCCGCCCGACCGTCAGCCGGACCTCCTCGCCCACCTGCTTGTGCAGCACCTCGAGCGCCTTCGTGCTGGCCACCGCCGGCACGGCCGCGTTGCCGCGCCGCGCCACCAGCGGGGCGAAGTTGATGCCGTCGCGCATGCGCATCACTCGACCGGCCTGTGCCAGATCCATGGCCAAAAGCGTGGAGCGGGTGGACTTTTCGCCTAGCGACGTGGTCGTGCGCCAGGCCGGCAGGGCGAACGCGACGCCGGGCAGCGCGGCGACGGCCCGCGCGCGATCGGCGGGCGGCACGCCCGATGTCTCGCTGAGCCGCAGGTCCGCACCGGCGCCGTGGTCGGCCTGGTCCACAATGGACCGTGCGGCCGTGCCGGCCAGCGCCCACGCGAGCGTGCTCACCGCGACGGCGAGCGCGAGCAGCAGCACCGGCCCGGCGTGCGGGCGGCGCCCGGCCTGCCACATGCCCATCTGCGCGGCGAACCAGCTTCTGCGGTCGATGAGCCGCTCCGCGAGCCGGGTGAGCGGGGGCAGGAGGCGAAGCGCCACCACGGATGCGGCCAGCACGCCGATGGGCGCGGCCGAGGCGAGCAGCGGATCGATGCCGAGGCCGGTCAGCGGCGACGAGTATTGCCGCAGCTGCAGCCAGGCCAGCACCGCGAACGCGACCAGCAGCAGGTCGATGCCTGCCCGCTGGACCGCGGTCGCCCGGCTCGGCCGGGTCTCCAGCAGGCTCGCGCCGCGTACGGCCGGGAGCATCATGGCCAGCACGCAGCCCGCGGCGGCCGCGCCCCACGGGCTGAACGGAGTCACGAACGCGAACGCGGGCACGGCCACGAGCAGGCCTTCGCCGGCGGCCAGGCGTGCGAGCTGGATCCGGTCGGCGCCGCGCGCCTTGAGCAGTGCGATCTCCGGCCTTCTCTGCTCGGTGAGCAGGCCCGCGAGCAGCAGCAGCGCGTAGCCACCCAGCACAATGATCAGCAGCATGGGGGTCAGCAGCGAGGATCGGCCCACGAGATCGGCCCGCCGCACGCGATCCACCAGTCGATCGAGAGTGGTATATGCCTGCCCGCCATCGCCCAGACCCATCCGCTTGGGCAGCCCCGCGAGCCGATCCACCTGGGCGCGCACCGCGATCAGATCGTCCAATGTGGCGCGTGACAGGTCGGGCGAGGCGACCCATGCCGTGGACTCGACCGCCACATCGTCCACAACGATTGGCCCATAAGTGCTCCCGACCGACCCGCGCGCGGCCTCGGGCACCAGCAACCAGAACGCGTCGTCGCCCCGGATCGGCTCGAACAGGCCGTCGATCCTGACCTCTTCTGAATGCGACGTCCGCCGATCGATGATGGGCACGCTGCTTCCGACCTTGACACCCAGGATGCGCGCCGCCGCAACGCCCATGACGGCCGGACCCCACGAGCCCTCGACCAGGCGGGCGTGCTCGCGCAGCCCTTCCAGCGTCATCACGCTCGCGTAGACCACGCCCTGCGCGTCGCCGACCGCCCGGCCGGTGTCCCCGCCAAATTGGCGGCCGCTCGCATAACCGGCCTTGAAGACCGACCAACCCTGGACCTCTTGCCGGATGACCGCGTCCGAGGAAGGCCGGTATGGTCCCTGCACGAGCAGTGCCCGATCCTGCGGCGGCGCGGCGGCCACGGCTTCCCGCGCGCCGCGCTCGATCACCGAATCGCCGTGTATGGCCAGGCCGGCGAGCAGACCGGTGGCGATGAACGCGGCCAGGGCCGCCGCCAACAGCAGGCCCCGTGCGCTTTTGGCGCGCCGCCATACGAGCATGAAAGCAAGAGCCCTTATGCCCGGGGATAGGTTGGCGCGCCTCAGGTCACGGTTTGGTCACTCCGCGGGTGAGCTGGTCGAAAGCGCGCCGGCGGACCTCGGTCAGGTCTCCGCTGCCGCTGGCCCACGCCCACAGGGCCACATCCCACGCGCCGCTGGCCGCGGTCGACACGATCATCGGATAGGGGTGCAGGGGATCCAGGCCCGATCGCTGCGCCACGAACGCGGCCACCTGCCGCTGCAGCTCGTGGTTGATCAGCAGATAGGTGCCGAGCAGGGACGGCTGCTCCTGCATGAGCGCCATGCGGGTGCGGATCTGGTCGAGCTCGGCCGGGTCGGTGAAGTCCAGCGAGTCGAGCACGACCCGCACCGACTCGAGCGGGTCCTCCTCGGACGGGCGCAGGGCCAGCCGCTCGCTGAGCACCGAGATCCGGCGATAGGCCACGTCGCCGAACAGCACGTGCCGCTTGGAAGCGAAGTAGCGAAAGAACGTGCGCACCGACACGCCGGACGCGGCCGCGATCTGCTCGACCGTCGTGTCCTCGAACCCGTGCCGTGCGAACAGGGCCATCGCAGCCTCCTCGAGCGCCGCGCGCGTCTGCCGCTTGTGCGTCTCGCGACGGTTGAGGACCTGCCCAGACATCCGACCATCGTAGGCCTCTTCGATATGCCGGTAATCATCGAGTATGCGCGGTTAGCGTTAGTCCATGGGGAGTCGTTGGTGGCACAACCTGCTCGGCGGCTTGTCCGTCGTCGCCACCCTCCTCGCCGTGGTCTTCGCGCTCCCCGCGCTCAACCGGGCCGTCCCGGCCGATCACACGACATCCGCGCAGCGGCACACCATCGCGATGGGCGTGTCCGTGGTGCCGCCGCTCGGCTCGCTGATCGCCAAGCAGAGCCGGTCCAACTCGGGCGGCTCGATCCTGTTCCTGATCGGGCCGGCGCGCTATGTGGTGGCCGTCGCGCCGTTCGACGGCGACCTGCCGGCCGCGTCGGTCAGGCTCAAAACCAAGATTCAGGGCATGCGGGGGTACCAGGTGACCTCCGGCGAAAGCTCGATGAGCACCGATAGCGGGCTGCGGGGTCTCGGCGGCACGTTCACGGCTCCCGGGCGCAGCGGCCGATATGTAGCCTTCGTGGCGCCCGGCAGCGCGATCGAGGTGACGATCACGAGCTCGGACAGCGACAGCTTCCAGCAGGAACTGTTGTCCATCGACCGGAGCGTCGCGTCGATCCGGTACGGCGGCGGTGACCAGTGACCCTGCGCATCTCGGTGCGGCCCACGCCACGTGCGGCCCGCGCGCTCAAGTCGGTGCGGCTGCCCGCGTTCTGGATCCTGGGCGCGGTGCTTGTCGTGTGCGCGCTGCGCCTGGTGGAGCTGTTGCGCTCGCCCATGGCCCGCTACCCGGTCGCGACCATCCTGGCCATCACGCTGTTCACCCTCTATGCCGTGCCCTTCTGGTGGTTCATCTCCGCCATGGACTTCATGGAGCGGGAGCCGCCGCTGCTGCTCGCCACGGCCTTGGCCTGGGGCGCGATGGTGGCGACCACGTCGGCCATGCCCGGCAACCGCGCGCTGCTCGACCTGACCGCCAAGCTGGTGTCGCCCGACTTCGCGATGGCATGGGGCCCGGCGATCGCCAGCCCGTTCATCGAGGAGATGCTCAAGGCGCTCGGCCTCGTGATGATCGCCCTGGTGGCGCGCAAGCAGATCAACAGCGTGCTGGACGGCATGGTCTACGGCGCGCTGATCGGGCTCGGGTTCCAGGTCGTGGAGAACGTCTTCTACTCGCTCAACAGCGTCGAGATGGCCAACGCCGGGGATCGGGCCGGCCCCGTGATCGCGACCTTCTTCCTGCGCGGCTTCCTGGCCGGGCTGTGGAGCCACACCCTGTTCAGTGCGCTTGCCGGCGCGGGCATCGCGTGGTTTCTGGTGCGCACCGATCGGCCGAGGTGGCAGCGTTGGGGCGCCGTGGCCTTGGGCCTGGGCCTGGCGTGGGGGACGCATTTCATCTGGAACTCCCCGCTCCTGGTCGACGGCCTGGGCCAGCGGGGGTGGGGGCTGCTGCTCAGCCTGCTGCTCAAGGGACTGCCCGCGCTGCTGCTGGCGATGGGGTTGCTGTTCGTGGCGCGGCATCGCGAGGCCAACTTCTACATCGACCATCTCGCGCGGCTGCGCGACCCGCTGATCGCCACGCCCGACGAATTGCACACCCTGCGCCACGGCCACCTGCGGGCGGATGCGCGGCGCTACGGCAAGGTGCGCGCGGGCAAGCCGGGCCGGCGCGCCGTCCGGGCGCTGCAGACCGCGCAGGCCCGTCTCGCGGTGGAGCTGTCGCGGGTCACGGCCGAGCCCTCCGGCAGCCCGGCCAACCCCTCGCAGGTGCTGTGGGGTGATCCGATCCTCGCCCACGCCCGCCGGGACGTCCTCCAGTGGCGCCGCCGGCTGCTGGAGCTCGGCCATGAGGAGGCCGCCGCCTCACCGATGCGCCCGGCCATCCCGCGCGTGGCCGTCTTGGCCACGCTGACCGCGATCGTCCTGATGGCACTGGTCTGGGTCGCCATCGGCTCCATGCACGGCGCCTGAAAAGGGCGATCCCCCGTCGGCAGCCTCCGGGCGACGGGGGATCAAAACCGGCCGAAACTTGCCGCGGGGGCCTACACCTCGGGGGCGTGGCCGCCGTCGCCGGTGACGACCTTCTCGGCGTTGCCGTCCTGGTCGAGGTCGACCATCGTGAGGTCGACCTTGCCGTCGCCGTCGGTGTCGAACTGGAACAGGTCGGCCTTGCCGTCACCGTCCGTGTCGGAGACCCAAAGATCGGCCTTGCCGTCGCGGTTGGTGTCGCCGGTGATGAGGTCCCGGCGGTCGTCCCCGCGGGTCTCGACGTTCTCGGTCATAAATACTCCTTGTTAGTGCCGTATATCCAGGCCCGCGGTCGCGAGCGCTTTGATCATCTCGCCCGACTCGGACGTGCCCACAACGAGTACCCCGTCCGGGTTGAACTCGCGCGTTTCCCTCGCGAGCTGGTCGAGCTGGCCCTTATCCTTGACCGCCGTGCCGTCGACGTCGTAGGCCAGCGTCCGGATCGACGACTCGTCCATCCCGGCGGCCTTGAGCTCGTTGCGGACGCCGTCCACCAGGCCGGTGCCGTAGGAATCCTTCTTGCCGATGAGGACCACCTTGCGCGCGCCGTCCCGCATGATCATGTCGGCGAGCGCGCGGGCCTGCAGCACATCGGACGGAGCGGTGCGGAAGTAAAGCCCGTCGTCCTCCGTTTTGGACAGCGTCGCCGAGGTGGCCGACGGCGAGATCATGACCATGCCGTGCTTGCGGATCTCGGGGATGGACGCGCCGGAGACGGCGGAACCGCTGGAACCGATCAGGACGTGCACGCCCAGGCCCTTGAGCCGGGCGATCTCGGGCACGGCCACGTCTGCCTTGCCGCCGTCGTCGCCTTCCACGAGCTTGACCGGCGAGCCGAGGATGCCGCCGTTGGCGTTGAGGTCATCGACGGCGAGTTTGGCGGCGGCGATGCGGGCCTTGCTGCCGGACTGCGCCTGCGTCGGCTTCGTCATCAGCAGGCCGATGGTCAGAGGCGCGCCGATCGGCTTGGCTCCGGCGGCGGCCTGCCCGGGCGGCGCCGTCTTGGCGACCTCGGTCTCGCTGCCCGCACGCAGGTATTCGGTCTTGCTCGAATCGAGCTGATTGGACGATCCGAAGTGGACGGTGCCGTAGCTGGTGGTCGACGGCTCGCCGCTCTCGGTGAAGCCGCTGCGGATCGTGATGCCGCGGTAGGCGACGTCCTGGCGGTTTCGGATCTTCTCCAGACATGCCTCGATCCCTTGGCATGGCTCGTTTCCGGTGGTCACGCCGACGATGTACTTGGCGATCGTCCTCGCGTCGGTCGTGCCGGCGATCTGCGCCGCCAGGGCGGCGATGACCACCGCGTCGTAGGCCTCACCCGCGTAGTTGTAGTCGGACAGACCACCCGCGATGGCGTTGACGCGGGCCTTGAAGTCGTCGCCGAGCGGCGTCAGGGGCCGGGTGCCCTTCATGCCCGCGAGCAGACCCATCTGCTTCTCGAACTGTTGGCCCAACGGGTTAATCATGTTTCCGTCGGCGCCGTAAAGATAGGCTCCGAGATACCTATCATTTAAGCCGTTGGTAGCCGTGTCGCCACAGGCGGTGATACCAAGGAGCAGGGAACAACTGGTGAGGAGCGCCAGTGCGCGCGAAATTCGCATAGGGGTGCCTCCGTGGCCGGGCGTGCAAAGGCACCTTAGCGTCGCACTCGGGTTCGAGGGAATCTGGGCCAAGCTTTACGGTGAATCCGGGCCGGATTTGCCGTCGATCCTCGCGGCCGATCACAAGACGGCTCTTGTGCCGTCCGGATAGGCTCCTGTTCGTGGAAGCAGAACCCGACCATGCATTCGAGGACGCGGCGCTCGTGCTTGACCAGGCGATCGCCGACGACCTGGCCGGAGTCGCGGGCACCCTGGCCGAGGTGGTCAAGGGTGACGGGGCATACCAGGTGGCGCTGTGCCTGGCCGGGGCGATGGCCGGCGACGGCCTGCCGGACGGCCAGTGGAGCCTGGACTTCCCGGGGATCGATGACGCCGACTACGACACCCGCTGGGTCGCGAGATTTGTCAGCGCCTATGTCAATCATGACGACCTGACCGGTGAGGCCCTGTTCGGCGCGGCCGTGGCCGACGGCAAGCTGCCGCAGTGCCTGATGACCCTGGCCGGCTCGACCGCCGCGACCCTGCGCCGGCGGTCATCCCACTAAAGTCGTTTCGGCAAAAGGCCGGCTCCCTCAAGAGAGAAACTCGGGAGAGAAGGCCGGCCCGCTCAAAAAAGCTCACTCAAAAGAGGGCGTCAGGTTCGTGACACGCCCGCGATGCGGGCCAGCTCGGCGGTGAGCGGGACCAGGTCGGCGGGGCCCGGGCGCTCGGGCAGGCGGGCCAGGATCAGTTTGGCCTCGTGGGAGTCTGTGCCATCGACCGCCGCGGCCAGGTGTCGCCAGGCGGCGGCAAGTTCACCCGGACGGGTCTCGCGGCTCCCGCGCAGCACCGGCAGGACGGCCGTGATCAACGTGACGTATCCGTCGTGCGCGGCTCTGCGCACGGAGTCGCCCATAACGGGCGGCGGTGATTGAGGTGTGGTGTAACCCTCCATGATCGCCGACGATATCGCGGGTCGGCCGGTGCGCCACGGACGGGTTCGTACGATGCGATTATGGACACGATCGTGCGGGCGGTGCTGGCCGCGCTACTAGGTTCGCTGAGTCCTTCATCTGACACAGGACACACGGGCGTTTTGGTGCGTCCGGCGGGCGGGCGTGACAACCTAAGCGCGTGGCGAAACGGACAAATCACGTAATTGTGGTGGGTGCGGGATTGGGTGGGCTGGCCACCGCCCTGCACCTGAGGTCCGCCGGCTACGAGGTGACGATCCTCGAGCGGCAGGCCGGGCCGGGCGGCCGGTTCGGCGCGCTGGAGATCGACGGGTTCCGCTTCGACACCGGGCCGGCGCATGACGTGCGCCCCGACGAGCTGGCCGCGTTGCTAGGCGCGGTTGGCGAGCGGCTCTCGGACTGGATCGAGCTCGCTTTCGTTGATCCGCTGTGCCGGGCACACTTTCCGGACGGCACGACGATCGACGTGTTCGCCGACCCGCACCGCACGGCCGACGCGATCGCGGCCGTGTGCGGCGGCCACAAGCGCGCCCGTGCGCGATTCCGGATGCTGCGTTCCCGGGTCCACGGCGCGGCCGGGCTGTTCGGCCATTCACCCCTCGGCGGACCGTGGTCGGCGCGGGGCGGCATGAACGCGATGGCCCGCACGCTCGCGGCCGTTTCTGAAAAGCATCAAATCTCTCTTTGGTACGGGCGGAAGCTGCGCCAATGGGCGACGCGCGGTGACCGGGTCGTATCGGTGGAGGTGGATGACGGGGAGCGCGTGCCGGTCGACGCCGTTGTCGTGCCCCGGCGCAGGGTTGGGCGAGGGCCGTCGTGCCTGGTGCTGCACCTCGGGGCGGGCGCGGCGTACGGTGGGATCGCGCGGCGCAACGTGCATTTCGGGTGGGCATGGCGCAGGAGCCGGCACGAGCTGCTGGTGCGCGGCGAGCTGATGCGCGATCCGACGATCGCCGTCAATGTCGAGCCGGGCGATGGGCGCGGTGTTTACCAGGTCGTGGTCCCCGTGCCCAACCTGAAGGCGGCGCCCATGGATTGGGATGGGATCGCCACGCGTAGATATGCGGGCGAGATCATGGCAACGTTGGAGGCACGCGGATATCTGGACTTGGGGATGTCCGTGCGCGTGTCCTACGTGGTCACACCGGCCGACTGGGCACGCCAAGGAATGGCCCACGGCATTCCGTTCGGCGATTCTTCGCATTCCCGACGGCATCCAGCCCTCGCGAATGTGGTGTATTCGGGCTCAGGCTTGCAAGGCGGCAGGCGAGCCGCACTTTGGATCATTGGGACAGGGGCATGACGGTCACCACACGAGAAACAATGATGGTCGAATTGGTGGACGAGCACGGCGCGGCCTGCGGCGCGGCGACCGTGGCCGAGGCACACTCGGCGCCGGGGCTCAGGCATCGCGCCTTCTCGGTGCACCTTTTCGACGGGAACGGGCGGCTGCTGCTGCAACAGCGGGCGGCGGTGAAGACCCGGTTCGCGCTGAGATGGGCCAACGCGACCTGCGGCCACCCCGGGCCCGGTGAGTCGGTCGTCGCCGCGGCCACCCGCCGGCTCGCCGAGGAGATCGGGATCGAGTCGGTCGAGCTCACCGAGGTCGGCGTCTACGGCTATCGCGCGCTCGACGAGGAGAGCGGGCTGGTCGAGGACGAGTATGACCACGTGCTGCTGGGCATCCTCCCGGCAGATCACGCGCGCGCCCGCCCCGACCCGATGGAGGTCGCCGGCCTGCGCTGGATCCGTCCCGACGATCTGCTGTCCGAGTTGGCGGAGACGCCATCGGCATTCGCGCCCTGGCTCGCGGGTGTGACGGACGTCGCGCTTGGCGGGACACCCAGAATGGATTTGGCGTAACCCGGAGCAGTCACATATGCTTTGCGAGCCTCCGGCGGGCCATCATGCCATGATGGTCAGGCGTCCCCATCGTCTAGCGGCCTAGGACGCCGCCCTTTCAAGGCGGTAGCGCGGGTTCGAATCCCGTTGGGGGCACGAGTCACAGACTGGTACAGTCTGTGACCGACGCAAGGTCCTGTGGAGCAGTTGGAGTGCTCGCCGCCCTGTCAAGGCGGAGGTCGCGGGTTCAAGTCCCGTCAGGACCGC
>JBIOYB010000440.1:0-34613 GCA_044869915.1 Allorhizocola sp.
GGCCGCGCTCGCCACCTGCCGGACGGCTGGCGTCAGTGCGGTGAGCTCCGTGCTGAGCACCTCCAGCAGCACCCGCTCGGGCGCCCCGGTCGTCGCGTCACCGGCCTGTGCGAGCGCGGCGAGGGTCTCGGCGCCGGCGTCGGCCAGCACCTGGAGGTAGAGCGGATTGCCGTGGGTGGTGCGGTAAAGCAATCGCCGCCTGCCGCGATCCGCTTGCGGCAGCAGCGCCGCCAGATCGGTCTCGCGCAGCGGCGCGAGGCTGATGTGGACGGTGGCGTTGCCCAGCTGCGCCACCGCCCTGGCGATGCCCGGGGGGACCTGCGCGGTGCGGTATGCGGTAGCGAGCAGCAACGGCGCACGCGGCGGATGGCGCAGCAGATATTCGGTGAGCTCCAAAGAGGACTGATCGGCCCAGTGCAGGTCGTCGAGCACGATCGCGACCGGACCGGCGTCCCCTTGGCGCTCGAGAAGCCGTCGTGCCCGTTGGAAGAGCCGATAGCGGTCGAGCCCGGCGCGCCGGGCGGCGGACGGCCCGGTCGCGTCCAGCAGCAACTCGGTCAGCGCGCCCTGGGACTCCTCGAAGGCGGCGATGTAGACGCCGAAGGGTACGTCACGTTCGAATTCGGTTGCTTGACCATGGTGTACGGCGAAGTCTTGTGCCCGCGCCAGATCGGCCAGCTCCGCGAGCAGGCGGGTCTTGCCGATCCCCGGGTCACCGCGCACCACGACGGCGCGGAGTGCCCCGTCGTCTGCCACGTCTGACACGGCGCTCGCCAATTGGTTCAGCTCAGCGTCGCGACCGACTGATTTTCGCGGTGTCGCCCCGGTGGCCATCCCCGCCCCTGAACATCGAGCTCGGCGAACGTTCTAGAGGATCTCAGCCTAGCCGGGTCTGGTGCAAGTGGGGAATGACGTGGTGGGCTGCTCCCGCGTGCGGAAGCAGCCCGCCGGTCAGCTTGCGACGGTCACCAGTAGACCACTCCTATGCCCGGGATGCAGGGGGGCCCGGGTTGCATGACGAGCGAGTGGATGAGTATCGGCGATCGCAGCGGTCCCCCGACCACCCGCACATCCCGGTAAAACTCGGAGTTGACCGGCTTGAAGATGTCGCACGGATCCTTGGGGATGTAGCCGGCAGGGATGCCGGTGCCGCCACCGCCGCCGCCTCCACCGGGCGTGCCTTGGTCGGGTCCGCCGGGCCTCGGCACGGTCGGGGCACCGGGGATCGGCGGGATCACCGACGGGTTGAACCACCAGTCGTGCGGGATGGTGATGCCGAAAGTACCGGTGTAGCGGCACACGCTGTCGATGTCGGTCATATCGCACACCTTGTCGGGGTTGGCGATCGCCCACTCCTCGAGCGCCTGCACATCGTCTGGATCGGTGACCGACGCCTGCGGGTTGACGTTGACGGCGTTGAAGTTCGGCCCGTTGGGGAACAGCGCCGGGAACTCGCCCGCCATGTAGGTCGCCAGCGCCTTACCGATCTCCGCGCCGCCCAGTTCGTTGGGGTGGAAGCTTTCCTGGAAGGACCGGAACCCCTCGAACTGGCCCAGCATGCGCGGGCGGTATACGACGCCGTTGAAGTATGAATCGGGCTGGCCGAGTTCGTGTCCCGCGACCACGCTGGTGCCGCCCGGCCCGGCCGTGTTGGGGTCGAAGAGGTGGATCCTGATGCTCGGGTTTCGGGCCTGGAAATTGGCCACCCCGTCCCGGATGGCCTGGTTGACCTCGGCCGCGAACGGCCACATGAGCGCCATTGTTTCCGCGGTGATCTCCGTTGTGCCGATGTTGTCCAACGGCTTGACCGCCATCGGGTAGAGCGCCACCACGATGTCGGGGTTGTACACGGTTTCGGTGACATCCAGCAGCGCCCGCTCGACGTTGGCGACCACCTGCGGTATCCGCTGCAACAGCCGGCCCACCTCGAGAGCGACGGCCTGCCGCTGCGTATTGCGCCAGTCCGGCGGTGCCGAGGGGTTGTACCTGGTGAGGTACGCCTTGAACGCGGTGCTCACGAGCTGGCCGAAGCCCGCGTCGTTGCCGCCGAGTCCAAAGTAGACGATCTGGCTCTCGGTGTAGACATCGTGGAGCTGTGGCGGGTTGCGCACGGCGCCGTTGTCCTCGAGCTGAGCCTCGTCGAGGTGCTTGGTTTCCGCGCCGGAGGAGGCGTGGAAGTAGAGCCGGTCGGGGCCCCACGACCTCTGCAGCTCGGTCGGCTGGATCGTCACCGTGCCGAGCGGCCGGCGGCCCAGCTCCAGCAACGTCCAGGCCACGTGCGCGGGCGCGAAGCCGGACTGGTGGCGCCAGTCCTCGTTGCCGCTGGCATCGCCGACGTAGACATGGGTGTGGCTGGCGCCCTCGCCGGAGGTGTAGCTGTCGCCGACGACGACGAAGTGAAAGGCCGGCAGTGGCGGCGGGAAGGTGCAGATCGGCGGGCAGATCACCGGTGGTCGCGTCGGCGGCGGGAAGGGAAAGGGCGGGTCGGCGCTGGCGGAGGCGGCCTGGGACAGGACCAGTCCCATGGCGGCTAGCAGGGCCATGAGGGCGGTACGCGTCCTCGTGTGGCGGGGAGGCGACATGCAGAGACCTTCCTTGATGGGTTCGTGGGCCATGCCGCAGCATGGCCGGCGCCCGCCGTCGTTAGCATCGGGGAGCTCCCTACAACCCACCCCTACATTGGGCGTCACGTCCCGCCCGGAGCGTTTTTACACTCCGGGCCGAGGCCGAGAGTACGGTTGACATTTCTTGCATTACCGCAGGATTTTGACGGTTTTCTGGAGGATGTCGCATGGACGCGAGCGGCACGGCACCGGCGCCACAGCAGGCTGCCGCCGTCCCGGTGCGCACCAAGGTCCTGCACGAAAGCGAGCGGGTGCTGGTGACGCGGGTGTTCCTGCCCGGCGGCGGCAGCGTTATCGACAAGCGGCCGCTCGGGCCGGACGCCGCCCGGCGGTTGCGCCACGAACGCGACGTTCTGCACCGGCTGTCCGGTGTCGAGGGGATCACGCAGCTGGCCGAGGGGGTGCCGGCACACCCGGGGTCGATCATGCTGGCGGATGTCGGCGGCACCTGCCTGGCCGAGCGGAGCACGCCGCTCGACATCGACGAACTGGTCGATCTCGCGGCGGGCCTGGCGCGGGCGGTGGCCGGGATGCACTCCCGCGGGGTGGTCCATCGCGACATCAGTCCCGGCAACGTGGTGCTTGCCCGGGACACGGGCGCGCCATATTTGATCGACTTTGCGCTGGCGACCGCGTCCGCGGAGATCTGGCCGGAGTTCACCCACCACACCCGGATCGTCGGCACGCTGCCCTATCTCGCGCCGGAGCAGACGGGCCGGACGGGCCGCCCGGTGGATCAGCGGGCGGACCTTTACGCGCTGGGGGCGACCCTCTACGAGCTGGCCACGGGCGAGCCGCCGTTCGGCACGGGCGATCCGATGCGGCTCACACACGATCATTTGGCTCGGGTGCCGACGCCGCCAGAGGCGATCAATCCGGCGGTCCCGCCGGCGCTGTCGGCGATCATCATGCATCTGCTGGAGAAGGAGCCGGACAAGCGATACCAGACGGCCGAAGCGCTGGCGCACGACCTGGCCCGGCTCCGGGCCGGCGCGGTGGCGCTGCGTGCCGGCGAGCACGACTTCCCGGGCCGGCTTTTTGCCCCATCGCGGTTGGTGGGCCGGGATGCGGAGATCGCTGCGCTGGGGACGGCGTTCGCCGAGGCGATGTTGGGCCGCTGCTCCGGCGTGCTCGTCAGCGGAGCCCCGGGCGTGGGCAAGAGCAGCCTGGTCGACGAGCTGCGGCCGATCGTGACGGCCGCCGACGGCTGGTTCGTGGCGGGCAAGTTCGATCAATACCGCCGTGATCAGGAGTTCGACGGGGTGAGGCAGGCCTTCCGCAAGCTCGGCCGCCTGCTGCTGGCCGAGCCGGAGGAGGAGCTGACCGAGCTGCGGGAGCGCCTGCTGGACTCGGTGGGCGGCAACGCCGCGCTGGCCACCGCGGTGCTACCCGAGTTCGATGTCCTGCTCGGGGTCCCGCCCGATCCGGGGGATCCGCAGACGGCCCAGGCCCGCGTGCTGCGCGCCGCGGTGGACATCCTGCGCGCGGTCGCGTCCCGCAAGCGGCCGGTGGTGCTTTTCATCGACGACCTGCAATGGGCGAGCCGCACGCCGCTGGGGCTCATCGACGCCGTGCTCAGCGGTGCGGAGGAGATCGAAGGTCTGCTGCTGGTCGGCGCCTACCGGGACTGTGACGTTGACGCCGCCCATCCGCTCGCGGCGATGCAGTCGCGCTGGCAGAGGCTGGGCAACGGGCCGCAGCACCTGCGGCTGGCCAACCTGTCACCCGCGGCCGTGGCGAACATGGTGGCCGACATGCTGCGGCTGGACGGGGACCGGGCCGACGAGCTGGCGCGGGCGATCGTCCCGCACGCGAAGGGAAACCCGTTCGACACGGTGGAGTTGCTCAACGCGCTGCGGCACGAGGGCGTCCTGCGGCCGGCGCAGGACGGGTGGTCGTGGGATCCGCTCGCGCTGCAGCGCCGGCTGCCCCAGGCGGACGTCGTCGATCTGCTGGCGACCCGGATCGGGGGCATGCCGCCACCGACGCGGACCACGCTGGAGGCGATGGCGTGCCTGGGCGGCCAGGTCGGGGTGCGCCTGTTACGGGTCGCGACCGCGTTGCCCGACGCCGACACCGAACGGCGGCTCATGCCCGCGCTGGGCGACGGTCTGCTGGTGCTGGAGCCCGGTCCCGAGGGCGGGGATGTGGTGCGGTTCCGGCACGACCGGGTCCAGGAAGCGGTCCTGCATCGGCTGACGTCCGAGGCCCAGTGCGCCCTGCGGCTGAGCCTGGCCCGGCGGCTGGCCGAGCGGCCGGAGCTGTTCGCGGTGGCCGCGGAGCAATACCTGGCGGTGTGGGACGCCGTGGACGACGCCGCGGAGCGGCAGCGGATGAGGGAGCTGTTCCGCCGCGCGGCCGACGAGGCGAGGCTGTTCAGCAACTACTCGGTGGTGGAGAGGTTTCTGGCGCGGGCGGTGGATCTCACCGACCCGGGCGACAGCGCCGCGCTGATCGAGGTGCTGACCGGACGGCACGCCGCCCTGTACATGCTCGGCCGGCTGGATGAGGCCGACGAGGTCTACCGGACCATCGACCAGCTCTGTACCCACCCCGAGCAGCGCACCGACGCGACCGTAGTGCAGATCAGCAGCCTGACCAACCAGCGCCGGTTGCGCGAGGCCGTCGACCTCGGCATCGAGCAGCTGAGGCAGATCGGGCTCGCCGTGCCCGGCCCCGACCGGATCAACGCAGAGATCGACAGCGGCCTCGACGAGCTTTACCGGTGGCTGGAGGACAGCGACGAGGCGGACGAACTGCAGCGGCCGGAAATCGAAGACCCGGCGCTGCTCGCCAAAATCGCCCTGATCAACCGGCTATTTCCGCCGACCTTCTTCTACGACCAGACGATGACCGTCTGGATGACACTGGAGACGCTGGGGATGTGGCGGCGCCACGGCCCCAGCCGCGCCCTGATCGGCCCGATCAGTCACGTCACCTACATGACCATTGCCCAGCGGGGCGACTACCGCACGGGATACCGCATAATCCAAATGATTCTGGCAGTGAGCCGGGCGCGCGGCTATGAGCCCGAAACGTCCCACGGCCTGTTCGAGTACGTGTTGTCCACAGGCCACTGGTTCGAACCGCTCGAGAGCACCGTGCCGAAGACCTTCGCCGCCCGCGACGGTCTGATCCAAGGCGGGGACCTGCAGAACGCGATGTGGAACTACTACCCCCTCGTGTATGGGCTTCTCGACTTGGAGCCCACGCTGCGAAGCTTCGTCTCAGAGGTCGATGCGGCGCTGGGCTTCGCCGCCCGGACCGGAAACGTGCACGGCGCGGAGAGCATCCGAGCGTATCGCCGGGTGGCTGGGGTCATGTGTGGCGAGCCCGTTCCGGCCGATGAACCGGACCTCCTGGAGCAGTTGGCCGGCAGTCCCATCGCCGCCGTCAACGCCCACATCACCCGGGCACTCACCGCCGCTCTGCTGGACAACCGGGCCGAACTGGCCCGGCATGCCGCGGAAGCGATGCCGCTGCTGCCTTCCATCGAAGGCCAATACCCGACGGCTGTGGCATATCTGTTGCGGGCGTTGGCACTCGCCGGCGAGGTCCGGGCCTCGGCGGCCGGCACGCGCGGCGCGGTGCTCGCCGAAGTGGACGCGGCCGTGGACTGGCTGGCCGCCCGCGCGCAGGACGCACCGGACAACTTCCTGCACCTGCTCCGGCTGGTCAACGCGGAAAGGGCTTGGGCGGTGGGCGATTTCCAGTCCGCCGCGCGCGCCTACGACGAGGCGCAGCGGGCGGTCGCGGGTCAGCAGCGCCCCTGGCATCGCGCGCTGATCCTGGAACGATCGGGCCGGTTCTATCTCGCGCACGGCATGGACAGCGCCGGCTACGCCTCGCTCGCCGATGCCCGGCAGCAGTATCTCGCCTGGGGCGCGACGGCGAAGGTGAACCAGCTCGACTGGGCCTACCCGTCGCTGCATGTCCCCATCGACGCGGTGTCCTCGCCGGTGTCTGTGGATTTGGAGTCGCCGATTCGCCGGTCGAGCATCATGACCGGCATGATCGACATGCTGGGGATCCTGGACGCCGCGCAGGCGCTCAGCTCGGAGACCAGCATCGCGGGCCTGCGTGCCCGGGTCGTCGAGGTGCTCTCGGCGATGACCGGCGCCACGGGAGTCCACCTGCTGCTGTGGGACGACGACGAGCAGACGTGGCAAGTGTCCTCACCAGACGGTGCCGGTGACACCACCACCCTCGCCGAGGCGAGCCGGCGGCGCCTGTTGCCGGTGTCCGTGGTCCGTTACGCCGAACGCACAAGGGAACCGTTGGTCGTCGCCGACGGCACCCGGGACGACCGGTTCGGCCGCGATCCGTATCTGTCCGGTCTCGACCGTTGTTCTCTTCTGGTAGTACCGATCCTCAACCGCGGGGCCCTTCGAGCCATGCTGATCCTGGAGAATCGGCTCATCGCCAACGCGTTTTCCACCGATCGCCTCGACGGGGTCAATCTCATCGCGGCACAGTTGGCCGTCTCGCTGGACAATGCCCTGATCTACGCGTCGCTGGAACGCAAGGTCAATGAGCGCACCCATCTGCTCGCCCTCGCCAACGAGCGTCTGGAGCAACTGTCCATCACCGACCCGCTCACCGGGCTGGCCAACCGCCGCCGTCTCGAGGAGGTGCTCGCAGCGGAGTGGCGCCGCGCGGGGCGCCTGGCCACGCCTGTCGGTTTGGCCATGGTCGACATCGATTACTTCAAGCTCTACAACGACCACTTTGGACACACCACCGGTGACCGTTGCCTCCAGCGGGTCGCCGCCCTGCTGCGGGAGCACGTCCGCGACCGGGATCTGGCCGCCCGCTACGGCGGCGAGGAGTTCGCCATCGTGATGCCGGATACGGATATCGACACGACACTGCAGCTGGCGGAGCGGCTCCGCGCCGCGGTCGTGGCCCTGCACGAGCCGCACCCACTGGCCGCCGAGGGCATCGTGACCGTCAGCGTGGGAGCCGCGGTGCAGATCCCACAGGGTGGCTCGGTGGAGCACCTCGTCGAGGCCGCGGACGTCGAGCTATATCGGGCCAAGCGCGCCGGCCGTAACCGTGTGCGCGCGACCGCCCCGCCGGCACCACGGCCGTAGGCTGAATCTCCACTTTGTCCTTCGTGTCCGCATCGGACGTCAGGCGGCGCGCTCGCGTTGAGCGGTGAGCTTTTCGGTCTGTCTGTCGAGGACACGCGCGGCGTCCTCCCGCCCGATGGCCCTGAGGGTGTTGGCCATGGCGTCGTATTCGGCGGCAAGCTCCCGGTCGCGGCGCTCCTGCCTGCGGTGCACCGGACGGATCAGGCGCTCCCAGAGGGCCATCGTCCACGACACGGGCGGGCGGCCGGCCAGGCGCTCGAAGAGGTCCATCGCTGCATTGTGGGCCATGCGGACCCGGCGGCGCTAGCCGCAGGGACCGCCTTGGACGTTCACCGGGCCGGCACAGCCGTCCGTCCGTAAGATCATGAGCATGTGTTTTGGGCGCGCCCTGCGATGACTGGCTACGACGCGGCCGCGTGGAGCGACTTCGCCGTGGCCGTGGCCGGCGCGAGCGCTGCCCTCAGCGGCTTGCTGTTCGTGGCCGTGTCGATCAACATCCAGCGTATCCTGTCGTTGTCGTACCTGCCGGGCCGTGCCGGGCAGACATTAATTATGTTGATTGTACCGTTGATCGTGTCAGTGATCCTGCTCATCCCGGATCAGCCACGGCCCGTGCTGGCGGCCGAGCTGCTGGCCGGGGGCGCACTGAGCGGGGCGGTGCTGGGGTGGCTGAGCCGGCCCGGCATCCGGTCCGAGCAGGAGCCGCACGGCAGTTGGCTGATGAGCCGCTTCCTGCCCTCCGTGGCGATCGCGCTGTTGCTCGTCGTCGCGGGCGGCACCTTGGCCGTCGGGGTCGGCGGTGGCCTGTTTTGGGTGGCGCCGATGATTCTCATCGCCATCGTCGCCGGGCTGGGCAACGCCTGGGTGTTGCTGGTCGAGATCCTGCGCTGACATGGGAATCAATCGGCCGGCCCACGGCCTCACACCAAAATCCGGCGGTGATCGATCCCGAGCCACAGCCCAGGCCGAGCGGGGCCGTGCCGGGCTTGAGGTGGGACAGGAAAGAACGCCGCATGCGACTGCGCGGTGCGCTGGCTGTGCGCCGGTCGGTGCCGACCCCTGCGGGCCTGCTCGAAGGTGGCCGCCATGCTGGAAGGACGGCGCACTACGGGTTTTTGACATCGGCAAGGTAGACCGCGCCGCCGAGGCAGTCCTTGATTTCGTAGCGAGGCGCGGCCGTCCCCGACCACCGCAGGAATCCGGCCGTGCCGGTGGCGGTGGACACGTTGATGAACCGGCAGCCCTCGTAGAGAACCTTCCCCGCCGTCGTCGCGCTCGACCCGGTCGCCACCGCGTGTGAGCCCATCAACTGGCAGTCGACGTAGCGCACCATCGGGCCGCGATTACCGTTGGCGTTGAACGCGTAGACGTGCGGCACCGCGCCGGATGCCCAAGCCTGGAACGAGTGCGCCGTGTCGTCGCAGGAGACGAACGTGACGGTCCCCTTGTACCACTTCGAATCGATCACCTTGTGGCCTGTGCCGCGCACCTCGAACCGGATGCCCTGGGCGTACAGGCGCATCACGGAGTCGGCGCGGCCGGTCGCATCGGCGGTCAGCTGGAAGAACGTCCCGGTCGCGGCGGTGTCTATCAGGATGTACGAGCCGCCGGTGAAGTTCATCGAGCCGCCCCGGGTGTTCCTCACGAACACGCCCGACTGGTACTCAATCTTGCAGTCGCGGAACCAGTAGTTGAGAAACTGGTCCTGCTGGCTCGCGGCCGGCGTCATGCCGATGACCAGGAAGGCGTCCGAGTACGAGCCGCCGACCTGGCAGTGGTCCCAGCCCATTTCGCTGTTGAGGTTGGAGGTCGTGGCCGGGCCGTCCAGTCCGATGCCGCGCTTCCACGCACCGCGCCACTCCACATCGGTGTACCACGTGTCCTGTACGCCATGGGAGGCCGAGGAATAGGCGTAGCAGAAGCTCGAGGTGGCGTTGGTGCTGGTGAAGGTGAGCCCGGAGATCCGCACGTTTTTGTAGCGCTGGTAGTTGGTCCACAGCGTCGTGTCGTTGGCCGGCGGTGAGTAGGTGATCCGGGACAGCCGCTTGCCATAGCCGGTGATGGCGATGCCGTCGATGATGCCGCCGTTGCCGCTACCGTCCACATTGGGCAGTAACGAGTCCGGCTGCGTGAGCAGGTAGTTGCCGGGCGGAATGAGCAGCACCTTCTTCGGGATCGATCCGGAGATCGGGCCGGGCTGAAACGAGGCGAGTACTTCCGCCGCGGCCGCCCGGAATGCGGCGTCGCTTGCGGTCGCGCCGGTCGGGTCCGCCCCCTTGCTGATCACATCGACGCTGTACGGGTCGTCGCCCGCACCCGCCGCGTTACCCGCGCTTCCTGCGGCCACGGCACCGGCGACCGCACCCACTCCGGCCGCTGCCGCACCACGCATGAGCCATCGACGATCGCGGCCTTCCGCCATCGCGTACCTCCCCAGGTGATCAATGAAAAAGGATGCCACATCTGATCATGAATCCCATGTGGACGCAACAACGTGGGGGTTGGCGGATGCGCTCGCCTGCTGTACTGTATCGATTCAGAAGCTGGATCGATACAGAAGGTGGGTCATGAAGCCGACGCTGCAGACCGTCGCCGACACCGTCGGGGTGTCACGCAGCACGGTGTCCAATGCCTACAGCCGCCCCGATCAGCTCTCGCCCCAGCTGCGCCAGACGATCCTCGACGCGGCGGCGCGCCTGGGCTACACCGGTCCGCATCCGGCCGCCCGCTCGCTGCGCAAGGGCCGGGCCGGCGCGATCGGGGTGCTGTTCAGCTCGGAGCTGTCCTACGCCTTCACCGACCCGTTCGCGGTGCAGTTCCTCCGGGGGCTCGCCGAGACGGCCGAGCGCCACGGCACCGGGCTCCTGCTCATCCCGCTGCTCGGCGACGCCGAGTCGGCCGCGCAGGCGGTGCAAAACGCCGTGGTGGACGGGTTCTGCGCCTACTGCGTGCCGGACTGGCACGCCTCGCTCGAGGCGGCCAAGGCGCGCGGCCTGCCGATGGTCCTCGCCGAGTGGCAGGAGGACGGGCATCCCGACGAGCTGCGCGTGGGCATCGACGACGTGGCGGCCGCGCGCATGGCGGCCGAGCACATCACGGCGCTTGGCCATCGCCGCATCGCCGTGCTCGCGCACTGGATCGGTCCAGAGGAGGAGAGCGGGCCGTTCCGGCTCGCCCGCCCCGAGGACTCGCCGCATCACACGGTCCGCGAGCGTCTGATGGGATACCGCGACGCACTCGCCGCGGCCGGCATCGACTGGTCCGAGGTGACGACCATCGGCGCGATCCGCAACAGCCGGGAGGAGGCCGCGGCCGTGGCCGCGCACCTGCTCGACCGCGCACCCCGGCCGACCGCCATCCTCGCCATGACCGACCTGCTCGCGCTCGGCGTGCTCGACGCGCTGCAAACCCGTGGGCTGCAAGCGGGCCGGGACATCTCGGTCACCGGCATCGACGACATCCCCGAGGCGGAGCCGGCCCGCCTCACCACGATCTGGCAGCCCGCGCTCGACAAGGGGCGCATCGCCGGCGAGCTGCTGCTTGACCCCGATCGCACCGAGCGCCAGGTCGTGCTGCCGACCAAATTGGTGGTGCGCGCCTCAACCGGCCCGGCCGGCTGACCCGCAAAGAAAGGAATCCGGAGATGGATCCGCTAGGCATGATCTCTGCCATGCACGCTGTCGAGCGCCACGTGAGCTCCGCCCGGCCGGACGCACCGGTCATCAAGGAGCGCGGCAGCTTTATCGATCCAGCACGCGACGCGACCGCGCGTGCCTTGCGCCGGCTCGCCGACCGGCTGGAGCCGCCGGCGCGGCGGTGCCCGGCGCCCCGCCTGTCGAGCTGACGAATTCGCCGCGCACGGCCGGACAATTGCCGACGGCAACTATGTGTAGAACTGCATAGATGGCGATTGCCGGACCCGATATGGTCCACCTCGGGGATTTCGGGGGAGGCGGGCTGTGCCGGTCGAATTCAGGCTCTTGGGCGAGGTCGAGGTTGTTGTAGACGGTCATCGGGTGCCGGCGGGGCACGCCCGCCAGCGGTGCGTGCTCGCGGCCCTGTTGATAGACATCAATCATGTGGTACTGGTGGACCAGCTCGTGGACCGGGTGTGGCAAGACGCCCCGCCCGGCCACGTGCGGGCGACGCTGGCGGGCTACGTGTCCCGGCTGCGAAACCTGTTGAGCGGCGCCGGGGTTCGGCTGGCGCACGAGTCCGGCGGCTACCGGCTCTCCGCAGACCCGATGTCGGTGGACATGCACCGATTCCGGCGGCTCGTCGCCCAGGCCCGCGCCGAGGCCGGCCCGGACGCAGATGTCCACGCCTATGAGGAGGCGCTGGGTCTGTGGCGAGGGGAGGCGTTCGCGGGCATCGACTCGCTCTGGTTCGCCTCGATCAGGGACGCGCTCGCCACGGGGCGGTTGGCTGCCGAGCTGGACCGCAACGATGTGGCCCTGCGGCACGGGCACCACGCTGAGCTGGTGGGGGAGCTAACGTTGCGTGCGGCGGCCTTCCCCTGGGATGAGCGCGTGGTCGGCCAGCTCATGGTGGCGCTCTATCGCAGCGGTCGCCAGGCCGATGCACTGGCGAGCTATCACGACCTGCAGCACCGGCTGGACGACGATCTCGGCGCCTATCCCAGCCCACCCCTGCAGGAGCTGCACAAGCAGATCCTCAACGGCGATCCCGCCCTGGACGTGGCGCCGGAGCCGAGCGCACGTGTGATCCCCCAACAGCTGCCGTCCGCCGTGGCCGCGTTCGTGGGCCGGCGGGCCGAGTTGAAGCGGCTCGACACCATCGCCGCCGGGACGGCACAGCGATCGGCCGGGGCCGCTATCGCGGTGGTGTCGGGCACCGTCGGTGATCTGTGCAACGAGGCCGAGGTGCTGTGCCACCTGGGCGACACCCACCTGGCCAGGGACGACCGGGACGCGGCGTGCCGGGCCTGGCGGCATTCGGCCTCCATATTCGACACCATCGGCCACCCGGCCGCCCGGGAGATCCGCGCCAGGCTGCGCGGGATCGACGGCCGGCCAAGGCTCGAGGCGGCTCGGCCGTCTCGCTGATTCGCCGCCCGGTTGCGCCGCCCGGTTGCGCCGCACCGTGCGCCGTCCGGTTGCGCTGGCCGGTTGCGCTGGCCGTTGCGCCGCCCCGTGCGCTGGCCGGTTGCGCTGGCCGGTTGCGCTGGCCGGTTGCGCTGGCCCGTTGCGCTGGCCCGTTGCGCTGGCCGTTGCCGCACGCTCGGGCTAGGTGACTTCGAGCGGGATCGTGGTGACGGCGTCGAAGGCCTTCTGGCCCTTCGCGCTCAGGAGTTGGACGATCGCGGTGCGGACGTGGTGCGCCATCTCGATGCCGCGATCGAAGAGCCATTGGGCTTGCAGGCCGTCGGTGAGGGCGGTGAGCCTGACTGCGGCCTGGTCCGGGTCGACGTCGTCGCGCAGGTGGCCC
Source organism: Allorhizocola sp. (assembly GCA_044869915.1). Lineage (GTDB taxonomy): Bacteria > Actinomycetota > Actinomycetes > Mycobacteriales > Micromonosporaceae > Allorhizocola. Next base: position 13,166 of record JBIOYB010000440.1, read on the forward strand.
GCCTTGCGAGCCTGTCGCAAAGCGGCGGCGGTGCCCCGCCGGATGCGCTCGAATCGCTCGGTGAAGTAGGCGTGGGCCGGGTGCTCGGGATCGGACGCTTCGGCCGACAGCCGCACGAACAGCTCGATGAGCCCCGGGACGAGCTGGTTGCGGCCGGCGAGGTCGACCATCCCGCGCAGGATGCCGAGGCCCTCCGGGATCCGGATGTAGGGCCGGAAGCGTTGCCGGTCCTCACGGTCGCGGTCCTCCAGGACGGCTTGAAGGAGCGCCTCCTTGTCGGGGAAGTAGCGCAGCAGGCCCGCCCGGGAGATGCCGCAGGCGGCGGCGAGCTCGAGGACGGTCACGCCCCCGAAACCCCGCTGTGCGAAGAGCTCCGCCGCGGTGTGAATGATCGCGGCCCGGCGTGCCCGGCCCTTGGCGTAGCCCCTCCACTGCTCGGTCGGATGCGAATCCTCGTCGCGCATGACCGTCTAGGGTCGGCGCGCCGAGGCAGCGAGGGTCATGTGGAGACGGTATCAGTGACGCGCATGCGGGGGGTTTGGCTCTATGGTGGGGCGCATGGCCGAACCCCACGCCGACCCCGTCGCACACAACCGCCTCGCCTGGGATCTGCAGGTGGACAGGGGCAACGAATGGTCGCGCCCGGTATCCCCGGAGGTCATCGAGGACGCCCGCGCGGGCAGGTGGTCGGTCGTGCTCATCGGCTACCGTCCGGTGGACCGGTCGTGGTTTCCCGCGGACCTGTCCGGTTGCCGGGTGCTGTGCCTGGCCTCGGGTGGCGGGCAGCAGGGTCCGACACTGGCCGCGGCCGGGGCCGAGGTGACCGTGTTCGACAACTCGCCGCGGCAGCTTGGCCAGGATGAGATGGTCGCCAAGCGCGACGGCCTGCGCCTGCGGACGGTGCTGGGCGACATGCGCGACCTGGGCGCCTTCGCCGACGGCTCCTTCGACCTGGTGTTTCACCCGGTCTCCAACCTGTTTGTGCCGGAGCTCGGACCGGTGTGGCGGGAGTGCTTCCGGGTGCTGTGCCCGGGCGGCGGCCTGCTGGCCGGGTTCCTCAACCCCGACGTCTACCTGTTCGACGCCGAAATCCTTGACGGGCGCGGCGAGTTGGTGGTGCGCCACCGGCTGCCCTACAGCGACGTGACCCACTTGGAGCCCGGGGAACGGGAGCGGTTGTGGGGTTCGGGTGCGCCGCTGGAATACAGCCACTCTTTGTCCGCCCAGATCGGCGGCCAGTTGGCGGCCGGCTTCGTCATCACCGGCTTCGACGAGGCGCCGCATCACAGCGACGCCACCGCCGAGTGGATGCCGGGCTATTTCGCCACCCGCGCCGTCAAGCCGGGCTGAAGCTCCCAGTGGACGGACCATGTGGGAAGGCCGGCTGCCGCTTCAGTTCACCGGGCCACCGTTGGACTTTGGGGCCGTGGCCGGCGCGAAGTCGCAATAGGGGTGCACCTGGGTGGAAGCATCGTTGATGCCGGCCGGTGCGCTGCGTTGCGCGGTGGAGCGCTGCGTCGACTCGCCGGGCGGGCACTTCTCGGCGCCGAGCTCGAAGCTTCCGCCCACGATTTTGCCCCCGCCGTCGCGGAAAACCATGGCCACACCGCGCGGGGTCAGCTCGCGACAGTACCCAGAAATCATCTTGTAGGTCACCGAGGCGGTCTCCGGGTCGGTGGCGGTGCGCGCCAACGCTTGGAACCCGGTCGTGATCTCGGCGAAGGAGGCGTCTCGCGCCACCCACATCGCCGACGTGACCTCCACGTTGACCGCCGTGACCTGTCCCTCCACATAGGTCCACGCGCCGACCGGGATCTTTTGCCTCGGCAGGATCACCGGTATCTCCTGGCTCAACAGCTCGCCCGAACCGGCCGGCACCGCCGACACCCCACCCGCTGCGGTGGCCTTGAACGTGACGCGGGCCCGGTAGGCCACCTGCTCACCGGTGTTTTCCAGGATTGCGCCGATGCTGACGACCGTCTTGTTTGGACCGAGCTGGGTATAACCGCTCTCGGCGACCCGCAGCGCGCCCGCGCCCACGCCGGCGGGCTGGGCGGAAGCGATGAGGGTGGGCGGGGTGGAGCACGCCGCGGGCGTCTTCTCCCCGCCGTCATCCGGTGTGCAGGCCCCAAGCGTGACAAGGGTTGCCGCGACCACACCGCTTCCGATCCATCGCCGGACGCCCATCGCTTCCCTCACTCCTTGAAGTCGGCTACGAACTCCGGATCGTATGTGGTGACCTTCAGCTCCCGGATCTTGTCCTGCTGATCGCTGATCAGCCCGCGCGCGGCGACCGCGACCTGTGCCGCGAATTCGTCTTCGCGCATCGTGGCCATCGCGTCGCGCGCCACCCGGACCTTCCACTCCTGCATGCCACGCACCGCGATTTCGATGCGCCCGTCTCCGGAGCGGCCCTCCGCGACCAGGTTGGCCCGCTTCTCGAAGAACTCGAAGTCGGTCTGGCTGACCGGCCGGGACTCCTGGTAGGTCTGCTGGTGCTCGTCGGACAGGATCCTGTGATACTCGCGCATCCAGGACGCCCACAGCAGCCTGCCCAGCTGCTCGAGTTGCGTCTGCATCTCGTGGGTGTCGGCTCGGTGGTAGAAGCCGGGTGCGAACGTCACGATGATGTCGTTGCGGCCGTGCATCTCGGCGGAGACGCTGTGGCTGGGCGCCTCGACGCGCACCACCATGCGCTCCACCCGTTCGGTGATCCCCATCTGCCCGCGCCCCTTAGTCTGTATAGCCCATGTTGTTGCGGATGTTGCCGGCGTTGCTGTCCGCCAGCGCGGGCCGTCGGGTGTGGAAGAAGTGCCGGTTGACGTCGGAGTCGCGCTGCGTCTGATAGACGCTGTCGTTGATGGTGCCCAGCTTCTGCTTGATCCGGTCTTCGGTCTCGAAGATGTATTGGATCTGCTTCTTGATGGCTTCGCGCATCGACCGGATGACCGCGTCGGCGCTCTCGCCCTCGATGTCGGTCTTGGGCGCTTCCTTGATCTCCACGGCCGCCACGACCTGGGCGGTCGCGCCGATCGCGGTGATGGCCAGGCCAGCGACGGCCAGCGACGCGCCGCCAGTGAGCGGCACCGCGGCCACGGCACAGACCGAGGCGACGACCGTGAACGCCATCTGCCACTCGTTTTTGCCGCAGTCGTCCATGTGCTCAAGCCGGGTGTAGGTCTGGTCGGCGATGTCGGAGATGTTCTTGCGTACTTCCTTCCACATCGCCTGCTCGGCCTCAAGCGCGGCCTTGAGCGCGGAGACCAGGAGGAACTGGTTTTTCACCACGGCCGGGAACGGGTCTATGTATCCGGTCTTGAATTCCTGAGCGGGGTAACCGGTCCAGCCGAACACGTCGTCGCCGGCGCCTTTGATCTTCTCCAGGGCGATGCTGGCCGGATATTGCCGGCCGTTGGTGGAGATCGGGTCGACCGAGCCGCCCACGCCGGTGCTCAGCCGGGACAGCGCGACCTTGAGCTCATCGATCGGCGTGTTGAACGAGTCGGGGTTTGGCGTGCTGGTGAACGGCTCGTAGAGGCCGGGGATGTCGGCGAACATCGCCTCGATCTCCGGGCGCTTGGTCTGCATGTAGGAACCCGAGTGGCGCCGGCCGCCCAGGTCCAAAATGGCCTCTTCGATCGCCTTCTTGCGGATGTCCTCCGCCTTGCCCATCAGGTTTTCGAATCCCATGGCTACGGCAGCCTCCACTCCACCTTGAGCCGGTCGAGCTCGCGCTTGGCGGCCGTGTCGGACGACGCGTAGTTTTCCGCCGCCAGCACGAGTGCGGTGCCCGTGTCATACATGTTGTCGGCCGTTTCGCTGAGGAACCGGCCGATGGTCGCCCGCAGCTCCTCCCACTCGGCGTGGGCCGGTCCCTTGGTGCCGCCGAAGATCGCGGGGCGGTTGAAGCAGGCATCCGCCGAGGCGGACCTGGCCACGGCCTCTCCCGCGGCTTTGAACTCCGCGGCGCCGTTGGGCAGCGTCACCTTGCCCGCCCGATAGAGCTCGGCCAGATCCGCACCGAGCGTCGTCCCCTTGTCACCAGGCATGTCTTCCTCCCCCAGAAGCTTGCGGGCCAGCGGCGCACCCCGCTGAGGCTAGCCGCGACGTACAAGTTACGCCAGGCCGGGGCCTGTTCCAGTGGGCGGGGATCGTGTTTATGCTCCAGCGTGGTCTTGATGGCTGTGCTATCGGCGGCGGTGTTGCACGCCGGATGGAACGCCATCGCCAAGGGCGTCGGCGACAAGCTGTGGTTGTTCGAGCGATCGGCGGCGGTGTCGTTTGTGCTCGCTGTCGTCCTATGTGGATTCGCGCCGTTGCCGGACCGGCCCGCGTGGCCGTGGCTGGTCGACGGGGTGGGCGTGCGGCGCAGCGGCAGCTCCATCGGCTACCTGGCCTGGCTGATCGCGCTGCACTGCGGCACCACGGTCCTGGCGATCATCGCTGCGCGCCGGTGGCGTCCGTCCAAACCCGACGCCCCGGGGCGGTGGGACCTGGCCGTGCTGACCGGGCGTTGTCGCTGCTGGCCTACGGCCTGGTGCTGTGGGCGCAGACCCGCGGCGCGCTCGCCGCCGTCGCCGCCCTGCGTGAGTGCAGTGTCGTGGTGGCGGCGGTCCTTGGCGCCGTGCTGTTCCGCGAGCCGATGGGACGGCTGCGCATCGCCGCGAGCGTGGCGGTCGCGGCCGGCGTGGTCCTGCTCGCCATGCCCTGACCTGACCTGCTCACGGATCGATGGCCGCCGCCCGCATCGGTCGATCAGTGATCCACGATCAGTCGTCGTGGCGTTGATCGGCGGCGTCGAACCAGTTCAGCGCCCGCCGCCAGACCTCCGTCGCGGCGTGCGGGTTGAACCGGGCACCGGTGTCGTTGAAGAAGGCGTGATTGGCCTCGGTGAAGGTCAGGAGCTCGTGCTTGAGTCCGGCCGTCTCGAGTGCGGCCTTGGCTGCGGGCATGGTGGCGTTGACCCGTGTGTCGAGTCCGCCGTAGACCCCGAGCACGGCGGCCCGGGAGCCCGCGAAGCTGCCGCCCTCCGGGAACGGCCCGTAGAACGGGGCCGCCGCCGAAAGGCGCGGTTCGTTGGAGGTGAGCAGGCGCCACACCATGGCGCCGCCGAAGCAGAACCCGATCGCGTTCAGCTTCTTGCCGCGGACGCGGCGCTTGAGCTCGGACAGGCTGGCCTTCATGTCGGCGACGTGGCGCTCCGGGGGGATCTGGGCAAGCGCGGCCGAGACCTCGGCCTCGCCCGGGAACGACCCGGTGCCACCCTCCTCGGAGAGCAGGTCCAGCGCCAGCGCCGAATATCCGCTGGCGGCGAACCGGCCGGCGACCGCCCGGATGTGGTCGTTGAGCCCACGGTTCTCATGGATGACGAGCACACTGCCACGCGGCCGGGCGGCGGGTGCCCATGCGGCCATCAGCGACACCCGGGGGCCCGCGAAGGTGATCGCCTCCTGGGCGACGGGCGCCCAGGCCGTTTCCGTCGGGCCGCGCCTGCCATCCTGTCCGGCGGAGTCCGCGGATCCGGCGGCCGCCGCCTCGGTGCCGACCGTGGCCAGCAGTCCGGTCGCCGCCGCACCGGTCACGCCTAGCAGGCCGAGGCGGCGTACCGCCTCCCTTCGCGTGATGATGCCGTCTGCGTGGTCCTCCGCAACCTCCTCGGCGAGGTACTGCCGAATCTCCGTCATGGTGCCTCCCAGCGAGGTTCAACGCGGCGCCGGCCAGCGACCGGCTGTCCGCGGTCTGCGCACAAGAGCATAGACCGGCTTCGACTCCCTGTCCGGCGAGTCGCTTGTCACGGCACAGACTAGGAGTCGAGCAGGGTGTCGGCTTCGGCCCAGGCCGCCCGCACGGGCAGGCGCTTGGCTCCGGTCATGACCCGAGGGTCATACAGGTCCGGCCGGCCGTCGACCGACAGCTGGGAGCTGCGGCGCAACAGCAGGTCCACGGCGATGCGCCCCTCGAGCCGGGCCAGCGGAGCACCGATGCAGAAGTGGATCCCGTGCCCGAAGGCCATGTGCGGGTTGGGGTTGCGGCCGATGTCGAACCGGTCCGGTTCGGCGAAATGTTGCTCGTCGCGATTGGCCGAGGCGACCCACAGGTTGAGGACCTGCCCGGCGGGCACGGACCGCCCGGCGATCTCGGTGTCCTGTTTGGTCAGTCGAGCCAGGCGGGGGAAGGGTGTGCGATAGCGCAGCACCTCCTCCAGCGCGGTCGGAATGCGTGCCGGGTCGCCACGCAGCGCGTCGGCGGCCGGAGGATGCTCGTCGAGGCAGACGATGGTGTTGGTCAGCAGCGTGGTGGTGGTGATGTGCCCCGCGATGAGCAGCAGCGCGACGAATCCCACCATCTCCCGGTCGGTCAGCCGCTCCCCGTCGACCTCGGCGGCGATCAGGGTGGTGGTCAGGTCGTCGGCGGGGTGGGTGCGCCGCGAGGCGATGTGCGCCAGCAGGTAGTCGAGCATCTCACGCAGCTTGGCTCCCTGCTGCTGGAGATCGGCCTCGCCCGGCAGCACCGTGTCGGGCAGGTCTTGGGAGAACAGCTCGTCGGCCCAGCGCCGGAAGATTTCACGGTCGGCCACCGGCACGCCGATCAGCTCCGCTATGACGATGACGGGCAGCGGGTAGGCCAGGTCGGCCACGGCGTCGAAGTCCGGCTTGTGTGCGGCCGCATCGAGCAGCTCACCGGTGATGGTGGCGATGCGCGGCTCGAGCTGGGCCACCACCCGCGGGGTGAACGCCTTGCTCACCAGCCGCCGCAGCTTGGAGTGGCGGGGCGGATCCATGCCGACGAAGCTGCCCTCGGAAAACAGATCGAACTCCGGCTGTGGTGGGATCAGGCCGGTGAAGTCCGACGAGAAGGTCGCGGGATTTCCCAGGATGTGTTCGATTTCGGCGTAGCCGAACACGTCCCAGGCGCCGAACTTGTTGTCTCGGCTGACCGGGTCGCCGGCTCGCATCTTCCGGAACCATTCGTGCAGGCCATGGAAGTCCGTCGGTAGGTCGGCGAAGCTCAGCCGCGCACTGGTGTCCCCCATAGAAATCACCCCCAGTAGGTACGTTCACTCCCGAGCGTAGCCATTTCTATCGAACATTGCCAATTGATCCAGTCCGGCGTCGAATGGTTATCTTGATGGGATGCGCCGTGCCTCGACCGTGCCGCTCGTCCTCCTGGTCCTCACCGCGTGCTCGGCCCCCAACCCGCCACAGGCGGCAGCACTCGAGAGCCCAAGCGCGGCAAGCACACCAAACCCATCAACAATACCGGCTATATCGGGTACGCCGGCCGGGTCAAGCGCACCAAGCCCACCAACCGCGCCAGGCCCATCGGTCACATCCATACCACTGCCGCCACGGCACGGCGTCTTCGACTACCAGATCGGCGGGGCCTACCCACCCAACTCGCGCGTCCAGATACTGTCCCGCGACCGCAACGACTCTCCCGCGTCGGGGCGTTACAACATCTGCTACGTCAACGCATTCCAGACCCAGCCGGAGGAAAGCGACTGGTGGAAGCGGCAACATGCCGACCTCCTGCTGCGCACCAGCACCGGCGCCTATGTCGAGGACCCAGGCTGGCCCGGCGAGCTGCTGCTCGACATCTCGACCGCGGCCAAGCGGACCGCTCTTGGCACGATCCTCGACGGCTGGTTCAAGGCCTGCGCCGCCAAGGGTTTTCAGGCCATCGAGCCGGACAATCTCGACTCCTGGACCCGCTCACGCGGCTTGCTGACCCGTGCCCACGCACAGGAATTCGCCAAGCTGCTCATCGCCTCGGCCCACCGGCACGGGCTCGCGATCGCGCAAAAGAACACCATGGAGATCGGCTCACTGGGCTTCGACTTCGCCATCGCCGAGGAGCGCGCCGTCTACGACGAATGCGGCTCCTACCAACGACTCTACGGCGATCGGGTCATCGAGATCGAATACACCGACAACCCGCGAAAACACTACGAGCAGGCATGCCAGGACCATGGAGGCCGCCTGTCCGTCATTTTGCGCGACCGCGATGTCGTGGCCGCCGGGAAATCCGGCTACCACTACGAAACCTGCTGACGCGCCTCGTACAACAAAAATCGCTGACCGGCCGGCCGGTGCCGGCCGGAGGCTAACGGCGGTTGACGCGGACCTGGCCGTTGGGGCCTGGCTGCCCGGCCGGTCCGGGGCTACCGGTCGCTCCCGCCGCGCCGTTCATTCCCGGTATGCCTGGCATGCCGTCGTTGCCGAACGGGTCGCCACCGCCGTGTCCACCCATCCCACCGGCGCCGCCCAGCCCGCCGTTGCCACCGGGCCCCTGGCCGCCCGCGGCGCCCGCCGTTCCGCCCTGCGCGCGGGTGTTGATCCATTCGCGCGGATACCCGCCCGGGTAGGTGACGCTGATGTAGCCGCCGGGACCGCCGTTCCCGCCCGGACCGCCGCTCCCGCCGGCCCCACCGGTAGCACCGTCACCGCCGTTGCCCCCATTGCCACCCGAGCCAAAACCCGCGCAGGAGAAGTCGTTCGCGCTGCCGCCGTTGCCGCCCCACCCGCCGACACCGCCGGGCCCGCCCTGCCCGCCGTGGCCGCCCGAGCCGCCGGCGCCCCCGGTCGCGATGAAGTCGTACGTCCGGAAGTCGCCGTCCGGGATATCGAACGTAATCTCGCCCGCGCCCCAGCCGTCGCTGCCCCCGCCACCTTCGTTTCCGGCACCACCGTCGCTGCCCCACCACCCCTGCCCGCCGTTCTCGCCCCAGCAGTACGGGTAGTAGCCCGGCCAGCCGTTGGCGCCACCGGTGCCGGACCAGCCGAACGTTCCGGCGGCCCCGTAGCTGCCCTCGGCGCCGGGTTGGCCGGAAGCGTCGATCACGACGTCGGCGTTGATTCCCGCCCCAGGCTTAGCGTGTCCGGGTAGCACGACCGCCGAGACGGGGTACACATGCAGCGCATGCCCGCCGGTCGTGATCCGTGCCGGCGCACCGGCGAACACCAGCCGCCGGGCCACGATCGTGGTATCGCCGGTGATGACGAGCCGCGCCGGCAGGTAGAGGGTGTCCGCGAGGACGCGCCCGCGCAGGGCTCCGGTGACCGTACGGTCGCCTAGCCGGGCCAGCATCGGCGCCAGCTCGGCGCGCCAACCGGCAAGCGTCACCCGGTCCGCTTCCGCGGTCGCCGTCTCGGCTCGCAGCGCCGAGACCAGCGGTGTGAGGTGCCGGGGCACCGCACCCACCGCCTCGGCGTGGGCCGGCGACACCGCGACGAGACCTACCCCGGCGCCTACCAGCACCGTACTCACCAATCGGGCCAGTTGATCGAACCTCATCGCCGCCTCCTCGACAGTCATGAATATATATAGTGACACACTTCGATGCCCGGAAGCGTGGTCCGGTAGTGCTTTCTCGCCCGATTGAGGCATGTGTCGCAGCGGCTGATGCCAACCAACGAGGAGGTGCTGGCGCGGGTGCGGCGGCTGCCCGGCCCGGCGGCGGTGGTCTATGAGGCCGGGCCGACCGGTTCGGGTTGGCGCGGGCGTTGACCGCGGCGGTGTGCGCTGCGTGGTGGTGGCGCCGTCGAAGCTGGAACGCCCGCTCGGTGACCGGGTCAAGACCGATAAGCGCGATGCCGCCCGGTTGGCGCGGCTGCTGCATATCGGGCAGCTGCCTGCGATGCGGGTACCCACCGAAACCGAGGAGGCCGCCCGGGGAGCTGGTCCGGGCTCGGGAGGATGCCCGTGCCGATCTGATGAGCACCCCGGCATCGTGGCTGGAAAACTGTTGCTGCGTCACGGAATCGCCGACTCCGGCGGGCACGCCAGGACGGTGGTGCGCGAGCAGTGGCTACGCGGTCGACGTTTCGCTCAACCTGGTCTGCTGAACGCCTTCGACGAAGCATTCGAGACCGTGCTGGCCACGCTGGCCCGCCGGGACCGCCTCGACTCTGCGATCGGCGTCATGGCGGCGACCGGGCCATGGGCGAGCGTGGTGACCCGGCTGGTCTGTGTGCGGGGCATCGCCACCCAGACCGGGTTCGGGCTGGCGACCGAGATCGGCGACTGGCACCCTGACCGACGGGGCCACCATCCTCAAGTTGCCCAGCGTCTTTCCCAAGCCCACCGAGTACGGCATGAACTGGGCGGTGGCGATCAGCGACGATGGGCGCACCATCGCCGGCCACAAACACCGACAAGGCCCACGACGGCGCGCAGCGCGGGGTCGTCTGGCGGCGCGGCTAGACGTGCCTCATGCGAGCAACTGCGGGGTGTCCCGGGTTGCGACTGCCCGCTCCGGTGGCCATGCTGGGTGGTGAAGGCTGGCCAACTCACGATGCAAATGTGTAGATGCGCCCATCTTGGAAAGGATGAGCCGTGCCACGTGGACGAATCGGTCCCTATCCGACGATACAGTTCGCGCATGATCTCGGCACTCGATCGTGGGTTGTCGGCACCACCTTCAGATACAGCCTCCAGCCCATAGCTATCGAACGACCCCCGCAGGGACACCGCACCGGCCGGATCACCTGCGGGGTGTGCGGTGTCGTCGAGGAGATCCAGGTGCTGGACGAGGCCACGGCGCGCCGGCGGCGGCTGATGTGGCTGGGCCTCACCCTTGCCGGCGCGGCCCTTTTCGTCGCGTCGGTGGGTCTTCCCGCCGAACTCTTCGAAGCCCTTCGCTGCCCCGGGCTCATCGCCGGGGTAGTGGCCATGCTTTGCGGCGTCAAATGGTGGACCGAGGACGGCATCCGATTCGCTGGAAAATCCGACAAACTCCACCGCTTCGATTACGGCAAGGCCGGCCGCTGAATTGATGACCTGCCCGCATGAAGTGGACCACCCGTTCGCCCATAATGGCCGTCGTGGCTAAGCATGACGCGTTGGCGCGGGTGGACCGCGATTTGAGCCTTGGACATGTGCATCCGGCGATGCAGCGGCTCGCCAGCCTCGTCGCCGCGTATCCCGAGGATTTCGACCTGCGGGCGCGGCGTGCGGCCCTCAATCGCCAGATCGGCAACGCGGTGGAGGCCGGTCGCTGGGGGTTTCTCACCGAGGAGGTCACGGCCCCCGAGGTCCACGCGTGGGAGGCGGCGGAGCCACGCGCCTGGGCGAGGCTGTCGGCGCTGCGGTTGCGCGACGACCCGACGGCGCGGCTGGGCGGGCTCGCCGCCGGCCGATACCGTGATCTGCTCCAGCAGGTGACACGAGAGCGAGACGACACGACCGAGCGGGTCGCCGACACGCCTGTCGCTGACGCGCCGGTGGTGGATGCGGCGAGGTCCTCGTTCTCCTGGCTGATCGTGGGGCCGTTTCTCGGGTACGTGATATTCGGATTTATCATCCTCGGCCTCGCGATCGTCGGCATCGTCGCACTGATCAGATCCCTGGTGTAGCGCGCTGTCCGAGCTTTGACAGTGCTGAACGATTCACGTTATTGACGCGTGTCATTTCTGGACAAGTGAGCCAGACACAGAAAGGAATGACCCGCATGCGCGGACGTGTTTATGTCACTGTCGCCGCTGTGGCGGCCGTTGCGGCCATCGCCGCCGGCCCAGCCAGCCCTGCCAGTGCCGCCACCTTCACCTATTCCGTCGCTTCCGAGCCGGATTCGATGACCGCCACCGATCTCGACGCCGACGGCGACAACGATCTGATCATCGGTACTCGCAACGGGCTGATCCAGACCTGGCGTAACAACGGTTCCGGCCGGTTCGGCCTGGCGTTTTCGGGCAGCCCGCTCGGCGACATCGCCTTGACCGATCTGGCCGCCGGTGACATGAACCGCGATGGCCGGGGCGATGTGGTGCTAGGCATCGCCGGCATCCCCGGCAAGATATCGATCCTGTTCAGCCGGGGTGACGGCGGTTTCCAACCGCCGGCGACCTATGACTCGTGTTATTCGACGATGGGCGTGGCGGTCGCCGACATCAACAGCGACAGCTCGCTCGATGTCGCCGCCGTGAACCAGTGCTTCAAGGCGTCGCCGTTCTACAACGACGGCAGCGGGGTCCTGAGCAGCGGCGGGGATCACGGGCACGGCTATACGCCCGTGCGGGTGGCACTGTCCGATCTGGACGGCGATGGTGACACGGACATCGCCTACACCAACTGGGGCATCATGAATGTCACCGTGTTGCGTAACACCGGCGGCGGCACGTTTAGCACTTTTATTTGGTACCAGGCGGGCGATGGCCCGTGGGACCTCGTGGCGTTTGACGCCGACCGTGACGGCGACAACGATCTCGCGGTGGCCGACACCTTCGCCACGCGCGTCTCGATCCTGCGCAACAGGGGTGACGCGAGTTTCGACCCGCCTGTGGCTGTGACAACCGGCCAGTGGCCGCGCAGCATCGCCGCCGCCGACCTCGACGGCGACAACGATCTGGATCTGGCAACGGCCAACCAGGACACCGACAATGTCTCGATCCTGCGCAACACCGCGGGCGCCTTCGCGCAGACCCGGGTCCTGGCCGCGGGCGACCGCCCGCATGACCTGATCCTGGCCAATCTGGACAACACCGGCCGGCCCGACCTGGCGGTCATTGCCTTCAATTCATCCCGGCTTACCATCATCACCAACCCGGGCACCTGAGGCTCCTGCCGTGTCCGTCAGTATCCGGACAAGCCGCATCGGGACAGGGCAAGGCACGAGGCCATCGGGAATGCGCATGACCGAGGCGACCGCCATCGCGCAAACGGCCACGGAACAGCTCGATGGCGCGCTGCGGGGATCGCTCAGGTCGCTGAACCTGGCGCTGTTGAACCTGGCGCTGTTGGAGCTGTCCGGCGCGCTCACTGTGCTGGGCGACCCTGCGGGCCGATCTCGCCCGAGCGGCACGGCCGGCGGCACGGCCGCGGCGAGCGTTTGAGGCCAAGGATGTCGCGGAGTCGGTGCGGGCCGCGCGCCGCGGAGCTCGACAAGGCCGTCGAAGCGGCGCAACGTGACCTAGCCCGGCAGCGGCAGCGCCGAGACCGGCTCGGTCAGCACCTCCACCGGGTCGCTCACGAGATCGATCTGCTGGCGGAGACCGGCCGGCACATGGATATCGAGGCGCCACAACTGCCGTGCCAACAACTCGAAGCGTCCGAAGAGATCGCGGCCGCGACGGCAGGTCATCGGCGGGAACTGGACCGCTTCAAGACGGCGCTCGCCGCCGCCGCCGCGGTCGACACCGCCACTCGGCTCGCCCCGGCGCGTCAGGAGACGCGGGCCGGCGAACTTTTGGTGCTGGACGAGCATGTCCGGGTCGCGGGGGAGTTCCGGCCCGGTCGGCACGCCGTTGACGGACCTGAGCCGCCAGCTTGAAGTGTCCGCCAATGAGCAGCGGGCCGGGCACAAGCGCCTGGATGAGGCGATCGAGTCAAGCCAGGCCAAGGTCCTTGCCGCCGTGACCGATCTGGCGGGCGCGCTGAAAACATTGCCCGAGAAGGTCGCCCTCGCCGTCGCCGCCGAGAACGAGCGGCACGCCGAGACCGTCCTAGCCGGACAGCGCCAGATCCTCGCGGCGATCCGGCGGCAGCGCCGGATCGCCGGGATCCTGTTGGCGGCAACGCTGGTCGTGCTCCTCGCGCAATCGCCTACCGGTGGGGGTGAACTCCCGGCGCATATGATATTTTTGCTTGTCAATATGTCGATGGGAGTGGATATGCGCCGTCCGTTCTTCGCCTGTGTGGTCCTCGCCGTAACGCTGGCCGCCCCTTCATCGGTGCCCGCCGGGGCCTCGCCCGAGGCGGAGCGCGCGCGCCCCGACAACTGGGTGACGGCCTGGGCCGCCAGCCCGACCGTCGGCGTGAGCATCCCATGGAACCCGGGCTGCCCGGGCGGCACCGGCCTGACCGACCAGACCGTGCGCAACGTCGCCTTCCTCAGCGCCGGTGGGGACAGGGTGCGGATCCGGCTGACCAACACGTTCGGGCAGCGCTCCATGCTGGCCGCGCACGCCACGGTCGGCGTGCAGGCGTCCAATGCGGACGTGGTGGCCGGCACGCTGCGCACGCTGACCTTCGGCGGCCGGCCGGAGGTCACACTCGTGGCCGGCGGGCACGCGCTCAGCGACCCGGTCCGCCTGACCGTCGCGCCGCTGTCCACCCTGCTCGTCAGCGTGCACGTGCCCGGCCCGACCGGCCCGGTGACGATGCACCCCTTCACCGCCCAGGGCAACTTCATCGCCGGCGGCGACGCGACCGCGTCACCGACCGGCGCCGGCTTCACCGACCTGCCCTGCTGGCTGCTCGTCGACGGGATCGAGGTGCGCGCCCCGGCCCGCGTCTCCGGTAGCGTCATCGCGCTCGGCGACTCCATCACCGACACCTCCGCCACCACGGGCAACACCAACCGGCGCTGGCCCGACGACCTGGCGCGCCGGCTCAACGCCCGGCCCGGCCGCATCCTGTCGGTCGGCAACGCCGGCCTCGGCGGCAACCGCCTGCTCGAGCCGCGCCCGGACGGCGACTTCTGGGGAGTACCCACGCTTGCGCGGCTGGAGCGAGACGTGTTCTCCCAGACCGGCGTGCGCGCGGTCATCCTCATGATTGGCTCCAACGACGTCGGCTTCGACGCCACAGCCGCACAGATCATCGCCGGATACCAGCAGGTGATCGCCCTGACCCACGCACGCGGGCTGCCGATCTTCGGCGCGACCCTGACCCCGTTCGGCGGGTCCTTTTTGGACACACCACAGCGCAGGGCCACCTGGAGCGCGGTCAACGACTGGATCCGTAACAGCCACGCCTTCGACGGAGTCTTTGACTTCGCCGCGGCCACGGCGCTGCCCAACGACCCGTTCACCCTGCAACCCGCCTACGACAGCGGCGATCACTTCCACCCCAACGACGCGGGATGCCAAGCCATGGCCGACTCCATCAACCTGGACCGGCTCCTGCGCTAGGCCGCTGTCCGTCCGTCCGCCGGCGACCGCCTGCCGTGCCGGCCCGGCCGCTCCTGCTGGCCCAGCCGCACGGTCAGGCCGTCGACCAGACTGACCAGGCCGAAGTCGAAGCCCAGCGCGCGGACCACCATCGGGTCGTCGTTCTGGAGGCAGTCGTAGCGCTCGAGCAGGTCCGGGTAGTCGACGGCGGCCTGCTCCACCAACGGCCGCATCTGTGCGACGACGGCGCGCGGGTCGCCGCCGGATTGGGCCACCATGCGTTGCCAGGCCGCTTCGGAGATGGCCCATCCCATGACGTATGACATCACCGACGAGGCCGCATAGTCGACGTTGTAACCGGTGAAGCCGGCGTCCCTGAGGGTGCCGGTGAGGCGGCTCATGGCGCGCAGGGCGTTGGGGCCGATGGCCGGCCGCGCGCCCACCAAGGGCACGGCCCACACGTGCCGGGCGAGCGTGTCGCGCATCGAGTAGGCGAACCGCTGCACGACGTCGCGCCAGCGCAGCCCCTCCTCGTCCACGGGCACCTTCAACTCGCCGTAGATCTCGTCGAGTACCAGATCGAGCAACTCATCCTTGTTGGCCACGTGCCAGTAGATGCTGGTGGCGCCGGAGTTGAGCCGCGTGGCCAGGCGCCGCATGCTCAGCGCCTCGACCCCCTCGGCGTCCAGCAGCGAGATCGCCTCCCGGACGATCTGCTCCCGGCCGAGCGTTGGCGTCTTGGCCTGCCGCTTCTCCCGCGTCCACACCGAACCCGACGTCTTGTGCATCACGCCAGCATAAACTATCTCGCACGCTGTTCGAGATTGTCGTACAGTGTGCGAATGTACTCGAACGCTGTACGAGAAGAGGTCGCGACCAGGGACCCGCGCCGCTGGTGGATCCTGGCGGTGCTGTGCCTCAGCCTGCTTGTCCTGGTCGTCGACAACACCGTGCTCAACCTCGCCATCCCCGCGCTCATGACCGACCTCGGCGCCACGCCATCGGACATCCAGTGGGTCCTCGACGCGTACATCCTGGTCTTCGCGGGGTTGCTGCTGACCTCGGGCGCCCTGTCCGACCGCTACGGCCGCCGCCGCATGCTGCTGATCGGCCTGGCCCTCTTCGGCGGCGCGTCGCTGCTCGCGCTCGCCGTGCAGGCGCCCTGGCAGCTGATCGGAGTCCGGGCGCTCATGGGCGTTGGCGGCGCACTGCTCATGCCGAGCACGCTGTCGATCCTGATCACGGTCTTTCACGAGGACGAGCGACGTAAGGCGTTTGCCGCGTGGAGCGCGGTCGCGATGGTCGGCGTGATCGCCGGGCCGACCGTCGGCGGCTTCCTGCTCGACCACTATTGGTGGGGATCGATCTTCCTGGTCAACGTGCCGATCGCGATCGTGGCGATCATCGCCGCGCTCCTGCTCATGCCGGAATCGCGCGGCCCGGCGCGACCGGTCGACCCGCTGGGCGTGGTGCTGTCGACGGTCGGCATGACCGCACTGGTCTACACGATCATCGCGGGGCCGATCGACGGCTGGTCCGAGCCGCGCGTGCTGGCCGCGATCGGCTTGGCGGTCGTGGGCCTGGGCGGATTCATCGCCTGGGAGCGGCGGGCCGAGCATCCCATGCTGCCGCTTGGGTTGTTCCGCGACCACCGGTTCAGTGGCGCCAGTTTTTCCATTGTTCTGCTTTCTTTTGGTACCGGGGCACTGCTGCTCATGCTGACCCAGTACCTGCAGCTGGTGCAGGGCTACACCCCGATCAAGGCGGGATTGGCGCTGCTGCCCTATGCCGTGGCCGCGGCGCTGTTCAACGCGGTCGGCGCCGGGCTCGGCCAAAAAGTGAGCAACCGCTTGCTGATCGCGGTCGGCCTGGTCGTCATTGCGGCCGGGTTCTGCGTCATCGCCTTCCTCGACGCCGGCAGCAGCTACGGCATGCTCATCACCGGGCTGCTCATCATGGGCATCGGCGGGGGTCTGGCCGGCCCGGCGGCCTATGCCACGCTGCTGGGCGCGGTGCCGCCACAGCACGCCGGGGTCGGCTCGGCACTCAACGACACCGTCCAGCAGGTGGGCATGGCACTGTCGGTGGCCGTGCTGGGCAGCGTCCTGGCGGCCGTCTACACCGGACGGATGCCCGAGTCGGCGCCTGACGCCGCACGCGAATCGATCGCCGGCGCGATCGCGCTCGGTGACACGGGCATCGTCGCGGCGGCCCGCGACGCGTTCGCCACCGCGATGGCGCTCGGCTCATGGGTCGCCGTCGTCTTCTCACTGGCGGCCGCGGCACTCGCGTTGATCATGCTGCCGCGGACCCGGCCGGCGACACCCGCGGTCGAGCCGGCGCCGGAGCTCACCGAAATCGCGGCCCGCTAAGCACAGCCGCACACGGCTAGACACGTTGGCCGGCTCGCCGGGCCCTGTGCCCCAAGAGCCGGCCCTCGCCGTGATCGATCGCCTTTGGGCGGCCGCATGGCCTACCGTGTCCCCATGGCATCGGAGTTTGATCGGCTGGCCGCCGAGAAATATGTGGTCTTGACGACCTTCCGCAAGTCCGGGGCGGCGGTCCCCACGCCGGTCTGGCTGGCCGGCTCGGGTGGAGAGCTGGTGATGTGGTCGGAGCGCAAGGCGGGCAAGGTCAAGCGCATCCGCAACAGCGGCCGCGTCGAGGTCCAGGCATGCGACCGGCTGGGGCGGCAGACCCACGGCGCCAAGGTGACCGGCCAGGCCAGATTGCTCGACGATGAGGCCACCAACCGCGCCTGTTCCGCCATCGCGCGCAAATACGGCACGATCGGGCGCGTGACCATGTTCTTCAGCCGGCTGCGAGGCGGGCCGCCGCGCATCGTCGGCATCGCCGTGAAGCTCGACGCCTGACCCGGCTGGCGGATCAGCGGATCGGCGGATCAGTCGTGTAGCGAGCGCCGGCACGAACGGCCGTCACTGCGGCTGAGGAACACCATGGCCTCACTGTCGCGCCACCCGCTGAGGTCGATGCGGTTGCGGCCGAGGTCGAACGCGGTCTTGATCGACTTGCCCTCGGCCGCCGCGGCATAGAAGCCGCAAGCGAACTCGATGGCCAACGGGTCGTGGATCGCACGGGAGGTGCCCACGACACACGGCACAAACCGGGCGATCGCCGCGGCTTGCTGCTCGGTCGCGCACGCGTTCAGCACGACGCACCGGACCGAGGCGCCGAGATGCTCGAACGTTTCGGCGAGTGCCCTCGGTGGGACGGCCAGCGGCTGACTGTCGTGATTGGACAGCGTGATGCCGCCGGTCCTGCTGCCGTGCCCGCTGAAGTGAACCGCGACCGGACGATGGCGCGGCAGCGCCAGCTGCAGGTCGTAGAAGCGGGTGTCCGCGCTGATGACGATCTGCAGCCGGTCGCGGTGCTCGGCGCCCCGGATCGCCAGGTCGATCGAACGGTGCTCCTCGAGCAGCCGGAGCGGGTCGGTGCCGATCGGGTTGGCCATCAGCATGAGAATGTTGTTGGGCGGCCGGCGGCCGGGCTCTGCCGGACCGCTGTCGCGACTCACCACCTGCTTTCCGATGCTGTGGTCGCCGCGCACATCGATCTTGTCGCCCTGGACGTAGTCACCCCTCCACGAGCTTGCCAATGTTCCGATCTCCGATCATCTTGAGTACGTCGCCCATGACGACGTCACCGATGTGCATCACCTGTGGCGCCGTCGGCGGGTTCTCCAAAGCGCCGCCGATCATGTGCACCAATTGGTCGATCACCGAGGACTGCTTGCTGAACAGCACGGCGAACGGGGTGCCCGTCGTCTCGAGAAGCAGGAAGTACCAAGGGCGGCGGACCGCGACACTGATGTGGTAAATGACGAGCCCGGCGAGCACCAGGAAGCCGAGGCCGTTGAGCGTCGCGATGGATTCGCTGTCCAACATCACGTTGAGTACGACGAGGAACGCGATGATCGCCAGGCCGCGCGCGGCGAGCGTGCGGAAGATCCGTGTGCGGTCGGGTTTGAGCTCCAGATTCTGGACCCTGGCGATGTTGCGCAGTTGATAGAGCTGACTGTCGATGTACATGATGTGCCGTCTGATCTCGACGGTGATTTCCTGTTTGTTTCCCATGAGGATCGTGCCTTCCCGCAAGCCCGCGTCAGGGAACTTGCTCAATTCCGTTCTGACGGACGGGCCGGCGGTCGCGAGGCCGGGTGGGCTGCGATGGATGCGCGTGCTCCACTTTTAACTAGATACATACCTCTAAAGGTGGATCAGCTTGGTTCAGCGACGACGGTCAGCGCGGCAGCGGTGGCCAGCACCGTGTGCCGCAAGGGCGGATGCGACGTGGATCCGGCCAGGCTCGCCCTGACCGGGGTGCAACTCGGCCAGGCCGTCGTGGCGATCCTGGCGGTGCTAGTGATCGGCGGCGAACACGGCACCGGCATGCACCGGATCACGCTGACCGCAGTGCCCCGGCGCGGCATCGTGCTCGCCGCCAAGGCCGTGGTGGTCGCGGCGGTCAGCGCGGTGACGTCGGCCGTCGCCGTCGGGGCCGGCCTGATCGCCGCCCGCCCCCTCATGCGCCGCAACGGTTTGCCGACACTGTCCTTTGACGACGGTGCGGTGGTCCGGGCAGCGGTCGGCTCGGTGCTCTATCTGACCCTCGTCGCCCTGCTCGCCCTCGGCGTGGCCACCGCCGTGCGAAACTCGGCCGTCGCCACCGGGGTCGTGCTCGGCCTGCTCTACCTGTTTCCCATTCTGTCCCAAGCGGTCTCGGACGAGAAGTGGCAACGCTACCTGACGAAGATCGGGCCGATGACTGCGGGCCTGGCCATCCAGGCCACCAAAAACCTTGCCGCGCTGCCCATCGCCCCGTGGAAGGGCCTCGGCGTCCTGGCCGCCTGGGCGCTGGGCTGCCTGCTCGTGGGCGGGGCGCTACTGAGCAAGCGCGACGCCTAGCAGGACTTGGTCATGATCGGCGTCATGGGTTGTGCCGGATGCGGTCGGACCTGGCTTCGCGCGGTGCTACCTTTCTGCACCGGCATCAGGTGCAGAAAGGTAGCACCGAAAGAAGGGTGTCGCCGAGGAATTGGTCAAGAGTTGTGGATGGGTTCTCGTGGGCTGAGTCGGTGCGTGCTGGCGTGAATGATGCCGTCTGCGTGGATCTGGCTGGCGTTTTGGCCGTTGAGGGCTGGCTTGGGCGGTCCAGATGGCTGCGGCCCGGGAGATACGTCGAGTGGTTCGACGGTCGTGTGGTGGACCTCGATCTGGGTGAGCTCCAGGCCTATGGCATGTGGGCCGCGTTTGTCTGGGGCTTATCCGGTCCGGCTGCCATCGTTGTGTGGCAGCCGGCGCGACAATGCCGCACCATGCGGCGGCGCATCCATGCCAATGCCAGGGCCATGGTTAGCAGCATCGCCGCGACGATGCCATACGCGGCGGGATGCGCGGCGAAGATTGACGGCGCCGCGATGTGGTCGCCGGATCGTTGCTGCTCTACCAGATTTTGAGGTATCTGCAACCCGCGTGTGTTGGCTTTGGTCAGTGTCACAAGGCCGTCGTCCGGTCTGAGCCGGACAAGCGACGACGGGTATCTCTGCCCATAGTGGTATACCACTACCACCGGATCGGTTCCCAGCCATCCAGCGACGCCATAGGCATATCCCGGATGCTCATGCCCATTGTCGGGATAGCCTGCGTCGCGGCCGGTCGCCACCTCGAACAGGTGCATCGCCACCGGACCGTGTCGCCAACGGTATTCGGCTCACACTCTGCGCGAAGGTCGACGCGGTCACCGTCGATGCCGGCGCCGTAAGCGTGCAGGCGGCAGGCTGATTTAGTGATCAGCGCGAGGGCCGCGCCGTCCGGTGTCCACGGGGCGGGGACCGCAAGTTCGGTACCCGGCGACATGCCCCGTCCTATCACCACCGATCCATCAGAGGTGTTGAGAACCTTAAGCACTCCTGTTGACCGCAACGCCAGCTTGGCACCATCCGGCGAGAACGCTGCCTGCAACACCGGACCGGGGCCTTGCTTTAGCTCGCGGGTAGAACCGGTGACTGTGTCATAGAGAAAGACGGTGGTGCTTTCCACGTCGCCTGGCAGGCGGTCGGTCGCCGCGAGATAGCGGCCATCTCGGCTCCACGCGAGCGGCATGAGGCGACGGTCAGCATAACGCTGTGTCTGACCGTTGGCGAGGTCAACGAATTTGGGGAGCAACGCACGCATCCGGGCCAGGGCGCCACGAGTCTGTGTCTTCACCGTGTTAATCGAACAGCCCAGCACCTGCGCCGTCTGGCTTTCCGTCAGATCCTCATAGAAGCGCAGCACCAACACCGCGCGTTATTTAGCGGTCAGCTCGCGTAAGGCGTTTGTATCGACAGTGACGTGACCAAGTGGGCCGCGTGGTCCGCCGCCAGTTGATCGGGCACATCGGCTATAGGGATGGCTTCGCGGCTGCGGCGGCGCCACCATGAGACGTGCTGATGATAGATCACCTTTCGCAGGTACGCTTCCGGCTCGCGACGCGAGATGATCCGTTCCCAGCGCGAGGCCACCCGGATCAGCGCCTGCTGCACCAGCTCCTCGGCCAGATGAGGTCGCCGCACAGGAGGTAGGCCACACGAATTTGTGCGAGCCCGCACGCGCGCGCTG
>JBIOYB010000441.1:0-9785 GCA_044869915.1 Allorhizocola sp.
CCCCGCGTGTTACCCCTTCGGCCGCCGGCCGCTGCGGCGGGGAGCGGGCTCGGCGCCGTCGAGCAGCTCCAGCCGCCGCTCGTCGCTGTTGGCTTCCACGTGGAGCACGACACGGCGCAGCGCGTCGGCCGTGCGCCGGCACTCCTCGGCGTTGAGCCCGTGCGTGACGAATACCTCTTCGGCGTTGAACTCGGGGAAGAGCCGGTGCATCAACGTTTCTCCCGCCTCGGTGAGGCTGAGCACGACCAGCCGCCCATCGTCGGGGTGGCCGGAGCGCTGGACCAGGCCGCGCGACTCCAGGGTGCGCGCCACGCCGGTGAGTGTGCCCTTGGAGATGCCGGCCTCCTCCGCCACGCGACGGGTCTCGGTCTGCCCCCAGATCCAGACCACCCAAAGCACGACGAATCCCGTCCACGTCAGGTCGCTGCCGCGCAGCACGGTGTTTTCCATGTGCTGGCGGACGGTGGACGCGGCGCGGTAGATGTTGGCCACCACAGCCATCTGGTCGTAGTGGACCGGCACGTCGCCGAGCTTCGCCTCGACCCGCTTCTCGGTGTCTGTGATCGACTGACGGCCGGCCATGGCCACTCCTCCTTGCGGGTCTACAACGTTTGAACCCTTACGGTAGCCGGTGCCGGCCGGAACCCCGCACGGGTCCCGGCCGGCAGCACGTTTCCCGCTCAGGCCGGCGAGGCGCTCACCACGCCGCGCCGCAGCCGGAAGAGCACGGCGAAGACCAGCAGCACACCCGGCACCGCGAGCGCGAGCCAGGTGGCCGTGGCCTGGTCACCACCGATCAGCGTGGGGAAGTTGCTCAGGATGAGCCAGATCGCGGTGCCCAGGCCTATCGCGCCGAGGGCCGGTGCGATCAGCGTGTTCCAGACCAGGCTGTCGACCCGCTCGCGACGGAAGAACACCAGCACCGAGATCGAGGTGAGGAAGTACAGCAGCATCATCGCCAGCACCGCGACACCGCTGAACCAGGAGAACAGCGCGAGCACGGGGTCCTTGCCGAGCACGGCGAACGGCAGGATCAGCAGGATGGCCAGGGCGGTCTGCACCAGCCCGGCGCGCATGGGCGCCTGGCGCCGGTTGACCACGCTCAGGGCTCGGGGCAGCAGACCGTCGCGGCCAAGCGCGTAGAGGTAGCGGTTGGCGGAGTTGTGGAAGGCGAGCAGGCCCGCGAAAAGTGAGGTGGCGAGCAGGATCGCCAGCGCGTTCGCGGCCCAGCCGCCGAGCGTCTCGGCGATCGGGACGAAGACGAACGCCGTGCTGTCACCGCTTTCCAGGGCCTTGCCCGCGGCCTGGGCGCTGGCCGACGGGCCGTGTGCGGAGATCATCATCCAGGAGACGAAGGCGAAGAACCCGGTGACGAGGACGACCGCCAGGTAGGTCGCGCGGGGGATGGTCTTTCGCGGCTCGCGCGCTTGGGCGGGCGGATGCCGCGAAACTCCCAGTCGCCACCGAGCGCCGTGGAGACGACCTCCTCCGACTCGGTGGGCTGCGCCCCCACATCGGCGCGGATCGGCACCGGCCCGTGGACGATGTGGTTGGTCAGCCGCCCCAACCCCTCGACCTCGACCTCCACCACGTCGCCGGGCCGCACCGGCCGCGACCCCGCCGGTGTCCCCGACAGCAGCACGTCGCCCGGGTAAAGGGTGATCGTGCGCGCGATATCGGCGACGAGGTAGTGCATGTCCCACTCCATCTCGTCGGTGGAACCGTCCTGCGCCACCTCGCCGTTGACATATGTGCGCAGGTATTTGCCGCGGAAATCCCAGCCCGTGACCAGCCCCGGGCCCAGCGGGCAGAGGGTGTCCGAACCCTTGACACGCAACATGGATCCGGCATCGGTGTCGCGGAAGTCATGCAGGCCGAAGTCGTTGCCGATGGTGTAGCCCGCGATGTGGTCACCCGCGTCCTTCGGCGACACGTTGCGGCACGTCTTCCCGATCACGATGGCGATCTCGCCCTCGTAGTTGAGCCACTTGCAGCCGTCCGGGCGCACGATCGCGCCACCGTGCCCGTTCAGCGATGACGTCGGCTTGTGGAAGTAGGTCGGGGCCGGAGGCAGCGTGGCCCGGAACTCGCTGACCCGGCTGCGATGGTTCAGGTGCACAGCGATGATCTTCGACGGCGTGACCGGCGGCAGGTGGTGCGCCTCGGCCGCCTTGACCCTGCGGCCGTCGGCGGCGACCAGTTCATCGGCCTCGCGGACGACCTCCACGGTCGCGCCGTCTAGCAGGATTCGGCGGTATTCATGCATGTGCGGCCTCCTCGGCGGCGGGAGCGGTCCAGCCGGCGGCTGGTCTGTCGAACCATAGGTGTGCCTGGCCGGTGCCGATGGCGTTCTCGTATTCGCCGTATTGCCGGCCGGCCGCGGTGCAGCGCTCCTCACCCAGGGCGCCGATCATCATCAGATAGTGGTAGAAGCGCGCTTCCGGCTTGTACTTCCAAAAATCGGGCATGGTCTGTAGCACCAGATCGTGGCGACCCTGTTTGAACCAGGCGATGCGCTGATGGTCGGCCTCGCGCGCCTGCGCCGTGAAGATGTGCTTGGGGTCGCTGGCCTCGTGGTCGCGCAGCTGCCGCAACGGCCAGAAGGTGTGCGACAGCGCCCCCGAGGCGATCAGCAGCACCCTGCGATCGGTGGCGGCGACACCTTCGGCCAGGGCCCGCCCGAGGCGCAGGTGATCCTCCATGTCACCGGTCTGGCACACGCCAATGCTGATCCAGCGCTTGTCGGGCAGCCCTTCGCCGAGGAACTTCCACAGGTTGAGGGTGGCGTAGTAGATCGGCAGATACTGGTCGTCGATCGCGGTGATCCACGTGCCGTGCTTGTCGGCGTGCGAGGCGATGCTGTGTGCCAGCTCCGGATCGCCGGGGAAGTCGTAGGGCATCCGGCACATGCCGCGCGGCAGCTCCTCCGACGTGAACAGCCCCGCGCGCCGATCCTGTGCGGTGACCACGAACTCCACGGTGGTCGCCCAGTGCGAGTCGAGCACCACGACGGTGTCGTAGCCGGGGCGCTCGAAGACCTCGCGGCGCAGCTCCCGCAGCCCGGTGACGAGGGTGATTTCCTTGCCCTCGTTGAGTTCTCGCCGATCGGCTTCGGGCAAGACAATTGTCGGTACGTGCGCCAGCAGCCCGGCGCCGACGATCTCACCCATGGTCGGTCCACCCCACGGGCGCGGTGACGGTGTTCTTCAGATCGCAATAGAAGTCGAAGCTCCAGTTGCCGCCCTCGCGGCCGATGCCGGACCAGCGCGACCCGCCGAAGGGCGCCTGCAGATCCCGGACGAAGAAGCAGTTGACCCATACCGTGCCGGCCACGAGCGCCGCGCTCACCCGCTCGGCGCGGGCGTGATCGCCCGTGATCAGGGTGGCGGCCAGCCCGAAGCGGGTGTCGTTGGCCAGTGCGATCGCCTGCTCCTCGGTGTCGAACGTCTGCAGCGTCAGCACCGGCCCGAAGACCTCCTCCTGCACGATCTCGCTGTCCTGCGCGACGTCGGTCAGCAACGTGGGCCGGTAGTAGAGGCCGCCGAGCGCGGTGTTGGGCCCGCCGCCCAGGAGCACTCGGGCACCGGCCGATATCGCCCGTTGCACGAAGCCGTCGATGCGCTCGATCTGGCGGGGGTGGATGTTCGGGCCGATGTCGGTGCCGTCCTCGCGCGGGTCGCCTTGGACGAGCGCGCTTGCGCGGGCGACGAAGCGGCGGGTGAATTCGTCGGCGATCGCGGCATCCACGAGCAATCGGGTGCCGGCCAGGCACACCTGGCCGGCGTTGTCGTACTGCCCGACCGCCTTGTCCACCGCCAGATCGAGGTCGGCGTCGGCGAAGACGAGCAGCGGCGACTTGCCGCCGAGCTCGAGGCTGACCGGCGTCAGGTTGGCCCCGGCCGCCGCCGCGATGCGCTGCCCGGTCGGCACCGAGCCGGTGAAGCTGATCCGCCGCACGCCCGGGTGGCCGACCAAAGCCGCGCCCGCTTCGGCGCCGAATCCCTGGACGACGTTGAGCACCCCGGCGGGCAGCCCCGCCTCGGCGGCGATGTCGGCCAGGAGCGAGGCCGTCAGCGGCGACCACTCCGACGGCTTGAGCACCACGCTGTTGCCGGCCGCGAGGGCCGGGGCCAGCTTCCACGTGGCGAGCATCAGCGGCGCGTTCCATGGTGTGATCAGCAGGCACGGGCCGGCCGGGTCCCAGGAGACGTGGTTGGTATGGCCGCGGGTGTCGAAGTCGTTGTGCGCCAAGCGCAGCAGCCAGTCGGCGAAGAACCGGAAGTTGTGCGCGACCCGTGGCAGGACGCTGTTGCGGTGCGACCGCAGCAGCGCGCCGTTGTCGCGGGTCTCGAGCATGGCCAGGTCTTCCAGCCGCTTCTCGACGCCGTCGGCGATCGCGTGCAGGATGCGTGCCCGCTCGTCACGCGGGGTGGCCGCCCAGCCCGGGAAGGCGCGCTGGGCGGCCATGACCGCGGCGTCGGCCTCGGCCGCGCCACCGCGAGCGATCTCGGCGAGCGGAGCACCGTCGATCGGCGAGATGTCGGTGAAGGTTTCGGCCGACGGCACGCGCTGCCCACCGATCCGGTGCTCAATCATTCCCACGGCTCCTTCCGGTGCGGTTTTCAAGCAGTGTGCCGCCGTCCCAAACCACGCCGACCTGCCGGAAGTAGGCGGCGATCGGTTCGCGGATCTCCAGTCGGGACAGCTCCTCGGTGGGCGCGTCGAACAGCTCCAGCTCGGCGTCGCCGACCCATGCCGGGCCCGCCTCGACCGCGGCGGCGCCCGACTCGATCAGTTCGTCCAGCGCCAGCCCGCCGCTCTTGTCGATCGCGGGCAGCCAGCGGTGGTGTGCCATCGGGTGGCCGTTGACGAAGCCGCCGGTCGGTGACGGCCGGCGCAACGTGACCACTGCCTGCGCGAGCCGCCGGTCGGCCGCGGCCAGCGTGGCGCCGAACCGGGCGCCCGCTTCGATTCGCGGCGCCGGGCCAAAGGGGTGCGGGCGGGTCAGATGGATCGAGCCCAACTTCTTGGGATATCCCTGATGTAAACCGCGTGCGATGGCGAAGTCCTTGTCCACCCAGATGTAAACGCAACGGGAGTAGGTGCGGCCGCGGTAGGCGCAGCGCACCACGACGAACGCCTCCTTGTACTGCGACCGGACCGGGTCGAGCAGTTCCACTTTGGACGCCGCGCAGGACTGCCAGTCGGCCCAGATCAGCGCCACCGCACCCGGGTCCTCATCGGCCGGCTCCAGTGGCTCGGGCAGCAGTTCCCTTACCCTGTCTGGATTTGTGCGGTACTCGACGGTCAGCAGGTCGCCGGAGTAGTGCCACGGCGGCGGCGGGATGAGCGATGACCGGCCGGTCGCGGTCTTGGGGTGGAAGTAGCCACGGACGTCGGGCACGGGTTCTCCTTGTTGCCAGGGGGCGGGTTACGAGGTGGGGACGGGCTGGGCGAGCAGGTCACGACGGTACTTCGCGGCCATCGCGATCGCCGGGGCGCCGCCGAGGCCGACCACGCCGACCATCCGGCCGTCCCGGTGGTAGCCGACGACGACATCGCCGGACAGCTCGCCGCCGAGGATCCGTGGGTCGCCCAGGCCGAGCGCGGGGGAGCCGAACGACTGCAGGCGGAAGCCGTGCTGGTCGCTCCAAAACGAGGGCAGCGGGGCGAAGTGCGCGTCCGGCAGGGGCTCGCCGGTCAATCCCGCGACGAGCGTGCGGGCGGCGTGTTTGGCGCTGTCGCCGGGGATGGACCAGTGCTCGACGCGCCGTGGCACGCCGTCATAGCGGGGGTTGGGGAAGCGGGCGACGTCGCCGACTGCGACGACGTGGGGGAGACCTCCGACCCGGAGGTGGCCGTCGCAGCGTACCCCATCGGAAAGGTCTAAACCGTTGCCCGCCAACCATTCCACGTTGGGCAGGCAGCCGACCGCCTCGACCACGACATCGGCGCCGAGCGTGGTCCCGTCGTCGAGCACCACACCGGCTACCCGGTCGTCGCCGGCGAAGCGAGCCACGGTCCGGCCGAGCGCGAAGAGCACGCCGTGCGCCAAGTGCCGGCGCAGCACCTCGGTGGCGAGCAGCTCGCCCAGCGCCCGCCGCAGCGGCAGCGGCTCCGGTTCGACCACCGTGACCTCGGCGGCGCCGAGCTTGGCGGCGGTGGCGGCGACCTCGCAACCGATGAAGCCGCCGCCGATCACGACGACGCGAGCTCCGGGACGGGTCAGCGCGGCCCGCAGCCCTTGCGCATCGTCAAGCGTGCGAACGGTATGCCGGCCCACCGCCGGACCGTCGCAGGGCAACCGGCGCGGGCGCAGCCCGGTCGCGACCACCAGGCCGTCGAAGGTCACACGGTCGCCGCCGGACAGGTCCAGGACGCGCTCGGGTCCGGTGAGGCGGGCGGCGGTGACGGCGGTGCCCAGCCGCCACCGCACGTCCGCGACGCTGGTCCGGGGCCGCAAGGCCAGCGACTGCATGGGCGCCTCACCGGCGAGCACCTCTTTGGACAGGGGCGGCCGGTTGTATGGTGCGTGCGGCTCGTCGCCGATGACGGTGATGTCGCCGATCCAGCCGGCAGCGCGCAGCTGCTCGGCCGTGCGCAGGCCGCCCAGCGAGGCTCCGACGATCGCGATGCGGGCGGCCGTCGGCGCTGGCACGGGTC
Source organism: Allorhizocola sp. (assembly GCA_044869915.1). Lineage (GTDB taxonomy): Bacteria > Actinomycetota > Actinomycetes > Mycobacteriales > Micromonosporaceae > Allorhizocola. The sequence continues at coordinate 6,664 of JBIOYB010000441.1, forward strand.
AGCCCTCGATCCGGATGGCTTGCAGCGGGCACACGTCGGCGGCGTCCTCGACCGCCTCGCGCAACGCCTCACCTGGCGACTCGACATAGGCAAGGCGGCCGGTGCCGTCGATCTGGAAGACCTCGGGCGCCGCGAAGACGCATTGGCCGTGGTCCTGGCATCGGTCCAGGTCGACAACGACCTTCATCGGGCCCTCCCATAACTCGTTTGACTCCAAATAAAGTACGGTCGGTGGGCGGGCCTGGTCAACCCCTTCTGGCAGGCAGATCATCAAAGGGGTAGGAGATTGCCCTCTTGCCACGGGCCTCCTCGAGACATAACGTTTGGCTTCAAACAAGTTAGGGCGACACCAAGGAGACAGCCGATGAACGCCGACGAAACCCCTGCGGATCTCCCCGCGCTGGAGACCCGCCAGGCCATCGAGCGCGTCGCCGCCCTCGGGATCGATGTCGTCCGGGTGAGCTTCCCCGACCTCATCGGCACCGACCGGGCCCGCGACGTTCTCCTGGACCACCTGCCCACCGCCATCGAGCACGGACTGGCGTTCTGCCGCGCCGTTCACCACACCTCACCGCGGGGCGATGTGGTGCCGGTCGCCGGTGGGCTGGACGCGGGCCTGCCCGATGTGGCCGTGCGCCCGGATCCGACCACGCTCGTGCCGCTGCCGTGGGAGCCGGGCGTCGCCTGGTGCCTGGGAGACGTCATCGATCCGGCGACCGGAGCGCCCGCCCCCGAATCCCCGCGCGAACTGCTGCGCGGCGTGATGTCCCGATGCACCGCGCGAGGGCTGCTTCCGGTGGTCGGCCCGGAGCTGGAGTACTTCCTGTGCGAACCGGCGCCCGGCACCCTCACCGGGTGGCAGCGCTACGCCGAGGCGCCCGGCAACGTCTACACCGCAGGCCGGCGCGGAGACCCCGACGCGCACCTCACGCGTGCCCTGCGCTATCTGCGCGACCTCGGCGTCGGGGCGTTCGCGGGAAACCACGAGTTCTGCAGCGGCCAGTTCGAGATCAACCTGCACCACTCGGAGGCGCTCGACGCCGCCGACCGCGCGTTCCGCTTCAAGTCGGCGATAAAGGAGATCGCTCGCACCGAGGGGCGGCTCGCCACCTTCATGGCCAAGCCCTTCAACGACGAGGGCGGCTCCGGTTTCCACCTGCACATCTCCTGCACGGATAGCAACGGGCGCAACGCTTTTGACGACCCGGCCGGAACGTATGGGCTGTCGGCGACGGCCCGGCATGCGATAGCCGGTGTCCTGGCCCATGCTCCCGCGCTGGCCGCGATGCTCAACCCGACCATCAACTCGTACAAGCGCTTCGGGCCGGACACGCTCGCGCCCTGGCTGATCGACTGGGGCCTGGACAACCGCAGCGCGATGGTGCGCATCCCGCCGGAGCGCGGGGCCGGGGCACGGTTTGAGCTACGCCTGGGCGACGCGAGCGCCAACCCGTACCTCGCGATCGCGGCGACCGCCGCCGCCATGCTCCTCGGCATCGACGAGGGCGCCGAGCCGCCCGCGCCGTTGGAAGGGTATGGCTACGACGCGACCAAATCCCCTGTGCTGCCGATGACTCTGCCCGCGGCCCTCGACGCGCTGGAGCGTGACTCCGCCCTCACCGGGCTGCTCGGCACGGCCTTCACCACGTCCTATCTCACCTACAAACGCAACGAGATCGAACGCTTCCACCGGCACGTCACCGACTGGGAGTTCACCGAGTACGCCTACCACCTCTGAACCCCCAGGAGTCCTTCAATGCGCCCCAACCGCTTGACTTGCCGCTTGACGAAGTGGACCTCGCCGACAACGACAAGTTCCTCGACGGGGTCACGCCGTGGCGCATGTTTCACACGCTGCGCCACGCCGATCCCGTGCACTGGCAACCGGAACCGGAGCCCAACGCCGGTTTTTGGGCGGTCACAAGGCATGCCGACATCGTCCGGGTCGATCGCGATCCGCAGACCTTCACCTCCACCCGGTTCGTCAACCTGGAGGAGGTCGACGACGACCAGATCGCCCGCCGCCGCTCGCTGCTGGAGACCGACGGCCCACGGCATCTCGCGCTGCGCCGGTTGCTGCAGAAGCGTTTCACCCCGCGCGCCGTCGCCGAGTACGAAATATTCCTGCGTGGCCTGACCGCCAAGACACTCGACGCCGCGCTGCCGAAGGGGGCGTTCGACTTCGTCAAGGAGGTCTCCGCCGACTTCCCCATCAACGTGCTCGCGCGCATGCTCGACGTGCCCGACGACGACACCCAGCAACTCATCGACTGGGGTAACCGGATCATCGGCAACACCGACCCCGACTACGCCGACGTGCTGCTGCACAGCGCGGAAAGCGAGCAATACCGGCACCTTCCGTTCCGTAGCCCGGCCGCGCTGGAGGTCTTCGCCTACGGCCGCGAGCTGGCCGCCAAACGCCGTGGCGGCAGCGGCACCGATCTGGTCAGCGGTTTGGTCAATCAAATGCCTTCTGATGGTGTACCGCTTTCAGCCACCGATTTCGACAACTACTTCCTGCTGCTTGTGGTGGCGGGCAACGAGACCACGCGGCACGCCATCTCGCACAGCATGCTCGCCCTCATCGAGCACCCGGATCAGCTGGACCTGCTGCGCCGAGACCCGTCGCTGATCCCCAACGCCGTCGAGGAGTTCCTGCGCTGGGCGTCCCCCGTCTACCACTTCCGCCGGACAGCCACACAAGAAGCCGAGTTGGGCGGCAAGCGCATCAGGGAGGGCGACAAGGTCGTGCTGTGGTTCGCCTCCGGCAACCGCGACGAAGCCGTCTTCACCAACCCATACGACTTCGATGTCACCCGGCAGCACAACGACCACGTCACCTTCGGCAAGGGCAGCCCGCACTTCTGCCTCGGCAACTCGTTGGCCCGCCTGGAAATCCAGGTCCTGTTCGAGGAGCTCGTCCCGCGGCTGGCCGACATCCGCCTCGCCGGAGACGTGACCCGGGTGCGCTCCAACTTCGTCAATGGCATCAAGAAACTACCGGTCGAGGTCAGTCTGTCCTAGCGCCGCGGTATCGTGCTTGGATGCTGGGCGGCATCGCGGTGATGATCGGCGCCGCTGCACTACTCCTGGCGCTCTTCGCACCGCTGGCGCTCTATTGG
>JBIOYB010000442.1:0-10149 GCA_044869915.1 Allorhizocola sp.
CCTGGCGGCACCCCCTGTCCACGCGGCCGCCGCTGGCCGAGATCTGGCATTCCGGCTGGCACGACCGCACCTGGTCCGCGCCGCTGGCTTGGCTGCTCGCGTGGTCGCCGGGCACTGTCCCGATTGGAGGGTCCGACTTCCACGATCCGTCACGCGATCGCCTGGGCCACCCGACGTCATGGGTCCGAGCTTCCTCCCCGGCCGTCGAGGACATCCTCGCCGGGCTCGCGGCCGGCCACACCGCGATCAGCGCTTCGCCCGATGGCCCGCTCCTGCTGCGTTCATCGGAGGGTGTGCTGGCGCTGGGCGCGGACGGGCTGCTGCTCACCGATTTCAGCGGGCGGCGCCGGCTCGTGCGGGGCGAGCGCTTCGAAACGTCCGCGCCCGACGGTGTCGCGTGGCTCGAAGACCACCGCACACAGATCATGGCGGTCGGCTGAGCCGATCAGCTTGATCAACGGCGTGAACCGGCCGTCGATTGGCGCATCGGCCGTTCGGTGGATAGTGTCGGGACGATGCGGATCGGTCTCGCGTTGGCGACTGCGTGTGCGCTGCTTGCGCTCACCGCCTGCACGCAGGCCACCCCGCCGGTCACGATCGGTGATGGCAGGCTGACCAATCAGTGGTCGGCCATGCCCGAGCCGGTGAGCTGGCAGCCCGCCGAGGGCGCGTGCCACCAGTCGTACCTGCCCGACCTGCACCGCACGGCATATGAGCCGATCGACTGCGCGAAGCAGCACCAATACGAGACCGTGCACGTGGGCGCCTTCGGCGCGGCCGCCAAGGAGCCCGATCTCAAGGCGGCCTGGGCCGACTGCGACGCCAAGACCATCGCGTTTTTGGGCGGGCAGTGGCGCGACCGCCAGCTCTGGATCGGCGTGACCGTGCCCACCCACGAGGCCTGGAGCGGCGGCGCGAGGTGGTATGCGTGCCAGGCGGGCGCCGCGTCGTGGGCCGCCCATCCCAAGATCACGTTTGCCGGGAGCATCCGGCAGGGCTTCGCCAGCCTGCCATACCTCAGGTGGGGCTGCGGCCACCAGCCCGACCAGGGCGAATACCGTTCGATGGAGTGCGATCAGCCGCACAATTCGGAGTTCGCCGGCACGTTCCCGCTCGACATGCCGTTCGCCGACGCCGAGGCCAAATACGATAAGAACGACCCGCTGTTTCACCAGGGCTGCCTCAAGGTGATCGCGAAGTTTGCCGGGGTGCGCGAAGACCAGGCCGTGGCCGCGCGCACCGGCAGTTCCTACTGGATCCCCGACGAGACCGACTGGATCGCCGGAGACCGCAGCGTGCGCTGCCACCTGTGGACCGGCTCACGGCAGCTGACCCGGTCCCTTGAGGGCGCCGGCACACTTTCGTAGCGGCGGGCGCGACTGGCGATCGGCACCGTGCTGTCCGGTGACGCCGTGCTGCGGGCGACGCTCGGCCTGACGCACTGCGCGTCCACGGCCGGTTGCGCCTGTGCGGCCTCACCCGAAAAGCGCCGCATGCCCAAGGCCAGCAGCACGCCGAAGGCGCCCGCGGCGCCAGGGTTCACTCTGCCACCCTGCCCGGATCGGCGCAGTGGTCCGTCCGGGCCGCGGGGCAGTCCAATGGTCCTCGTGGTCTATCACGCCCGTCCGGGCCCAGAAGGTGGAGACGTCTAGGCACGGACGACCCTTACGGATGGACGACGGCGACCGGCGAATGTGCGTGGTGGATCAGTGTGCGGCTAACCGAGCCGAGCATCAGGCAGGCCGATCCGCCGCGCCCGCGGGCGCCGACCACCGTGAGCCCGGCGCTGTGTGAGATCCCGGCGAGCACGTGCTCCGGCGCGTCGCCCATCACCTGCCACTCCAGGACATCCAGCCCCGGGTGGCGGCGGCAGTGTTCGGCGGCGCGCGCGGTCATGTCGGCCGCATCGCGCGCCCGACCTTCGGGATACACGTGCGCCACCATCAGATCGACCCCGCGCAGGTAGGCCTCCTCGGCCGCGAATTCAAGCGCCGCAAGGCCCGAAGGGAGGCCGTCGAAGCCGGCCACGACGGGTCCGGTCGGGATTGGACGGTTCGGCGGACGGACGACGATCACCGCGTGGTGCGCGTGCGCGGCGACCTGTGCTGCCACCGAACCGAGCGACAGCCCACCGAATCCGCCCGCGCCACGGCAACCCACGACCGTGATGTCCGCGGCGCGGGAAGCGCCGACGAGCACGGGTCCGGCGTAGCCGTCGGCCGTGCGGGCCGAGACGTCGGTGAGGCTCGGGTGGGTGGCGCGCACGTCCTCGGCGGCGAGCTTAAGCGCGATCTCGATGTCGGCGTACTCCTGTTCGGTGGTTGCCGCGTGCGCGGCGTGCACCAGCTGCAGCGGGGCGCTCCGGCGGACGGCGAGCATTGCGGCATAAGCGTTTGCTGCCTGCGCGGTGAGCGAGAAGTCGGTACCCGTCAAAATCATCGCGACTGTCCAATCTGGATGGCAAGCTGGGGGTGGCCGAGACCCGGCAGGAGCCGTTGCGCATGCAGCCCGCTGATCGGCAGCCGGCTCGGCTCGCCGACGGGTTCGCATGACACCCCGGCGGCCGTCGATGCCAGCAGGAGCGCCGAAAGCGCCTCACCCGTGCGAAGCCACGACTTTGTGGAGTCCTCGTCGGTGAAGATGAGGCCGAATCGCGCGCCGGCGCCGGGCGCGGTCACGGTGTCGGCGTCGATCCGCTGCAGCTGTGCGACGCCGCCACGGCCCACGGTCGCCGCCACCTGCGTGGCCACTTGCACGGTCCGGTTGAGCGCGGCGATGTGCTCGTCGCACATCAGGTGCAGGCGCGCGCCCTGCCGCCGCACGGCCGCGGTCAGCAGGTCCGCCTGGGCCTGGGTGAGGGCGGCATCCCGGTGCGGCGTGAAACGGTGGGCCCGCCCGATGCTCGTGTAGGCGTCGAGGTCGTGCTGCTGGATCGGGTGCAGCCCGGCGAGCCGGATCTCGGCGAGCAGATCGGCGTTGGCCGGATCGGGCATGCGGTCGACGATCGCCCGGCGGCCCGAGACCGCCAGTGCCACCCGGGCGTGGTGCAGAGCCGCGCCGCAGCTGATCGTCAGCAGCCGGCCGTCGCGGTCGGCGACCATCAACTGCTTGGTGCGGTCGGCATATAGGCGCAGCGCTGCGGGGCCGACGCGCCACTTCCAGGGACGGGTTTCGAAAATGGACGGCGCGTGCCGTGCGGTCTCCGCGGCGTGCCACAGTGTTGGTTCAATTTCCACGTTCCGATGTTCGGCACGGTGCGAGACGGCGGGTCAGGGGCGGCGGTCATGTGCCGCCGGGCGAAAGGGCCCGGCTGGGCCAGGTCTAAAGTCCCGAAACGGGAACGGATCAAGCTCCCGAAACGGGAACGGTCCAGCTCAGCGCGGTGCCCCAGGCGGCGGACTCGATCGTGAATGAACCCCCGCGACGCCTGGCCCGCTCACGCAGATTGCTTAGCCCGCCCCGCTCGGCGGCGCCGCCCGAACCGTTGTCGGACACGACGATCGTGATGATACCCGGGGCCACCCGGACAGTCACGCCGACCCGATCGGCCCCCGCGTGACGGGCCACATTGGACAGTGCCTCGCGGATGACCGCCAGCACGTCTGCGTGCATCGCGTCGGGCGTGGCCGAATCGATCGGCCCCTCGGTGGTCAGGTCGGGCGCGAAGCCCAGGCTCTCCCTTGCCGCCAGCACGACGGTGCGGATCTGCCCGCGCAGCGACTCTCCGGCCGGGCTGCGCAGCTCGAAGATCGCGCCGCGGATGTCGCGGATGGTCTTGTCCAGTTCGTCGACGGCGGCGTTGATGCGCGCGGCCACATCCGGCTTGGGCGACATGCTGGAGGTCGTTTGCAGCTGCAGCCCCGTGGCGAACAGCCGTTGGATCACCAGGTCGTGCAGGTCGCGGGCGATCCGCTCGCGATCTGCCAGCACCATCAGCTGCTGGCGGTCCTCGCGGGCGACCGCCTGCTGCAGCGCCAGACCGGCCTGAGCGGCGAAGGCGGCCAGCATCGGCAACTCATCCGCGGAGTTGACGCGGCCGCGGTACCCCACAAGAAGAACTCCCTTTGTCTCGGTCAAGGGCGCCGCGATCGCCCGCAGCGCGGGAAGCGCCACCGGCCACGACGCCGCCTTGCCGACATGCTCGACCGCCACATGCTCGTGCCCGTTGAGCAGCCGCTCCAATGCGCTGCCCGCGACCGGGACGACCGCGCCGGGCAGGCCGTCGACCGGCTCGGCCGCGTCGAGCGCCTCCACCGAAAGCGTCCCGGCCGCTTCGTCGTGCAGCAGCACGACCACGAGCGCGGCCGCCGCGCACTCGCGGGCCTGGCGTGCCACGAGCGACAGGGCCTGCTCGCGGGTCGCGTCGGCGGACAGCCCGGTGAGGATCTGCGCGGTCGCGGTCATCCAGCGGTGACGGCGCTGGGCCACCTCGTACAGCCGCGCGTTTTCGATCGCCGTGCCGGCCGCGGCCGCCAGCGCGACCGTGATCTCCTCGTCGTCGTCGGTGAACTCGGCCGCGCCCCGCTTGTCGGCGAGATAGAGGTTGCCGAACGCCTTCTGGCGGATCCGCACCGGGACGCCGAGGAAGCTGCGCATCGGCGGATGGTGTGGGGGAAAGCCGACCGACCTGGGGTGGGCCGTGATATCCGGTACCCGCACCGGCCTCGGATCGGCGATGAGCAGCCCCAGCACACCGTGCCCGGTCGGCAGCGCGCCGATCTGCTCGTGCCGGCGCGGGTCGATGCCGTGCGTGATGAACTCGGTCAGGTGGTCGTCCTCGCCCAGGACGCCCAGCGCGCCGTAGCCCGCGTTGGTCAGCTGGCAGGCCGCGACCACGATCCGCTCAAGCGTCGAGCGCAGGTCGAGATCGGCGCCGACCCCGACCACCGCGTCCAGCAGGCGCCGCAACCGCTCCCGGCTGGCCATGACGTCGGCCACCCGATCGAGCAACTCCTGCAACAACTCGTCCAGCCGCACCCGAGACAGCGGCGGCAGGCCCAGCTGTGATGGCGTCCAATCCGGATGCTCCTTCACGAGCCGTATGTTAAACAAACCAATCGGTCAATTTCATGCTGACAAATGTCATGTTCCGAGCAGTCCCCTGCGCGAGGCGATCACCCCGGCCTGGAATCGGTTGGCCGCGCCGAGCAGATCGTTGAGCCGGCTCATGCGGCGGCGCATGGTGCGCAGCGACCAGCCGAGCTGGCGCGCGATAGCCTCGTCCTTGAGCCCGCTGACCAGCAGCGTCAACAGCATCCGGTCGTCTTCGCCCAGGGAGTCGTGCTGGGGGGCCTCCAGTGGAAGGGCCGCCTGCCAGCACATCTCCCAATAGTCCAGCAGCCCGTCGAGCAGCGCCGACGGTCTAATCACGACCGCTCTGACGTCGCTGACATCCGAAAAGTCCAAGGACAGGGGCATCAGGGCGATCCGGCGGTCGGCGATGGCCAGCTTGATGCGCAGCCCGGGAAGCACGCGCGCCTGCTCGCCCTGGCGGACGAGCTCGCGGATGTCGCCGAGCACGCCCGGCCACTCGAGCGCCTCGGGCGCGTAGACGGCCCGATAGGACACGCCACGGGCGAGCAGGTGCGCCTCGACCGGATTGGAGGTGGTCAACGCATAGGGCGGGCGGTCCAGCGTGCTCACCTCGTCGCGCGCCTCCTGCTGCAGGCGCACGAACCAGCGGCCCAGCGCCTCGCTGCCGTGCAACACCTCGACCTCGTCGGTGCCGCCGGTGTGCGCGGCCGCGAACAGCTCGGACAGCGGGCCGGCGGCGGCACGCGCCCGGTCGAGCTCGGCTGCGCGGGCGCGCACGAGCGCGCCGATCGCGGCCTGCGGTTCGATTGCGGCGTAACGCCTGCGGGTGCCCGATAGCCGGCCCACCAGGCCGTGGTCGCGCAACCGGTCGAGCGCACGGGAGATGCGCTCCGGGCTGTGGCCCAGGTCGGCTGCGAGCTCGGCGGGGGCGGCGCTCGGGCGCACCAGGATCGCGCGGTATACGTCCTCGTCAAAGGGGTCCACGCCGGCGGCGGTCAGATCCGAAGTCACTGGAAGATTTACTCCGTTCGGGCGAAGCCGTGCTTGCGGCTGGGCGCGCAGCGATCCGGACACACCCGCTGCCGAAATGATGGCTCAAGTGTGCCAGCGGCAGCAATAGGCCAGAGCCGGGCATTGCCCCTTACATCCCGCGCACACTAGGACGGTTAGACATGAACAAGAGATCCCTCGCCGCCTGCGTCACGGTCGTCCTGTGCGCAGCCGGACTCATCGCCGACACGAGCGTCGCCGCGCCACCGGCACCGCGACGCGCAGTGATCGTGCTGTTCGAGGACGGCGCGCTGGTCGCCATGGCGGGCAAGCGTTTGGGCCTCATCAACGGCGTGGCCACGAGCCTTCCCGAGACCGAGATCGCCAAATGGAAAAGCGCGCCCGGGGTGCGTGCCGTCTGGCCCGACGCGCCGGTGAAGGCGCACGTCGACGTGAGCACGCGGCTCATCGGCGCCACCGAGGTACGCGAGAAATACCAAGCCACGGGACGCGGTGTGAAGGTCGCGGTCATCGACACCGGCGTCGACTACACCCATCCCGACCTGGCCGGGCGGGTGGTCAAGGGATACGACTTCGCCAACGGCGACGCCGATCCGATGGACGACCACGGGCATGGCACGCACGTCGCCGGCATCATCGGGGGCCGTGCGGCGGCGCCGGGCGGCGTCACGGGCGTCGCGCCCGAGGCGACGATCGTGGCGTACAAGGTGCTCAACGAGAACGGTGAAGGGTTCACCTCCGACATCGTGGCGGCCATCGAGGCTGCCTCGGATCAGGCCGATGTCATCAACATGAGCCTGGGCGGGCCGGGTGACGGCACCGATCCCATGAGCCTCGCCGCGCAGGCGGCTATCGAAAAAGGTGTCATCGTGGTCGCGGCGGCCGGCAACGAGGGGCCTGGGCGCGACACCGTCAGCGCGCCGGCCGTGGCCGACAACGTGATCGCGGTCGGCGCGTCAACGAGCAACCTGCGCCTGCCAACGGCCTATTTGGACGGTCGGCCGGTGCAGACCTATCGCGGCGCCCATTCCGCCAACCCGCCGGCGACTCCCGTCACCGCCGATGTCGTTCACGTGACGGACTGGGCCACGGCACCGGACGTGCGCGGCAAGATCGTGCGATTCGAAACGTTCGTGCCACGGTCGAAGCAGGATCTGTCCAGTTGGGACATCGAGCTGGCGCGCGAGGCCGAAAATCGTGGTGCCGTGGCGCTGCTCGGCGGTTTCCCAGGGTTCGGCGGTCCGGTGTCGTCGGCTCTGCGGCCGGATTTGCGCGCTGACGCCGGTGTGCGGGTCAAGGCCTCCGGCGATCTGCTGGTGATGGACCGGCTCGTGGTGATGGGCATGGACGAGACTCAGTATGACGAGCTCACACGGATGCTCGAGGCCGGGCGGGTGCGGCTCACGCTCAAGGGCGAGGACGTGACGGACCAACTGGCGTCGTTTTCGTCGCGCGGGCCGTCTCCGTCGTTTGGCCTCAAGCCCGATCTGGTCGCGCCGGGCGTCGAGATCCGTTCGACGATCCCGACGGCGCTGTTTGCGCCTGGGCAGTATCGGCTGTCGGGCACGTCCATGGCCGCGCCCCACGTGGCCGGTGCGGCGACGTTGTTGCGCCAGCTCAACCCCGGCAACTCACCCGCCGAGATCCGCTCCAGGCTCATCAATTCTTCAAAACCTTTATCTGATACGAGGATCAGCTGGCACGGAGCAGGCAGACTTGACGTGGCGGGTGCGGCCGGCACGACGCTCACCGCGAGTCCGGCGACGCTTTCGTTCGGGCTGGCCGATATGTCCAAACGCGACCTCGGTGCGACGCGGGCGCTGACCGTGCGCAACACCGGCACGCGGGCCGTGCTGGCACGGCTGGAGACGGGCAATCGCGACGTGCGGGTCAGCCGCGAGTGGGTGCTCGTACCGGCCGGACGTTCGACGACGGTGACGGTCACGGTCCGGGCCGACAATCCGCGCGCCGACACCACCATCGAGGGCCTCGTCACGGTCAAGCCGTTGCTCGGCGGCGCGGCCATTCGCGTGCCCTACCTGCTCGTCGTGCGCCCGCTGGTCGTGCAGACCTCACCGGACCCGAGCGACGGGACGTCCACGGCGTACATCTTCAGCTACGCCCCGCTGGCGCAGCCACCGGTGGTGACCGTGCGGTCCAGGACGGTCACGGCGACGCACGCCTACGGGAATTGGTACACCGCCCCGCTTTCGGGGTTTGGCGTTGGCGCGCATCAGGTTTCCGTGCGGGCCAAGACCGTGGGCGGGCAGGTGCTCACCGGGACGAGCGGGTTCGAGGTGACGCCGGAGGAGACGCGCAAAATCCGGTGGGAGCCGGTCGGGCCGCTCAGTGAGGGCGGCGATCTGGCGCTGTCGCCGAGCGCGCCGCAGCAGGCGGTCATGACACAGTACAACAAGGCGGGCCCTTGGCTCACCACGGATGCGGGTCGCAGCTGGACCCAGCTCAACCGGATGCCGGTCGCGGGCGGGATCCAACTGGGCACCGTCGTCGTGGATGCCCAGCGTTCGGAGCGATTCTGGTACGCGATGAACGACGTGCTGACCGGGCTCGGCAAGGTGCTGCGCACCGACGATCGCGGCAAGACGTGGCGCGCGCTGCCCGTGCCGGCCGGATACCTGCTGACACTGGTCGCCGACGCGCAAACCCGTTGGCTCGTAGGCGTTTCCGCCGACGGGATCGTCGTGAGCAACGACGGCGGCGACTCGTGGACGGCGCATCCGTCCGGAGTGGACGGTGAGATCACCCACGCGTCGATCGCCGGCAACGACCTCTATCTCGGCACCAGCAAGGGCGTCTGGGTGCGCCGCGGCATCACCGGCCCGGCCGAGCCGGCCTACGACGCGGGCCGCAACTTCGTCACGGGCGTCGTCGCCAACGAAACGGTGGTGGCCGCACTGGTCCCGCGCATCGGCGTGGTCGGTTCCTACGACGGGGGCCGCACCTGGTCCACCCTGCTCGACTACCCGATCTGGGGCTTCATGCTCAAGCAGTCCGGCAGCGACCTGTTCCTTTACGGCACGGTTCGGGGATCGCGTGTCAGCCACGACAACGGCCGCACCTGGTCCACCCTGCAGGAGCCGCTCGACTCGGCCGTTTTCACCGACTACGACCGGTGGGCCGACGGCACCATCACCATGTCCGCCGAGGGCGCGGGCGTCTATCGTGGCGACGCCGACGGGACCGGCTACCGTCGCATAGGCGTCCAAGGCATCTCCATCAACGCGCTGGCCTTCAGTGGCGACACGCTTCTCGCCGGCACGTCCTCCGGTCTCTACCGCACGGGCCTACCGCTCGCCTCACCCGAGTGGGGTGCGTCTGGCGGCGAGGGCTACATCGGCGTCACGATCAGCCACCTCGCCGTGTCCGGTAACACGGTCTGGCGCGTGCGCCGCAGCGCCTTTGGTTCGTTCAATGTGGACCGGAGCACCGACGCGGGCGCCACCTGGGAAACCAAGGGCCGCTGGGCGGAGGTCCCGACCGCGCTGGCCGTCCACCCGGCCGACCCCAACCGCGTCGTGGTCAGCTTCTGGTCGCTGAACGGCAGCGCCCTCTTCAGCACCACCGATGCGGGCGCCACGTGGAAGAACCTCTACCACGACGGCCCGTTCAACGCGGTCGCCAGCGATCCGTCCCACCCGGACCGCTGGTGGCTCGGCGACGACACGGGCCTTTACCGATCGGACGACAACGGCGTCACCAAGACCAAGGTCGCCGACGGCCCGGTCGCCTCGCTCCTGCACACGTCTCGCGGCCTCATCGTCGCGGGCACCACCATCCGGATTCTGTCGGACGGCCGCCTCCGCGACACCGACACCGGCGACCTCCCGCTGCGCGTCTCCGACGTCGTGCAGTCGGGCTCCACCCTTTACGCCGCTACCACCAGCTATTGGGAAAACGGCATCCTCAAGGGCGGCCGGGGCGTCCTGCGCTCCACCGACGGCGGCCGCACGTGGCACAACATCTCGGGCGGCCTGCAAAACCTCGACACCACCCGGCTCGCGGTAGGCCCCGACGGCTACCTCTACGCGGGCACCATCGACGGCGGCGTCCACCGGACCCGCATCGGCTGACCACCCGGCGGGG
>JBIOYB010000443.1:0-16224 GCA_044869915.1 Allorhizocola sp.
ATGCGCGGATGATGGTTTGGTTGGCGCTGTTGTTCGCCCAGTCGTCGACATAGGCGCGCAACGAGATGAACCCGGTGGTGTTCGGGTGCGGGATCGTTACGAACCTGTTGCCGCCCACCGTGGTCACCGTCGCCGCTGTCCACGTTGCACCGTCGTCAATGGACCAGTCCACGTTGAGGGTGCGCACGCTGCTGGCAGGCGAATCCTGCTGCGCCGTCGCGGTCAACGGGATCTGGAACGAGGTGTTCTTCGGCGCCTGGTTTTGCGCGTCGAGGGTGGGCTTGAAGTTCACCGACCACATCGCGAGCCGCAGGATCGAGTTGGGGTCGACCGAGTCGGACGTGAAGGCCCACGTCGAGCTGACCCTGGTGGACAGCTCAACGGGTGCTCCCCGCTCGACGAACGCCTCGACCGTGTAGGGCAGCCAGCCCGGCGACACGGGCAGCTGGATGAGGTTGTTGGAGGTGAACGGGAACGAGCCGATGACCGTGCTGCCCTGGCGCAGAGTGAACTGGCCGTTGAGCGGGACGCCGGTGCCGGTCTGTATGCCGGCGTGGCCGTCGGGATCGCTGAACATCGGCAGCACGAACCGCATGATGTCGCCGCTGCGCACGACCCAGAGCGCCGACCCCAGCGGTCCGGCGAACGATGGGCCATACACCGGTTTGTTCCAGGACTGCGTGCTGCTGGATCCGCCATTGAGTTGGGTGAAGGGTGCCGTCAACCCCACGATGGTGGCGTTGGACGACTCCACGATCTCGTCAAACGTGGGGCCCCACTTGATGCCGGTCGTGTCGTAGTACTCGGTCCTGGTGAACGGCAACGCCGTCGGCAGGGTCGACTGGGCCGCCGAGTTGAACGATCCCGTCGGTGGCTGGGAGAACGCGCCCTTGAACCCGGTCGAGCCGGCCGCGTGCCGCGTATGGCTGGCGGTCACGGTATGCAATTCGCTCGGAGTCACCGCCCGGGTATGCCCGGTCGGGAAACTCTGGTTGAAGTAGCGCCCGATGTGCCACACCTTCGGCGAGTTGCGGAAGTCGTTGTTGGCACCGGGCACGGCAAACGTCCGCACGATCTTACCGGTGAAGTCTTGCGCCGGTGAAGGTGTGAAAACCTGTGCGGTGTAGGCGTTTTCGCCCGCTCGGACGATGTTGAAGACGGAGGCGTTGATGTTGTTGATGCTCAGCTGGCCACCGATATCGGTGAAGAAATGCGCGGCCGTCGGATCGGGCACCGTGATGTTGACCGGTTGCGCCGTCCGCGCGTCGATGGTGATGTTGCGGTTTTGGGTCATCTCCAGCCGCGGGACCATCAGCACCGAAATGTCCGGACCGTCGAACACCATGGCCGAAACCAGGTAGGTGCCCGGGGTGAGGAACGTGGTCAGTGGGCCGGTGACGCCGCCCACGCCCATGCCGAAGCTCAGGTCGGACTTGAGGATGATCGTGCCGAACGCGGGCGTTGCCACGCCTGCGCGGTTGATGTGGGTGAGCGTGAGCTCGTAGCCCTCCTCGCCCTTGTCAACGCCGAACGGCGTCGACGTGGCCGTGGCGCCGCCCGAGCCGATCCCGGTCACCCAGCCACCGTAGAAACCGTCCGGCGAGGACACGGTCGTGTTGGCGGTCAGGGTGATCGACGCGGTCGCACCGGGCAGCATGCTCACAAAGTTGGTGCTGATGCTGAACATGCCCGCCGGTGCCGGGTTGCCGTTGGCGTCCCGTGCGTCGACCGACAGCGACAGCCCGATCCCGCTCGTGCCGTCGTTGCGGAAGGTGATCGTCTGGGTGAGCACCGGGTCGTCCCCGTGCGGCCATTGCTGCCGGCCGAAGCTCACGCTCGCCGGGCTCGACGTCACCGTCTGGGCAAACGTGCGGGCCACATTGAGCCGCCCCGCGCCCTGGGTGAACACGCCGTGTGCCGGGTTGGGCACCGACGAGTTCATGACGCCCGCCTTCAGCTGGGCGGGTGTCCAAGTGGGATGGCGCTGGGCCAGGATGGCCGCCGCGCCGGCGACGTGCGGTGTCGCCATGGAGGTGCCGCTGAGGTCGATGTGATTCCCGCTGCCGGGACTGGTGGTGCTGCGCGCGGCCGTAATGGCCACGCCGGGCGCGGCGATGTCGGGCTTGAGCGCGGCGTCGCCCACCCGCGGACCGCGGTTGGAGAACGGCGCCACGTTGTCGGACAGGTCCATCGCGGCCACCGACAGTGCGGAGTCGGCGGTGCTTGGCGAGCTGACCGAGCGCGGGCCGGCCTGCCCGTTGCTGTTGCCCGCCGCGACCACGAACAGCGCTCCGTGGCTCGCGGTCAGGTCGTTGATCGCCTGCTCGAGCGGATCGATGCCGGGCGTGTCGCCCCCGCCGAGGCTGAGGTTGACCACGTCGGCGCCCTGGTCCACCGCCCACTGCATGCCGGCGATGATGGCCGACTGGCTGCACGTGTTGTCGGCGATGCACACCTTGCTGTTGAGCAGCCAGGCGCCGGGAGCGACGCCCGCGTGGGCCCCGAGCGTGGACGAGCCCGTGCCACCGACCGTGGCCGCGACGTGGGTGCCGTGACCGAGGTAGTCGCGCGCGTCCGGCTCGGTGGTGAAGTTGGCCGACGCCAGCACCTTGCCCGCCAGGTCGGGGTGGGTGGTGTCGATGCCGGAGTCGACGACGGCGACCTTTGTGCCGGTGCCGTCGAAGCCCGCGGCCCACGCCGAGGGCGCGCCGACGTGCGGCACGCTCTGGTCGAGGGTTGGCTTGTACAGCGCGTCAAGCCACACCTTTGAGCCGTTGGCCTTCAGGTTTTCCCAGAACGTCGTGGCGGTCGCGTGTTTCGACTGCACGGCAAGGCCTTTGATGGCAGTCAGCTCGCGCGTCACGGTCGCGCCGGTCGCGCTGGCCTTCGCGGACTTGCCCGCGGTCACGATGAGCGGCAGGTCGCCGCGCTTGGTCGTGTAGCCGAACTCGATCAGCTTGCTCACGTTGAACAGCTGCCCGTCGATGTTGCCGGCCGTGATGAGCGGGATGGCGTCGGACGGTATTACGTACCTGCCGCCCTTGTCCTCATAGGACATGAACTTGATGCCCTTGCGGTCCGGGTTGGGCGCGATGCTCACCCGTCCGTCGCTGTGCACGGTCAGCCTGTCGCCGGTGACGAGGGTGACGTCATGCGCTGTCGTCGTGGTGGTTGGGTTTGTCGGTGGGATTGGTTTGGGCGCTTCGGGCTTGGCCGCCTGCGCCGCCCCTGTCCCGTACAGCATGGATCCGATGAGCCCGATTGCAAGCGCGGCAGAGCCCATCCTTCTTCGTGCTGACATTTGCTCCCCGATTTCTTCCCCGATGATATTGGCGTCTCCCAATATCGACGCCAGTCAAGGCTTACCATATCTGGGAGCGCTCCAGCCATCGTGACAAGAATCACTTCAATCACGATCATCGTTGCCGATGATCGTTTGATGACGGAACGATGACGCCTGCTGCGAGCATCTGCAGGCATGAGCCGCATGTGGGTTATCGCGAGGCCGCCGGTGTTGCTAGCCGCCGGCCAGGCGCCGCTGCCCCCCGATCGCGAGCGCAGCCTTCGCCGCCCGAGCGGCTCATCGACCGCGGAGCGGCACAGCTCCCCGGTCAGGGTGAGCAAGGGCGATACATGGGTACCCGTCGACACCACGCCCGCCGCCACCCCAGGGGCGATCCGCTCCAGGGCGGCAAACACCGGCATCGCTTGCTTCGGGAGCGGCGCCGGACCCCTGGAGCGCATCGTCAAGGGCTGCCGTGCACCGGCCATGGCTTTGCTGTGACCGGTGCCGGCGCCCACTTTGGACAGTGCCTGCGGCGCGTGCGGCGCAAAGCGGACGGCCCGCCCACCATTTGGGAGTCTTCGGTCTGGGCCACGACCCCCGTCGCCGCCAACCTGCCGTCCAGATTGGACACGGATCGACGGGTGCCGTGCGTGAAGGCGATCCGGCGATCCCGGGCTTGGTGCGCTGTCTCTGAGGATCGGCTGCCGCTACGACGGGGGGGTGGCCGGTCGGAGACAGCGCACTGCTTTTCTTCAGCGCGCTCGGTTCGCATTGGCCGCGTCCCACCGGGCATACTGGCTCGATGGGGGGCACGGAGTTCCTTCTGCTGGGTCCGGTCGAGGTGCGCAATGCCGCCGGCCCAGTCGCGGTAGGAGGGACGCGCTCACGCAGCGTGCTCGCGGCCCTGCTGCTCGACGCCGACCGGGTGGTGTCCATCGATCAGATCGTCGACGCAGCCTGGGGTGACCGCCCGCCGTCGAGCGCGCGGGTGCAGGCGCAAAACCGGGTGTCGGCGCTGCGGCGCATCCTGCGCGAGGCGCAGCCCGACCAGGCGCTCATCTCCACGACCGGCTCGGGCTATGTGATCCACATCGATGACGACCAGCTCGACGTGCGCCGGTTCGCACGCGGCGTCGAGGCCGCGGCCGCCGTGACCGCGACCGGCGACCGCGAGGCCGCGTGCCGCGAGCTGGCGCTGGCGCTGGCGCTGTGGCGTGGCCCGGCGGTGGACGACCTCGTGACGCCATACTTCCAGGCCGCCGCCCAGCGATGGGAGGAGCAGCGGCTGCGGGCGCTGGAGCGGCGCGTCCAGCTCGACCTGGAGCTCGGCCGGCACGGCGAGGTCGTCGCCGAGTTGTCCGGGCTCATTTCGGCGCACCCCTACCGCGAGCGGTTCCACGCCCTGCTGATGCTCTCGCTCTACCGGGCCGGGCGGCAGGCCGAGGCGCTCGACACCTACCGCAGGGCGCGCGAGATCCTGTCCGACCAGCTCGGCCTGGAGCCGGGCGTGCTGTTGCAGCGCGTGCACACGGCAGTCCTGCGGGGCGAGGTCCCCTCGATGGACGACGAGACGTCGAGCATCGTCCAGATTGGAGAGACGGCCGGTTCGCCGGTGCCGCGCGAGCTGCCGGCCGACGTGGCCGGGTTCACCGGCCGCGACGACGCCCTCGACACCCTGAGCCGGCTGCTCGACCAGGATCAGCGCACGGTGGCGATCATGGCGATCACCGGAGGGGCGGGCATCGGCAAGACCGCGCTGGCCATCCACTGGGCGCAGCGTGTCGCCACGCGCTTCCCCGACGGCCAGATGTATGTCAACCTGCACGGGCACGCGGCCAGCCCGCCCGTGCGCCCCATCGAGGCGCTCGCGCAGCTGTTGCGATCGCTGGGTGTGCCGCCGGAGCGGATACCGATCGACGCCGAGGCCGCCGCGGGCATGTATCGCAGCCTGCTCGCCGACCGGCAGATGCTCGTGCTGCTCGACGATGCCGGCTCCGCCGAGCAGGTCCGCCCGCTGCTGCCCGCGGGCCCGGGCTCGCTCGTGCTCGTCACGAGCCGCGATCGGCTCGGCGGCCTGGTCGCCCGGGATGGCGCGCGCCGGGTGAGCCTCGACGTGCTCTCGCCCCAGGAGGCGCGTGCGCTGCTCGCCTGGACCATCGGTGGCGACCGGGTCGAGGCCGAGCCCGAGGCGACGTTTGAGCTGGCGCGGCTGTGCGCCCATCTGCCGCTCGCGCTGCGGATCGCGAGCGCCAACCTGACGGGCGGGTCGCACCGGAGCATCGCGGGCTACGCGGCCGAGCTGCGCGCCGGCAACCGGGTCGGCCAGCTGCAGATCGACGGCGACGAGCAGGCCGCGGCGCGGGTCGCGTTCGATCTGTCCTATGTGGCCCAGCCGGCCGACGCCCAGTGCGTGTTCCGGTTGCTGGGGCTAGTGCCGGGCGCCGACTTCACCGGCGAGGCGGTCGCGGCGCTGGCCGGCATAGGCCGGCCCGAGGCGGTGGAGCTGCTCGACCGCCTGGCCGCGGCGCACCTGGTCGACCAGCACGCGCCCGGGCGATACACGTTCCATGAGCTGCTGCGGCTCTACGCGGCGGGGCGGGCAGAGCCGGGCGAGTCAGGCCCCGCGCTACAGCGCCTGCTGGATTGGTATCTGTCCACTGTGGACAGCGCGGGCCGCCTGCTCTATCCCGAGAGCCAGCGGCTGCCCGGCACCCCGGTGCCGGCGCCCGGCCAGGCGCGCTTCACCGACAGCGCCGCCGCTTTGGCGTGGTTGGACGTGGAGATGGGCAACCTGGTGAGCGCGGCGCGGCACGCCGTCGAGCACGGCACGGGATCGTTCGCCTGGCGGCTCACTGATGCGCTGCGCGGATACTTCTGGCTGCGCGGCAACATCGTGGGCGGCATCACCGTCGGGCGGGCCGCGCTCGAGGCCGCGGAGTCCTCGGGAGACCTGGCGGCCCAGGCGGTCGCGTGGCTGACGCTCGGCATGGCGCACTGGCGGCAGGATCGATACCAGGAGACGATCGAACATCTGGAAAAAGTGCGGTCCCTTGCCCGTCGCGCCGGGTGGCCGCAGATGGAGGCGTCGGCGCTGACCAATCTCGGCGCGCTGTTTCGCCACCTCGGCCGGCCGCGGGAGGCGGCACGCCATCTGGAGCAGACGCTGCAGATGGACGAAGGCGGCAGGCAGCTCGCCGCGATGCACGGGCAGCTCGGCTCGGCCTACTGGGAGCTCGGCCGGCTCGCCGAGGCCGCGCACCACCACGGCCGTGCCCACGAGATGTACAGGGCGATCGGCTCGCCCACCGGGCAGGCCATCGCGCTGACCAACCTCGGCGAGACGAGCCACATGCTCGGCCGGCTCGACGAGGCGCTGGAGCAGTTGACCGGGTCGCTCCCGCTGCTGCGCGAGACCGGCAGCCGCATCAGTGAGGCCGAGGCGCTGCGCTGCCTGGCCGGCGTGCACGGCGACGCGGGCCGGCTCGCCGAGGCGCTCGAGTCGGGTCGTGCGGCGCTCGCGCTGGCGCGCGAGACGGGCCGGCGCAAAATCCAGGTGCAGGCGCTGTGCACGCTGGGCACGATCCAGCACCGGCTCGGCCGGTTCGCGGCCGCGGCGGAGCTGCACCGGCAGGCCCTCGAGCTGATGCCCGACAGCGGCACGCAATACCCCGGCGCGCAGGCCTTTGTGGGGCTCGCGGCCGCGTTCGCCGCGCTCGGGCGGCACGAGCTCGCGGCGCGCCACGCCCGCGGGGCGCTCGAGATCGCCGTGCACGCCGGCTTCCGTGTGCTGGAGGGGCAGGCATACACCGTGCTCGCCGAGGTCCACATCGGACTGTCGCGATACGACGACGCGGCCGGCGACGCGCGGCGGGCGCTCGCCATCCACCGCGAGACCGGCCACCGCCCCGGCGCGGAGCGCACCCTGCCCCTGCTCGCCGAGGCCGAGCGGCACCCGGTCATGCCCTAGGAAACCGTTGCTGTGCTATGAGATCGAGGCGCAGACGATGGCCGAGATGGCGATGTTGGCGGCGGACGAGACCCAGACGGCCGGGTGCGATCGGGAGTCCACCAGCATCTCGCCGAGCTTGCCTGGCGTGAGCATGTCGATGATCCAGAACGCGCCGGCCTTGAGCACCAGGCCCAGCACTCCGAACGCGACGGTCGAGACGAGGCCGACCGCCATGTCGGAATAGGTGGTCAGGATGGATGTGAAGACGATTCCACCGGTCCCCACCAAAGAAGAGGAAAGGTAGACGGCGGCATTGCGGTTGCGCTCCACCCAGATCTGCTGCCGCAGAGCGCCGGGCGTCAGGACGTCGACCAGGATGAAGCCCAGCAGGAGGAGCACGAGCCCGACGGCCGAGAAGATCGTGGCGTTGACCATGCCCGGGAGAATGTCGCTCATAACGCGGGAACCCTACCGGAACCTGTCAACCCCCGGACCGCGACGCTCAGGCGCCGTCTTGGCCACCCAACCCGCGCGACGTCACCCCGCGCCGACATGGCCGTAAATTCGACCCTATGCTCGGAGATGTGACGATTCAGCGGATGGATCATGTCAGCGTCGTTGTCGACGACCTTGAGGCCGCCATTGCGTTCTTTGTCGAACTTGGCATGGAGCTGGAGGGCGAGGCGGCGATCCAGGGACGTTGGGCGGACCGTGTCAACGGGCTCGACGGCGTCCGAGTCGACATCGCGATGATGCGGACCCCGGACGGCCACGGCAAGATTGAGCTGACGAAGTTCCACGCGCCGACGGCGATCAGCGGCGAGCCGGAAGTCGCACCGCTAAACATGCTGGGCATACGTAGCATCATGTTCGCCGTCGATGACATCGAGGACGTCCTGGCACGCCTGCGCACCCACGGCGCCCAGCTCGTGGGCGAGGTGGCGCAATCTGAGGAGATCTATCGACTCTGTTACGTCCGCGGCCCCCCAGGGCATCATCGTCGCACTGGCCGAGCGGCTCGGCTGAAAGACCGCCGAAGAGGTTTGCGGCGGCCATCGGCGGGTAGAGCGGTGGGTCCGACCCAAAGACGTGAAGGCACGGCGGCACGATGACTCCTTTGATCCCCGCGGAGCACCTCGATGACACCCAGCTGCGACAGGAGCTCGTGGCAATGCACCAGGTGGAGATGGCCATCCGCGATCAGTTCCCGCCCGAGCAGCGCGAGGTGATCACCGCCCGTCTGGCCGACCTGGACGCCGAATATTTACGCAGGTTCCCGCACGCCAGGGCCAAATGGCCGTGGTAGTGGCGGCGATGAGTCTCGCGGGCGAGCGTTCCTCATCGATCCCGGCTACTCGACCAGGAAGGCGCGTAGCACGGTCTGCGTGGTGTAGCTGCCGCGCCTGCCGTCATCGGAAGCGCTGGCGCGCAACGACACCGGGCCGGGCGGCAGGGTCACGGTCCGGCCCCGCACGACTTGCCAGGTCTGGCCGTCGTCAAAGGACAGCTCCAGCGAGTCCAGCCGGCCCCCGCTGACGTCGATGTCCAGGCGGATCGGGACGCCGGCCGGCAGCGTGTTGCGCGCGTCGACGGGTGCGCCGATCGCGATGTCCACAAGCGACACCGGCTTGCCCTCCGCGGCGCGGAACGTCCAGCTCGTCTCGACGCGGCTGGACACGGCCAGCAGACCCGCACGCGGCTCCACCACGCGGTCGAGCCGGAAGACGGCCGGCCCCTGGGGGATTTTCACGCTGCCGAACGCGTCGGCGCCCTCTGCGATGAGGATTTCATTGCGGTACAGCGAAAAAGCCCGGCGTGTGAAGGTATGCCCCGACAGCGAGCCGCCGTTGGGCCCGTCGGCCAGATCGTCCATGCCAAACTGCAGCCGCGTCGGGGTGCGGAAGGCACCCGCCCGAGTGCGCAGCGGCGCGGTGAGCCAGGCGTGCTCGCGGGTCAGCTCCGGCTGGCAGAAGCCGCCGACGCCCTCGCCCTCGCTGGTGATGAGATTGACGCACTGGTGCCACTGCCACCGCCGGTCGGCGGTCACGTATTCGACGCGGCGTGCGGGCGCATGCTGCACCGGCTGAAAAATCGCGACGCTCACCGGATTGATCTCGGTCAGGACGAAGCGGCCGTCGGAGAAGTCTATCGGCGAGCCGGCGGTGCGGTAGGTGGTGTTGACGGTCGTCAGGTCGCGCCGCCGCGCCACATAGCTCAGCGTTTCGGGGAAGGCCGGCCCGGCGAAGAGAAGGTCGTAGGTGGACACCGCGCCGTTGAGCCGCCACTTCGACGAGAGCTCGAGGCCGCCGGTGCGTGGGGCGCGGGTCGGCGATACGTTGAGCCTGCCCTCGATGACATCCTGCGCGCTGGTCGCGTAGCCGAGCACGAACTGGTCGCCGTCACGATCCTTGGTCGCCACGAACACTTGGACGTCAACGGGTGTGGTCTGTTCGCCCTCCACGGCGGCCGACAGCGGCTTGGCTGTGCGGGCGTCGAGCACGACCTCGGTGTCGGCGGACACGGCCGTTTCCGCCACGGTGACAATGGAGATGGACGTGATCACCGGGTCGTCGTCGGGGTCGGGCGGGCCCTCGCCGAGCGTGGGCACGGCCGAGGTCACCGCATATGTCCCGGGTGACACGCGCACGGTCACCTCGCCGTCGACCAGCAGCACGGGATCGGGTGGCGATGCCGAGATGTCGCGCAGGTTGATGACGGTCGCCAGGGTCTCCACTTTGGACGACCCCTCCCGGTCAACGGCGCGGATGTGCAGGTGATGCTTTGTCGGCTCCCGGAACCAGCCCACCGGCACGCGCAGCCCACCGGCGCTCAACGAACCCTGGCCGCCGAGCGTGACGTCGGCGGTGACGGTCGTGGTGGCCGTGCCCTTGGCTGGGACGCGCACACGGGCCGGGCTCGCGGTGACGGCGTGCGCGCGCAGGTCGAGCGTGACGTCGGCCGGGCCCGTGTTGGCGAGCGTGAGCTCCTGCTGCCTGGTGCCCGACGGTGGGTAGGCCACGAAACCCAGACCCATCAACGGCTTCTGCGCGATGACGGTCTGGTCGATGACCCGGGCGACGTCGAGCCGCCCGCCGCCGGTCTCGAACACGTTGCCCCCGTTGGCCGCCGTGCCGACGAGCGCCGACTTGAGCATCCCGCCGGTCCAATCCGGACGGTGCTGCGCGAGCAGGGCCGCGCCGCCGGTGACGTGGGGCGCGGCCATGGACGTGCCGCTGAGCCGGGTGTAGAGCCTGCCCACGGGCTGGCCCAGCTCGGTGCCTGCCGCCCGCGCGCCGAGGATGTCCACGCCGGGCGCGACGATGTCGGGCTTGATGGCGTAGTCGCCGGGGCGCGGCCCACGGCTGGAGAAGTCGGCCAGCCGGTCCCGTTTGTCCACGGCACCCACGGTCAGCGCGTCGTCGGCCGCGCCCGGCGCGCCGACAGTGCTCGCGCCCGGGCCCCGGTTGCCGGCGCTGGCCACGAAGAGCACGCCCGTCTTGGACAGCTCGTTGACCGCGCGGCTGAGCGGATCGTTGCCCGTGCTGGGCGCGTCGGAGCTCAGGCTCAGGTTGACCACCTTGGCGCCGCGGGCGACCGCCCACTCCATGCCCTCGATCACGTCGGAGAGCGTGCCCGCGCCCTCGTCGTCCAAGACCTTGGCGGACAGCAGGGTCGCGCCGGGCGCCACACCCTTGCGCCCGGCCGCGAGCGACGCGACGTGCGTGCCGTGGCCGTAGCGGTCCGTCGCGTCCGGACTGTCGGTGAAGTTGGCCGACTCGGCGACACGCCCGGCCAGGTCGGGGTGCGTGGCGTCGACGCCGGTGTCCAGGATGGCGATCCGGATGCCCTGCCCCGTAAGCCCTCTGGCCCACGCGGCGGGCGCGCCGATCTGCTCCGGGTTGCCTTCCCCTCGCTGGTCCAACCCGTCCGCATGCACGGGTGTGTCCAGCCAGACGTCCTGATCGACCAGCGCTGCCGACATCGTGGCGCGGGTGCGGCCGTTGGCGATGACCGGCACGGCGCCGCCATAGCGCGCCAGCACGTTGATGTCGAACAGCTGCGGGTCGAGCCGCTTGCCGACGAGGTGGGCGACATCGCTTGGCACGACCCGGGTCGTGCCGCCGATCCGGGTGGTCTGGAAGGTCACACGGCTGCGCTTCGACTCGATCGCGATCGCGCCACCGCGGACCATCACGCGATCACCCGTGATGAGCGTGACCGTCGTCGTGGTGGCGTGGCCGGCCGGCGGGTCCGCCGCGTGCGCGGGTGCGGGCACTAGCAGCAGCAACGCGATCAGGAGACGCTTCATAGCATCCACCTCGGATCGAAGTCTGTGAGCGGGCTGCCACCCAGCATGGGGGCGTTAGGAGCCCGCGTCAACGGCCGCCCGCATCGCCGCCACGAAGGCCGTGATCGCGGGGTGCGTGGCTCCGCCCTGCCGGTAGGCGATCCGGGTGCGCCGCCGGACGGGCAGCGGGGTCAGCTCCACGCCGTCGGGGGCGGCCAAGGAGTTCACCCGGCGAACCGCCAACATCGCGGATTCGCCAAGGGAGAGCTCCAAGGCCGCCTGCGCGGCGGCGAGCTGGGGAACGAGCGAGACGCCCAGCCCGGCGGCGACAAGCGCGAGCACGGTGGCGAAGTCGTCCGCGTGATGGCGGGCGTAGGGTGTGAAGCCCGCGGCGCGGCACACGTGCAGCGTCATGGTGTGGCACAGCGTGCCCGGGGTGGCCAGGATCCAGGCGGCGTCCTTCAGGCCGGCCAGCGTGGCGTCCTTCAGACTGGCCTGCGCGGCGGTCTGCTGAGCAGCGACGTAGACGGTCTCCTCCAGCAGCGGCACGGAGTCCAAAGTGGAGTCCGGCGGGTCGGGCGCGACGTCGTAGTCCTGTAGGAGCCCCACGTCCAGGCGGCGGTCGCGCAGCGCCGCGGGCACGGCGACGGGGTCCAGCTCGGTCACCATCAGCTCGAGCCCCGGGTGATCGCGCCCGAGCGCGACCAGCGCCGTGGGCAGCATGGTGCGCACGGCAGTCGGGAAGGCCCCGATGCGCAGCGGCCCGGACAGCCCGGACAGCGCCGCGAGCGCGGCCGAGGTCTGCTCCAGCGCGGCGATCACGACCTCGGCGTGCCGCACCAGGACCCGCCCGGCGGGCGTGAGCGTGACCCGGCGCCCCGTGCGCTCCAGCAGCGGCACGCCCGCCTCGGTCTCCAATATGGACAGTTGCTGGGAGACGGCCGACGGGGTGTAACTGTGCGCCTGCGCGACGGCGGCGATCGTGCCGAGGCGGGACAGGCCGCAGAGCAGGCGCAGCCGGCGGACGTCGAGCATCAGGTCAGCTTATGCTTTCCTTCAGAAACGTGAACTAGACCTGATGGTCGAGTGTGGCCGACGCTGGAAACCATGACGTTCACCGGACTGTTCGTACCGCTCATCACCCCGTTCGACGCCACGGGAGCCGTGGCCCACCCGGCCCTGGAAACCTTGGCGGAAGAGGTGCTGGAGGCCGGCGCGACCGGCATCGTGGCGCTGGGCACGACCGCCGAGCCCGGCTCCCTGAGCCCCGAGGAGCAGCGGGCCGTCGTCGAGACGATCGCCAGCGTATGCGTGTCGCGCGGTGCGCAGATGCTGGTGGGCGCGGGCATGACGCATCCCGCGGCCGCCGGCTCGCTGAGCCTCGTGCCACCGTTCGTGCGACCGGGCGAGGCGGGCGTCGTCGCCCACTTCGCGTCGCTGGCCTCGCCCGTCCCGGTGGTCATCTATCACGTGCCCTACCGCACGGGCCAGCAGCTGTCGACCGCGACCATCCGGCGGCTGGCCGCGATCGCCGGTGTGGTGGGCATGAAGTATGCCCCGGGCGGGATCGACGCCGACACCATCGCGCTGCTAGCCGACCCGCCTTTTACGGTGCTGTGCGGCGACGACATCTTCCTGTCGCCCATGCTGGCGCTCGGCGCGCACGGCGGCATCCTGGCGTCGGCCCACATCGCGACCGCGCAATATGCCTCACTTGTCGCCGACCCGTCGGACAGAGCACTCGGCCACCGGCTCGCGGCGCTGTCGGCCGCGCTGTTCGCCGAGCCCAACCCGGCCGTCATCAAGGGCGTCCTGCACGCGCAGGGCCGCATCCCCACACCGGATGTGCGGCTGCCGCTCCTGCCCGCCGCGGCAGCCTCCGTCCAGTCGGCGCTTCAGTCGGCGTCTCGTTTGCTGGCCAGCCAACCCGGCCAGATGCGCTGAGCCACCTCGACCGGAAGTTTGCCGCCCAGATGCATGGAACGCCACACGCCGCGATAACCCGGCAACACCCCCGAGGCCACCACGATATGGCCGAGGATCACGGGCGTGACCAGGAACGTGCTCCACCGGTGCACGGCCGCCATGTTGATCGGGCCGCCGACGGGGAGGAACAGCATGGCCAGCCCGCTGATGAGCAGCGCCAGCAGCGTGACCATGAGGACGACGTTGGCCAGCCGCTGGCCGGGGTCGAAATGACCGTGCTGCGCGCCGAAGCGGCCGGTGAAGGCGGCGCGCGGCCAGTTGGCGAGCCAGCGCCCGTCGCCGCGCCGGAAGGCCAGCGTCTCGCGGATGAACGGGACGATGCCGCGCGCGCCGAACGGCAGCCACAGCAGCAACACGGCCGCCGCGGCCAGCCCGCTGAGCTCGTGGATATCCGTATCGGACAGTCCGATCAGCGTGGCAAGCGGGCTGTCCTCCTGGTACCGAAAAATCACAAACCACCAGCCCGTCGCGAGCAGAAGCAGGGCGGTGACATAGATGCCGGCGTGAAACCATCGGCCGGTGCGGCCGTAACGCTGAACATGCATACCGGCGCAGAGTCTTGAGCGGCGGCACCGGTTCCGTGCGCTTGACCCTCACGCAACGGGAGACTTTACCGTCGAACCCATGGAAGTGACAGTCCACTCTTGTGTTGACGGGATGCGGCAGCTGATCGGCCTCCCGCTCGATCAGCGGCCGGCCGCCCTGCGCGACCTCCTGCAGACGATATATGCGCATGTGCCCATGCCTGGCGATCCGGTCGACCTGCACCACCAGGGCGGCGGATTCCGCGTGGATCTCGACGACGACCGCTACGGCCCCGCCCTGCAACGCTTGGCCGAAGCCGGCATCGAGGGCCGCATCGCCGACGCCCTGCGGCGCGCCGCTTCGGTCCTCGCTCACCTGCGCTTGCCCGAACAGGTCCAGGTCATGCTCGTCCTCGGCAACCCCGATGACAATTATTTGATGGGTACCGCCGGCGGCTACTACGGCATGGGCGGCGTCCCAGGCTGGATCTACCTGCTGGCGTGGCCCAGCGACGAGGTCATCGACCGCATCGAGCACTGCGCGGTGCACGAGTTCCACCATCAGGCGCGCTACCAAAACGTGGTGTGGGATCCGGTGCGCGTCACCGTGGGCGAACACGTTGTGGCCGAAGGGCTGGCCGAAGCATTCGTGCGCGAACTGTCTGGGCCGCAAGCGATGGGCCCGTGGTCGGGCATGGTGCGCGGGGAAGCCTTCGACCGGGCATACGCGACCATCATGCGCGACATCGACGTGGCGGGCATGCAGCACACACCGTCCTATGTGCTCGGTGACACCGCCGCGCGCAAGTTTGGCCAGCCACCGCGCGGGATCCCCGACATGGCAGGCTACGCCGTCGGCCTGCACATCGTCGACGCCCACCTCTCAGCCTCCGGCCTGACGGTCGCCGCAAGCACGGGCCTGCCCGCCCAGGAGATCCTCACCAACGCGGGCGTTCGCGGTGCTCCAAAACCGCCGTAGTCACGAGATCCGACGTCGCGAACGCCCGGCCGACGCGCGCCAGCCAAGCCGCTTCGGCGTCCAGATCCGCTTGGTACGAAAGTGTTTGTGGCGAGAGCGGCTCGGCGGCGGCACCGCGGCCCGGGTCGAGGGCGCCTTTGACGCACGCTGCCTCGGCGACCGCCCGTGCCTCCTCGCCACCGAGGCCGGACTCGATCGCCCGCTCATGCGCCAGCGCGTAGAGCCGGCCGTCCAGCCGCGACCGCAACGGCCCGAGCAGGCAGTCGCGTACGACGATCACCTGGTGGAGCAGGCGTGCCTCCAGGCCTCGTGGCCTTGCGGGCTGGATCAGGTGGGCAGTCAGGGCGTTCGCCCGTAGCGCGGCGACGAGCGGTGCCAGGTGCCGGTGCGCCCTGCGGCGGGCCGAGCGCCGGGCGAGCCTTGGCCCGACCCGCGGGATGGTCAGACCCAGCGCGCCAAACAGTAGGGCGGGGGCCAGAAAGACCTGCTGGATCCCGGACTTTCCGCTTTCGTCCCAGGGGATCCGCAGCCCGGCCGCGCTGGCGACGAAGTATGCGAGCTTGTGCGCGCTGAACAGCAGGCCGAATGCCGCACTTCCGGCGAGCAGGCGCAGCCCGAGGCGCAAGAATCGACGCTGGGTGCCCCGATAGGTCCAGCCCTGCCGAAAGATGTCGATGAACGTGATCCCGGCATAAAGCTGAATGACGGCAACATAGGCCGCGACCGCGGGGTCGTGCTGGCCGTCGACGGGAAGGTATGCCTGGCCGGTGCGAAGCGGTCCGTGGACGTAGCAGATCACCAGTGCGCACACGGCGGTGACGAGCCACCCGCGTCTCCTGTGCTCACGTTCGGGTGTGGCATCCTCCGCGCCGGCCGTGTGGAGCGTGAAGATCTGCAGGTGGAACGCCGTCGTCATGGCCGCGATGTGCTGGACGAGCTGGGGCAGGCCGGGTGTGTCGCCCAGCGCACGATAGACCGGCCAGTAGAAGGCGGGCATGCCCAGCGCCAGCGCAACGTCGACGCATATCAATGCCATGAGCAGTGCACGGGCCGCCCGGTCGCCCGGCCGTCTCCGCGTCGCGCCGAGGCGAAAGATGACCACGGCCGCGACGGCGATGATGAGGGCCAGCTGGATCGCGTACACGGGCGGCATGGTCCATCCGTTCCATCGCCGGGGGCGGCCGTCAGGACGGCCGCCCCCGTATTAGGTGT
>JBIOYB010000444.1:0-3823 GCA_044869915.1 Allorhizocola sp.
TGACATCGGCCGCCCCGACACGAACCATCTGCGGGCGGCCTTGGGTTCCTTCCTCACGCCCGGCGCCGAGCTACCCGACACGCCGGAGGCCGGCGACGCGATCCGGTGGATCGAAGACGCTTCCATACCGGTCAAGGCCGCCGCAGACGTCACCGTCGTCAGGGGCGCTCTCGATGCGCTCAGCAAGAAGCTGGACGGCACGGCTGCCGCGCCGTCTACGCGCCGACGGAAGCGGGTTATCTTCTACAACTTCCTTGAGTACGCGATTGAGCTTGGGCATCTGGATGCCAACCCGATAGACCGGCTGCGGGTCAAGTCCAGGCGCAAGAAGGTCACCGAAGCGATAGACCGGCGTGTTGTCGCCAACCCGACACAGATGCTGGCGCTCCTGATCGCGGTCGCTTCGATCGGCGACCGAATCAAGGACAGAGGCCTACGGCTGGTCGCCTTCTTTGCCTGCATGTACTTTGCGGGGATGCGGCCCGGTGAGGTGGCCGGCCTGCGAGAGCAAGACTGCCATTTGCCCGCGACCGGCTGGGGCCGGCTGACGCTGGCCAACAATGAGACCGAAGCCGGGAAGAAGTGGACGGACTCGGGCGAACGCCACGACCAACGCGGTCTGAAGCATCGAGCCGACAACGAGACGCGGCCTGTCCCGATCCCCCAGATCCTTGTCCAGCTCCTCAGTTGGCACATCGCAACCTTCGGCGTGGCAACGGATGGACGGCTGTTCCAGAGTCCGACCGGCGGCGTGGTCGGCACGACGACGTACAACCGAGTCTGGGCCGCTGCCCGCAAGCTCGCCCTGACTCCGGCTCGGGTGCTGTCCCCTCTCGCCAAGCGGCCGTATGACATCCGACACGCCGCTTTGTCGCTCTGGCTCAACTCCGGCGTGCCGGCGACCAACGTCGCGGAGCGGGCCGGGCAGTCGGTGGAGGTGCTGCTGAGGATCTACGCCAAGTGCATCGATGGCGACGAAGCGATCATGAACAGGCGAATCGAAGACGGGCTCGGACTACCGGGCTGACGAGCTATGCCGAGAGCCGGTTCCACGGAGTCCGTGGGGCCGGTTTTCGCTTTCTGAGCTGCGAAAACAGGTTCAAGATTATCCCGGATATATCCCGGAACCCCCGACAAACGGCGGCTTTCGGCGGCATCTGGCAGCACACGTGTTCGATTTCGTGGCGATGAATCTACGCAGGTCAAGTAGCAGATTGCGAGATCAAAGAGGCGCGCCCGGCAGGACTCGAACCTGCGACCTGAGGATTAGAAGTCCGCTGCTCTATCCAGCTGAGCTACGAGCGCATTCGACGTTACAGACTACAGGCTCACCCGTACGCGCGGAGCCACCGGTCGGCCTCATCGAAGAATCGCTGGCGGGCGGGCTCGCGCGACAGGGTGAGATCGTGTTTGCCGCCCTCTATGCGGACTACGGTGACATGGCGGCCCAGGGCCGAGGCCCACCTCGAAATGTGCCTCACATCGAGCACAGCGTCGGCCTCGTGGGCGGATTCGTCCCACTGGTAGTTGCGATACGAGGCGCCCGAGTGCGCCACGAGGACCGGCGCGGTGATGTCCAGCCCGGCGCGCAGGCGTTGCTGGGCGGTGCGGATGGCGTGCAGCCACCCCAACCGTAGCGGGAACGACTCGACCGGCTTCCACTCCAGGTCGAACCGCCATTCGCCGTGGAAGTCCTGGTGCAGGCTGCGCCCGTACAGCCCGGGCTGCTTCAGCGGCACGATCCGGTAGGGCTGCCACGACGCGAATCTGCCCACGGCGGCGGCCACCGGGCGGCGCATGATCCAAGCGGCATTGAAGTCGAAAAATGGACTGTTGAGGATCAGCCCGTCCACCACGCCGGTGTGCGAGCGCGCGTGTGCCCACAGCGAGCCGATCAGACCGCCCGTGGAGTGCGCAAACAGCAACAACGTTTCGTGGTCGTCGTCAGCCCGAATGATCTTTGCAGCCTCATCGACCTCCGGGAAGTATTCCGCCAGGCTCCGGACAAAATTGGCTGTCTGGTGTGGGCGGAGGCTCCGCCCGTACTTCCTCAAATCAAGGGCATAAAAATCGTAACCACGATCGATGAAGAAGTCGGCCAGGTGGGTCTGAAAGAAATAGTCGTTGTATCCGTGCAGATATAGGACGGCTTTGTGGGACGGCCTTGCAGTGCGGCGGCGCACCAGTGTCGCGTAGACGGGACCCTCGTCGTCCTCGGGCAGCTCGAGAATCCGCTGCTCATAAGGCTCACCAAGCACGTCGACGGTCAGGATTTCGCTGTCCACGGCGACAAGATTAAACCCCTTTTATGCGGTACCGATACCAGATCAACATCACCGCTGGCACAAGTTATCCACAACCCCTCCGTTGTCCACAGATCACTGTTGGGCGAGCGCGCGAAGCGCGGGCTGTTTCGCGCACCCTTCTGTGCAGACAAACGCAAGAGGCACAGAAATCAGATCGGAGAAGACGTGTTCGAGACGCAGTTGACGATCATCGGCAATGCGATCACCGCACCGGAGTATCGCCGGCTTACCGAGTCGGGCCAGGTCGCCGCGAGCTTCCGGGTCGCATCCAACTCGCGCCGGTTCGACAAGGTTAATAACCGTTGGGTCGACGGGCATACCCTGCGCGTGCGTGTCACGTGCTGGCGCAGGCTGGCCGAGGGTGTCGTGCCCAGCATCAAGGCGGGTGACCCGGTCATCGTGGTCGGCAGCCTCTATACCCGCGACTGGACCGACGACCAGGGCAACCGGCGGGTGCTCTACGAGATGGACGCCAGTGCCATCGGGCACAACCTGTCCCGCGGGACGGCCTCGTTCGAGCGCACGCCACCCTCGCTCGGCCTGAGCGTGATCGAGGACGAGGAGGCCGAGCGCCGCATCGGCGGCGAAGACAGCGTGCCCGACGACCTCGACCCAACCTCGGCCCTGCACGCGGCCGGCTTCACCGCCGAGCTGGGCGACCTCGACGATGCGCCCGAGGAGCCGGAGACCGAGGGCGAGAAGCCCAAGGCTCTCGTGCCGGCTTAGCCGAGCCCCACGGGCCGCGACCGGGCGCGGACCAATCCAGGCCCCGGGCCGCCGCAACAATCCATTCACATCTTCACCACGGCGGCCCGGCATGTCCCTCGCGTGCGATGCCATTCGCGCGGCGCAGGGGCGTTCCAAGCGAGGTGGCCGGCCAGAGCGGGGTCGCCACAGCCCCGGTCACATCACGTCAACCAACCACAAACTGGCCGGCCACCTCATGAGTTCCGCATTCTCCCGTTGTCCCAAGCCGTTTACACCTACCACCCCACCCACCCACCAAGCTCTCGCACCAGTAGAGCTCTCGCACAAGCACCACTAACGCCCATTGGGGCATCACACCCATAGGCCGAGGTGGTCGGGTTCGGTTCCAGGCGCGTTCGCTGCTGGCGCGCCTGGGCCTTTCCGGAGTTCGGGAGCCGAGGACCACGTCTTGCCGGGTTACCCCGGATCGTGGTTGTCGGCGGAGCACCAGATTCGGCCGTGTCCTGCGTTCGGCGACGAAGCCGAAAGGGCCGGTCTGGGCTCCGGACGGCCGCCCGCCCCGTGCGTTTCGGCAAAGCGTCCGAGACGTGGGACGGCCGCCCATGAACACCGGCTCGGCCACCTCATCGAGCTGGCGCGCCGCGCGGCCGGGGCGATCGCGCGGGCAACGGGGTCGGGTCGGACTCCCCGGGCCCGACCCTGGCTGTGAGGGGACGGGTTGCCCACCGGCGCCCTCACACGCGTGGCGCGCCAGTCACGCAGCCGGCAGGGCAGGCCAGGCCAGGCCAGGCCGGGCGACACTCGGCCTG
>JBIOYB010000445.1:0-22715 GCA_044869915.1 Allorhizocola sp.
CCGCCGCTGCCCGCCACTTTTGCTTGAGGAGCTCGTAGGCCCGCTGGGGCTCACCGCGCCAGCTCGCCGCCAGAGCGTCCACTGTGGACTCGACCTGGCGCAGCACCCTGTTCATCTCGGCCACGCCCTGGTCGTAGGCGCCCGCACCCGCGGTGACGGATGCGCCCACCATTTTGACTACACCACTCATTTCAGATCACCCCCGCATCGCGGCGAGCCTTGCCGCCGAGCCTGGATCGGCCGTGGGCTGGCTGCCCGGGATCATGTTGCCGCCGACGTTGTCGCCGGCGAGGTTGATCTGCGGGATGTCCATCATCCCTTCGATCTTGGCATCCACGAACTTGTGGCCATCGGCGACCGTGTCGAGCAACACGCCGAGATCGACCAGCGCTGTGGCGATCTCCGTCATGTGATGCGCGAACTTCCCGTTGACCTGCTGGAACATGCCGCCACCGCGGCCGTCCCAGTCGACCACCAGATTTTTGGTGCCGTCCTTGATGCCATCGAGCACCGGCCCCGCCAGATGCCTGGCCAGGCCGCGAACCTCGTCAGCGGTGTCCCGCATGACGGACTCATAGGACTGGACGTCCATCGTCATTTGGCGCAAACCCCCTTAGTAACGCCGTAGAGGTGTGCTCCTGCCCAACGTGGAGATTACTTGGCATGGGCCCGCGAAAGCTATCCCGTACTTTTCCGGGCCAGCGCGTTACCGGCCGCATTGTGGTCCAGATCGGGGCCGAGCGGCACCCGCGCGACCAACGCTGTGGGCAGGTCAACGACGGCCGCGCCCTCGTAGCCCAGGCGTTTTGCCGACTCCGGGCTGCTTATGCGGTATCCCATGGACTGGTCGGTGATGAGGAACAGCGCACCGGTCGCGCCCGCCGAGGATCGCGCCTCGACGAGGATGCCCCTGCTCGGCGAGACCAGCACGACATCGGCCAGCGGGACGGGCGCGGGCGGACCCGGCCGCGGCGAAAACTGCCGCATCGGCACGCCCGCGCGGACCGCACGCGCGTCGGTGGCATCGGCGGCCGTGGCGCACAGCCCACCGTCGGTCGAAACCGGCTGCACCGTGGGCGCGGTGTCGGGCAGTCGCGTCTGCAGCGGTGGCTTGGTCTTGCCGATGCCCGACAGCTCGTCCAACTTGGACGGTGGGCCGGGGTTGGCCGCGGGATAGGCCGCGATCAGCAGCCGGGCCTGCAGATCCGTGATGCGGCTCAGCGACTCCTTGTCGACCGCGGCGTGCAGTTGGTCGCCGACGTAGACCACCTGGCCCACCTTGATGCTCGGATGCCAGGTGACGGGCTCGCTCGCGCCGGCAATGTCTATTTTGGAGAACTCCGGCCCGAGCGGCAGCGTGTCCAGCCAGGCCAGCGCGACCGGCAGCGGAGGCAGCGACGGCACGCGAAGCGCCGTGAGCACGAGGTCGTCGCGGATCTGGTGGCGCCTGCCCCGCCAGATCAGGTGCTTGCCGCCCTGCGGATCGGCCACCAGCACCGCCTCGTCGCCCAGGTCGCGCCCGCCGCCCGGCCGCAGCCCGGCGAACAGGATGGACACCCCGGCGCCGTCGGCCGAGACCCGGCTGCACATAGTCCACGGATCGGTGGTCAGATGCTTGGGCGTGGGCAGGTTGTCGGGGGCGCCGTCGATGCCGAACAGCCCGATGCGCGGCCAGTCGAGCGAGGCCGCATTGATCAGGTAATGGTCGTGATGGTCGGGGTGGAACAGCCGCGCCGACGCGAAGTTGGCAATCGGGAAGAGGATCTCGCCACGGCCGGTGTCACACACGAAGACGGCACCGGTCTCCTTCTCCACGATCGGGGCGTCGCACGCCTGCCAACGCGTGTTGCCGCCGGGCACGATCAGGGCGTAGATGCCCACCGCGGCAAAGGCGACGGCCGTCACCATGACGGAGAAGAAGGTGGCCCCGCCCATCCGCCGCCCCGACCAGTCGAGCGGGTCGGCCTTTTGCACCGCCAGCGCCGCCAACAGCCGCTGGCGCAGAAACTGTCGCGAGTGGATGAGATCCCGCCGGGTCAGCATGACACTGCCCGCCCGCTCGACAGCGCGCCGTGCCCCGCGTCATGGCGGCGGCTCCACGGTGTGCCGGGCGCGTCGGTCGCCCGTGGCGACGTGTGAGGCATGAGTGGGCCTAGCCGTTCAGCAGGCCGCGGACGAGGCCGAACAGGCCCATCACGGCGCAGGCGAGGACGGGGGTGACGATGATGCACAGCACCTCGATGATGTCGGCCAGACGGCCGAGGCCAGGCGAGGGCGGGCGGCGCGACAGGGTGGCGCCGATGGCGACGGCGGCGGTGGCTGCCAGCAACAGCACCCCGAGTAGCGGTGCGAGCAGCGGGGCGCGGTCGGCCGGGGTCATGCCCGCCCAGCCGAGGCCGAGCAGCGCGATGAGGCCGCCGAGCGAGGCCAGCCCGAGCGGCAGCCGGTGGCGCACGGCCGCGAACATGCGCATGCGCAGCGCGAGGATCGCCACGACCAGGCCCGCCAGGACGACGGCGGTGGTGTCGCCGACCCGGGCGAGCGTGGCCACGCACGCGAACAGCCCGGCGCACGCTCCAATGAGGACACCGGTGAGCATCTCGTCGGCGCGGCGCACCATCATGGTCAGCTCGGCGGGCCGGGGCATCGGCTCGGGCAGCGTCTGCCCGTGCGCCGGGTTGGGCACGGCCGGCGCCGGCAGCCCGCCCTGCAGCGCGGCGAAGCGCGGCAGCAGCGGGGCGAGCACGACCAGCCCGGCCGCGACGGCCGACACGGCACCGGCCGGGGTGGAGACCGTGCCGACGAGGGTGCCGATCACCCCGACGACGCCGAGGGTCGCTCCCGAATAAAAGAGGCTTTTCTTGGTACCCAATAAAATCAAACCCAGCACCGAGGCCAGCAGCAGCGCGGCGGCCCCGGCCATCAGATACCAGCTCGACAGCGCGGCGGCCGGCGTCGGCGGGCCGAGCACCAGGGCGCCACCGAAGGCCGCATAGATCATGGCGAACGCGCCGGTCACCCCGGCCACGACGGCGTCGCCGCGCAGCCGGGCCAGCATGGTCGCCGAGGCCAGCAGCAGGGCCGAGACCACGAGGCAGACCACGCCGACGCGGTCGAACGGCGGCCCGGCGCTCAGCGCGAGCGCGACCCCGCCGGCCAGCGCCAGACCGGCCGTGGCCAGGCCGGCGCGAGCGGTGGTGGCGCCGGACCACACCGCGCCCAGGCGGGAGGCGTCTTCGGCGACTCCGTCGGCCAGATCGTCGAAGCTGGGCTCGGGCCAGTGCTGGTCGCGATAGGACAGCATCAGCACGTCGCCATTGCGAACCCCAAGCGCGGCAAGCGACTGCACCGGATCGAGCGCGCTGCCGTCCAGCCGCCGCACCACCCAGCCGCCGCGCGCCACGCCATCCTCGACCAGGTCGTCACCGCCGTGGCGCAGCAGCGTCGCGTGCAGATGCGCCAGCGGCACGTGCTCAGGCAGCGTCAGATCGGCCCGGCGCTTGGGTGTCAGCAGAACGATGTGGGTCAACCCCGTGAGCGTGGCTGTCGCCATCGGCGCTCCTCCCCTAAAGTAACAGCGGGCAGGATAACGCGAGAGGGCACAACTTTACATGGGCACCGTTATCCGCAAGCGGCCGCCGCGCCGCTTGGCCCCGCCCTACCCACAGGGTGAGCTGGTCCTCGAGGCCGCGCCGGAGGTTCCGACCAACACCGGCCGCTCGTGGGCGCAGTTGCTCCTGGTGTTGCCCATGGTGGCCGGCATGGTGGCGATGGGCCTGCTTTTCGCGGGCATCGGCGGCGGCGCGCCGGGCGCCACGGCCTTCCGCTGGATCGTCGGCATCCTGCTGGGCGTCTCGATGATCGGCATCATCGCCGTGCAGTTCACCACGGCCGCCGCCGGCACGAGCAAGCAGGAGATGCAGGCGATGCGGCGCGATTTCCTGTTCGAGCTGGGTCGGCAGCGGCGGGAGGTGCGCGCCACCATGCGCCGCCAGCGGGCCGCGGAGTATTACGCGCATCCCGATCCGGAGTCGCTTTGGTCCATTGTGGACGGTGTGCGGCTGTGGGAGCGGCGCTTCGCCGACGCCGACTTCGGCCACATCCGCATCGGGCTGGGCCCGCGCGATCTGGCCACCGCGCTGAGCGTGCCGCCGCCGCTGCCGCCGGAGAAGGCTGAGCCGGTCTCGGCGATGGCGTTGCGGCGCTTCATCGAGGCGTACAAACAAATCCCAGATCTTCCGGTCATCCTGGCGCTCAACGGCTTCGCTCGGGTATACCTGCGCGGCGAGATCCGCCGGATCCGGTCGCTGGCCCGGGCCATGGTGGCGCAGGCGGTGACGTGGCACGCGCCGGAGGACATCCTGGTCGCGGCATGTGTGGGCGGGCAGGCCCGAGCGCAGTGGGAGTTCGTGAAGTGGCTGCCGCACGCGCTGCATCCGTCCAGTGTGGACGCTCTGGGCCCGGTGCGCCTGCTCGCGCCGTCCGTGGTGGCGCTGGAGGCCATCACCGAGGACATCCTGTCCGCGCGCCCGCGCTTCGACCCGTCCGCGTCCGAGGCGCAGTTCGAGGGGGCGCACCTGTTCGTGGTGGTCGATGGCGCCGAACGGGCGGGCTCGGACCACCTGCTCATCGACGGGGGTGTCGAGGGCGTGACCGTCATCGACCTGAGCGGGCAGCCGCCGCGCAACCTCGACCGGGCCACCGTCGTGCTCGACCTCGAGGCCGACGGAAGGCTCACGGCGACAAGCTATTCGGGCTCGCAGCGGCTCGGCCGCGCCGACGGGCTGGGCCTGGTCGCCGCCGAAGCGCTGGCGCTGCAGCTGTCCCCGCTGCGCCTCGTCGGCGGCGCGGGCGGCGACGAGCGGGCGATGAACTCCGAGCACCGCCTGGCCGACCTGCTGCGGATCGGCGACCCGGAGACGCTCGACCCGCACGTGGGGTGGGCGCCGCGGCCCAACCGGGAGCGGCTGCGGGTGCCGATCGGTGTCGGCTTCGACGGGTCCAAAGTGGAGCTCGACCTCAAGGAGTCGGCGCAGGACGGCATGGGCCCGCACGGCCTGCTCATCGGCGCGACCGGTTCGGGCAAGTCGGAGCTGCTGCGCACGCTGGTCATGTCGCTGGCCATCAGCAACTCGCCCGAGCTGCTCAACTTCGTGCTCGTCGACTTCAAGGGCGGGGCCACCTTCGCCACGCTCGACCGGCTCCCGCACACCAGCGCGGTCATCACCAACCTCGCCGACGAGCTGCCGCTGGTGGACCGGATGACCGACGCCATCAACGGCGAGCTGGTGCGGCGGCAGGAGCTGCTGCGCGCCGCCGGCAACTATGTCTCCCAAAGGGAATACGAGCGGGCCCGCGCGGCCGGCGTGCCGCTGGACCCGCTGCCGACCCTGCTGGTCATCTGCGACGAGTTCAGCGAGCTGCTCTCGGCCAAGCCCGACTTCATCGACATGTTTGTCCAGATTGGACGGCTGGGGCGTTCGCTCGGCGTGCACCTGCTGCTGGCCAGCCAGCGGCTGGAGGAGGGCCGGCTGCGCGGGCTGGACAGCCATCTGTCCTATCGCGTGGGCCTGCGGACCTTCTCGCCTATGGAGAGCCGGTCGGTCCTGGGCGTCACCGACGCCTATGAGCTGCCGCGCGCGCCGGGTCACGGCTACCTCAAGTTTGGCACCGAACCGTTGGAGCGCTTCCGTTCCGCCTACGTTTCCGGCGCGTATCGCAAGCCCGAGGAGCTGGCGGCCAAGGGCGCCACCGATCTGGTCTACGAATACACCTCGGCTTATGTCGCCGGCGCGGCCAAACCCGAGCAGGCGACGGTGGATATCGAGGAGGACGGCGAGCCCGACGCGGTCACCCTGCTGGAAATCCTCACCGGCCGCCTGCAGGGCAATGGCCCGCGCGCGCACCAGGTCTGGCTCCCGCCACTGGACGAGGCGCCGCAGCTGACCGAGATCGCGCCCGTGGCGCAAGGGCTGCGGGTGCCGATCGGCATCGTCGACAAGCCGTTCGACCAGCGCCGCGATCCACTGTGGACGGACCTGTCCGCCGCCGCCGGGCACGTCATCGTCGTCGGGGCGCCGCAGTCGGGCAAGAGCTGCGTGCTGCGCACGCTTGTCGTCTCGCTGGCCCTGGCCAACACGCCGCAGCAGGCGCAGTTCTACTGCCTGGACTTCGGCGGCGGCGCGCTCGCGGCGGTCAAGGAGCTGCCGCACGTCGGCGGCGTGGCGACCCGGCGCGAGGTCAACGAGGTGCGCCGGACAGTGGCCGAGCTGGAGGTGCTGCTCGCCCAGCGCGAACAGTCCTTTGCCGACGACAACGTGGACTCGGTCGCCACGTTCCGCCGGCGCGGCGGCGCCGACGTCTTTCTGGTCGTCGACGGTTGGGCGACGATCCGGGCCGAGTTCGAGGACCTGGAGGACCGGATCGCGGTGCTGGCCAATCGCGGCCTGTCATACGGGATTCACGTGCTCGTGTCGGTCGGGCGGTGGCAGGAGATGCGCTCCAACATGCGCGACGCCTTCGGCACGCGGCTGGAGTTGCGCCTGGGCGACCCGTCCGACTCGAGCATCGACCGGCGCGCGGCGGCCAACGTGCCGATGCAAGCGCCGGGGCGGGGCATCACGCCGCAGCGGCACCAGTTCCTCGCCGCCGACCCGCGGATCGCCGACGTCATCAAGCAGATCGCGGCGGGCTGGGGTGGCGCGGCCGCGCCCAAGGTGCGGTTGCTGCCGCCGATGGTCCCCTTCGAGCTGCTGCCGCAGGGCGCCGGCCGGCCGGGCCCGGCGGTCGGCATCGCCGAGCACGACCTCGGCCCGGTGCACCTCGACTTCGGCACCGACCCGCACCTCTACCTCTTCGGCGATGTGGAGTGCGGCAAGTCTTCGTTCCTGCGGGCGCTCGGGCACGCGATCGCCGCCCGATACACCCCGGCGCAGGCCCGGATTCTCGCTCTGGATTACCGCCGAGGCCTCCTGGGTGGTTTACCCCAAGGACATCTTCTGGGATACGCGGCGACAGCGGCCCAGGGACGAGGACTGCTACAGGACGTGGCGATCGTG
This sequence comes from Allorhizocola sp., assembly GCA_044869915.1. Taxonomy (GTDB): domain Bacteria; phylum Actinomycetota; class Actinomycetes; order Mycobacteriales; family Micromonosporaceae; genus Allorhizocola. The sequence goes on from JBIOYB010000445.1 coordinate 7,059, forward strand.
ATGAGCGAACGCCTCCCCGGCCCCGAAATCACACCGGAGCGGCTGCGCGCACGCGACTGGTGGTCCGGCCCCGAGGTGTTCGTCCTCGTCGACGACTACGATCTCGTGGCCGGCGACCAAAACCCGCTTGGCCTGATCTACGAGGCAGTGCCGCAGGCGCGCGAGGTCGGGTTGCACGTCGTCATCGCCCGGCGGACGGGCGGTGCGGGCAGGGCGTTCTACGACCCGATCCTCGCCCGGATCAGGGAGCTCGGGTCACCGGCGGTCCTGATGTCCAGCGATCGCGCCGAGCCGCCGTTGCTCAACGGTGTCCGAAATGGACCGCTGCCCGCGGGGCGCGGTTGGTTGCAAACACGCAAGGAAGGCCTCCGGCTTGTCCAATTCGGATGGCTGGATCCCGGTGACTGAAGGAGGTACAACAAAATGAGCACATGGGACGTGAAACTGCAGCGCCTGCGCGCCTACGGTGAGGACATGCAGGCCGATGGGCGCAAGTTCGGCACCGAGGCCGACGAGCGGGTCGCCGAGCTGAGCTCGCTCGCCTCGGGCATGGGCGTGGATCCGCGGTTCACCGAGGCGACGGCCATCAAGACGGCGGCGGTCAGGGATGCGCGCAAACTTGGCGAGTTCACCGACGACATGGCCGACGGCATCCAGTCCTACGGCGTGGCGGCGGAGATCAGTCACGTGGCCTACGGCGGCGCCGACGTCACCGCGGCCGACGAGCTGAGCACGGTCAAGCAGTTGCTCGACACCCACACCAGCTGATGACCGCCTGGGGAAGCTACGGCTTCGACGACATCTACGCGATCATCAAGTCGGTTGGCGCGGGGACGCTGAACAGCCTCGGGGAGAAGTGGCGAGGTGCGGCCGACCTGATCAACCAGAATGCGGAAAACCTCGCGGACGAGACCGAGACACTGCACCAAGATTGGCGTTCGCCGACCGCGGCCGACCTGTTCCAGCAAAACGTCGCCAACTCCGTGCGGCGCATGGGCGAGTGGAAGGCAGCGGCCGATGTCAAGGCGGGGAGGCTGAAGCAGGCCGCCGGCGACGTGCTGGCCTCACAGTCCGAAATGGACAGACTGCGGGCCGAGCGCGACAAGTTGCTGGCGGCGGCACAGACCGAGGCCGAGAAGCAGGCCATCAGGCAGGAGTACGATCAGCTCGCCCGCGAGGAGGGCCGGCAGCTCGGCGGCAGGCTCTCGGGCCTGGCGGCGTGGCAGCCACCGCCCGCCTATGCCGGGCTGATCGGCCTCGCGCCGGAGGGCGTCAACAACAGCAACGTGGTCTTCCCGGAGGAGCTGGAGTTCGACCAGCCACAGACACAGGCGCAGTTCGTCGACCCGTCCGACACGGAGTTCTTGCCCACCAACGACTTTGGCGACGCGCCAGACCTCGGCTCACCGGTGCCGTCGCCTTTGGCGGGCGCGCCGCTGCTGGGCATGCCGCTGTTGACCCCGCCACTGGCCGGTGGGGCGCAGCCGGGGCAGCCGGTCGCGGGCAGGCTAGCCGGATTCGGCGGGCGGGCGGCCTCGGCGCTCAACGGATACTCGCCCTCGGGGCTGTTCGGCCGCCTGGCCGGGGGCTCCCGCATCGCGGGCGCGCTCGCGCCGGGCACCACGGGCGCGACCGGTGCCGGGGTGCCGATGGTCCCGCCGCAGGCCGGCGCGTCCGGTGCGCTGAGCGGACGGCGGGGTGCCAGGCGGCGGCCGGCGCCACAGCTCGAGCCGCTGGCGCAGGAGCAGGCGATGGAGCAGCAGACGCCGGAGCCGGCCGGACCGGCGCCGGTCAGCGGGCGACCGCCCGCCACTGGCAGGGCGGCCACCCCGCGCGAGGTCCTCATTGGACAGGCAGAGACAGACGGTCAGACCGGTGTAGCGTTGGGGCAGTAGCGCTCAACGGAGCAGGCGGATGGTGTGCCTCTGGGCAGGAGGGCCGCCAGCGAGGTTGGGAGGACAGCCATGGGCAGGCCCAAGGTTGATGTGGAAGCACATCTCAAGGAGATGAAGGAGTGCGCCGAGGCGCTCGGCGACACCGCGGACAAGTTCGTCAAGGGCACCGAGGGCATCTTCGGCATGGCCGCGGGCGGCGGGTCCGCCGGGATGGCGGCCGACGCCGAGTCGGCCGGGTGGGGCCGCAAAGGCGACATGACGACCAGGACCGACGCGCTAGATGATGTGCCGGACAACGGCTGGGGGGAGCTGGAGGGGTTCACCAAAGCGCTGGGCCGCAACGCCGCCAATCTCGGCAACTTCACCGGGATGATGGGCAACGGTCTCAAGGCCTACGGCGCGATGGCGATCACGGCGCACGACACCTACGTCAAGACCGACCAGGAGCACGAAAAGGAGTTCGTGAAGGTCGACCTGCCCGGCAAAAAGGACACCGAGGTGTCGGGCGACATCCAGGAGCACAAGGTGGTCGGGCGCAACCAGCCCGAGCCCGAGTCTCCGGCGAAGTGAGCGGGCATGGGCGACCTGAGCAGCCTGCGCACGCTTGACAAGATCCTGGCCACGGTGAGCAGCGCTGATACCGATGCGCTGCAACGGATCTCCGCCGACTGGATGAAGGTGATCAAGGAGATCGACGCGGGCCACAACGGGTTCGTCAAGCAGACCGGCGATCTGGCCAGTCATTGGAAGGGCAACGCGTTTGTCGCCTACAAGTCCAGCGCCGACCAGGCGGCCTCCACGATGGCGGCGTGGGTGGAGCGCGGCCCCGAGCGCGCCAAGCAGATCGACCGGATTATCGAGATCATTAAATACATGGAGTGGCTGCTCGGGCAGAAGCAGAAGAACGAACGCAACCACGCCGAGCAAAATCTGGGCATCGCCGACAGCAACGCCAAGGCACTGGTCGCGTGGTGGGACGGCCAGCCCCAGCCCAAGCCGGCCGTGACCCAGGCAGAGCTGGAGCCGACGCGAGTGCGCTACACCATGAAGGGCCTCGACGGCGACTCCGAGATGTTGATGGCCAACTTCGCCAGCTATACGGGGCAGTTGCTGTACAACTGGGGCGAATACGACCGAGCGCACAAGACCCTGTTCGACTTCTACGACAAGGTGGCACGGGACATCGCCGACAAGTGGGGCGCCGAGATCAAGAGCCTGACACCGTGGGTCTCGCCGCCGGCATACATCGGGCTGGGCAACGTCACCGCACCGCCCACCAAGCCCACCGTGGACGACCCGAGCAAACCAGGTGGCCCGGGCGCGCCCGGTGGCGGCGGCACCAAGACCGGTGGCGGCACACCCCCGCCCAAGAACCCCGATCTGAAGGGGCAGACCAAGCCGATCCCCAAACAGCAGCAGCCGCAGACGCAACAGCCCCAGACACAGCAGCCGCAGGTGAACCCGCCCGACGGGCAGGACCCGGTGGCCAGTCCGCAAAGTGAACAACAGCAGCAGCGACAGCCGGAAACGCAGCCACCGGGATCGGGCGGCGGCAGCACGACACCGCCACCCGCGCTCACGCCGATCGGCACCACGCCACCCGGTTCGACGATCCCGCCACCGGGGTCGCGCCCTGGCACCACGGTCCCGATCGGGTCCCGCCTCGACCCGCTCGCCGGTGGCTCCGGAGGCGGCGGTGGATCGGGCGGTGGCGCCAACGGCGCGGGCGCGTCGCCGACGCTCGCGGGGCGGATGGCGGAGGGTGGCGATGTCCTGAATGGACGGACGGGTGCGGGGTCGGGGGCGCAGTCCGGCGCCGTGCCGCCCATGATTCCGCCGATGGCGCCCGGCGCCGGTCACGCCGGCGGCGGTGTCGGCGGCCGGTCCGCACGCTCGCGCCGCCCCGTGCCGCTCGGCGGCCCGCGTGTGCTCGGCGAGTCGCAGGTGGGCCAGGGCAAGACGGTCACCGGCCGGCCCGCCGACCGCAAGAAGGCCGAGCCGCCACGGCAGGCCGAGGAGCAGACGACCGGTTGGGAGATGCCGGCCGAGGAGGTCGTGGAGGAGCAGCGTCCGGTCGAGCGCAGGCATGGTGTTTAAGGTGGGCCAGCCAGCCATGATCACTTGTCGGCGCTGTGGCGAGCAAAACGAGAGCGGGCTTGCCTACTGTCTGCACCCGGGCTGTGGCGCCGGCCTGCTCCCTGCCGGTTTGCCCTCCACAGTGGACAAGCCGGAAGGGCCTGCCGCACCAACGATTCCGGAGCCGCTGTCGTCGGAGGTCGACCCGCCCGCCGAGCCGGTTCGGAAGGCCGCCGGGCCCAAGCGCGCGCCAAAACCCGCGCCGGAGCCCGCGCCGGCCGTCTCGGAGCCCCCGCCGGCCGCCCCTGAGCCCGTGGCAGCCGTCCCGGACCCCGTGGGAGAGCACGCGGCGGCCCCGGAAGCCATGCCGGACACCGCGATTCCGGAGGCGGGCGAATCGCCAGCGGGCGAGGGGCGCGGGCGATGGGCGGCGGCCGCGAGTGCGCTCTCGGCAGCGTTGCAGGCGTGGAAGCCCAAGCGGGGGAAGCTGGTCCGGCCTGACCGTGCGCACGTGGGCGCCCGACTGCCGCGGCGATCCGTTCTACGAGGGCACCTCGGTCTCGTGGGCCGTGACGGTCAACTTCACCGATGGCGCCTCGGCGCAAAAGTCGGGCACGACAACGCAAACGTGCGGCTATTGACGAGCCGGGCCGGCTCGCAGCGTGCCGTCGGTGAAGTCCGAGACGCCCATCCGGGCACCGGTTGGCGGGGTGTGCGCTGGGCCACCCCGCCTTTTCTCCTGTGTCAGACGGGATTGGGTGAGGTGTCCGCCGGCGCCAGCGGCCGGCGCATTCGCGGCTTCGCCCATGCCCAAAGTGCACGTGCCCACTGCGGGCTCGGGATCTGGTGCCCGATCGGCAGGAGGTAGAGCAGCAGGGCGGCGGCCATCGCGGTGCTGAAACTGATCAGCCCCATGGTCACCGCGATGAGGGTGTGGAAGGTGATGCCCGCGATCAGCAGCCAGCGCCGCAGCGGCGGGCGCAGCAGCAGGGCGATGGCAAGACAGAACTCGAGTGCGATGGACGACCACGTCATCAGCGCCACGCCCACCGGCGAGCCCGTGATGAGGTCGGTGATCGGGCGTACCCACCCGCTGGCGCCGAAGGTCGGGTGGCGCAGCCAGTAGTACATCGCCGTCCCGTCGGCCCATTCGCGTACCCCCAATTTGGCAATGGAGGCATGGAAGTAAATCACCGCAACCTGAAGCTGGATCAGGATGAGCCCGATGTAGGCGACGATCCGTCCAATCCCGACAGTGCGCGGCGGCAGGGCCTGCCAATGCCAGCGCCGCGGATCGGTGAGCGTGATCGGGACGAGCAGCAGCGCAAGCACCGTCGTGACCTGGTCGCCACCGTCCAGGATGGACGCGTTGACCATCAGGCTCCAGACGACGTACCAGTGCAGGACGCCGGTGAAGCGCGGCCGCCACCCCGAGGCCACGACCAGCAGCACGACGATCGACAGCCACCGGGCCGCCTCGCCCTGCCCGGCGTCGACGACGCACCACAGCCCCACCTTGGTCAGATCGCTGCACGTGGGCGGGATGGTGCCGTCGGCCAGCGGCGCCATCAGGGTCTGCGGCGTGGTCAGGAGCAGGGTGCCCAGGGTGCTCAGCGCGAGGATCGTGCGCGCCAGCCCGAGCCCCGAACCCCAGGGCGAGCGTGCCATGCTCTGCCGCGCCCACCGGCCCAGCTCGACGAGTTTGCGGGTCAGCATGTCACCCTGACCCGTACCACTTTGGACGGCATGGTGGTCGTCAGATCCCGCCAGGCCCATGGGAGTACCTCCTGCATGATCATGCCGATGTCGCCGCACATGGTGCGGTGGTTCGCGAAGTTGACCGCTGTCCGTTTGGGTGACACGGTTTGCAGGCAGTCCAGGGGGTCCCGCTTGCATTCCGTCCAGTCCTCGGGCGGCACCTGGTTGGCCACGAGCGCGACCTCGGTCCCCTGGGAGCGGTGGCGCCGGTCGAGGCCGAGCAGGCTGCCGGGTGCGTCGTGCGCGTTGACGGTGATCCGGTCCCAGCCGCCGCCTGCCCGAGCACCGTAGACCTCGACGTCGGGCGAGCGCGGGCTGATGGTGAAGAACGCCCACCCCTCGGGCAGGACGAGCTGGATGATTTGCTTGTCGGCGAAGGGAAGTTTGAAGGGGGTGGCCGGCAGCGCGGTGTGCAGCACATAGACCACTGCCACAAGGGCGAGAGCTCCCATCGTCACGATTTTGCGACCGAGCCGCAGGTCTTGCTGGTCCTGCGACGCCGCGCTGCTGGCGTTCATCGGTGTGCCTCCTACCCGGCCGCGCTCGAGCGAAGGTTCACCGCGATGGCCCGGACGGTCAGTTCGTCCGGCAGCCGCCCGTTGGACCTGATGTCCTTGGCTTCAAGGGACCAGGTGACGAACACGTAGCGCAGGAAGACGATGTACTTGTAGATGAACACCCACCGATACCAGACGAGCGCGCGGCCCAGCGAGCCCTCACCGGCCGCGTCGATGGCGCGGTCCACATTGTCCTTGCCCAGCCAGTTGTTCATGGCCTCGCGGCTGAACGTGGCCAGGTCGTCGAGCGCGCTGCCGATCTGCAGCGGGTCGCCGCTCTGCATGCGCCGGGCGTAGGACTGCCCCCACTCCCGGTCCCGGGCGATCGCGCTGTTGATGACCTCCCGGCTCTGCTTCACCTCTTCGGTCCATTCGATTTTGGGCCGTTCCAGTTCGGACAGATACTTGGCCGCCGGGCCCTCGCGGTACAGGACAGCGTCCGTGATGTCCACGGCGCTGAACGCGGGCGCGGCGCTCGTGCTCGGACCGGCCGAGGCCACCTGTGCGGCATAGGCGATGCCGATGGCCGAGGCGACGGCCAGGCCTACCGCCCATTTCCACCGTTTCGGCGTTGATTTGACGAGTCTCACTTCCTCCTACCTCCCTTGACCAGTGGACGGGTGCTTGGGCACCCGCCTGGCAACAGCTTGGGATCGCTTAGACAACCGTGAATAGGACCACTACCGGCCCTGGTTTATCCGGGCACTGGTCCTGGACGGATCCGCCCGGTCGTGCTCCACAGCCGCGCCACAACCGTGGCCTGTCACCGTTCGCTCATGACAACTGTGCGTAGGAGGGCAGTCGTGCTCGCCGCGGTGGCCGCCGCCCTGACAGCGGCCGTGGTGGCGCCCGCCGTCGTGCTCGCCGTCGAGGATCCGGTGGTCAGCATCGACGGGACGATCTGTTACGAGGGGATCGGCAACGACGGCAAACCGTACGTCACCCTGAAACTGTCCCACGCGACCAAGGGCGACGTTCTCGTGGTGATACACACCGAGGACGGCACGGCGAGATCACCCGGGGACTATTTGGGGTTCGACAAGCTCCAGGTGCGCATCCCGGCCGGGCAGGTCCGGGCCGAGGTGACGCTGAAGATCGTGGCGGACCGGGAGAAGGAGCCCGACGAGTACTTCCTGGTCGTCATCGACTCGGCGGTGGGCGCGAAGATCGGCAACGGCAAGGCCGAGGTCATCATCAAGGACGGTGAGCCGCCTAAGGAGGAGAAGCCTCGCCAATAGCACGGGCCACGTCTTCCGCCTCCTCGGCGGCGTTGACCTTTTGATAGAGCCGGATCGCCTGCTCCCAGTGCAGTGTGGCGCCCGCTGCGTCGCCGGCTCGCGACTCGGCGTCGCCGAGGTCGCGGTGGACGCTGGCCTCCTCGTAGGCGTCGGGGACCCAGGCCCGCGCGGCCAGCGCGAGGCCGAGCTGCGCGCGTGCGGCGCGCAGGTCCCCGGCGGCGAGGTGGACCCGGCCAAGCGCCCCGCGGATGACGGCCTCCAGGTGCTGGTCGGCGATGTCGCGGGCCAACTCCAGCGCCCGTTCCAGGTGGTCTTTCGCCGCGGCGTGCTCGCCCCTTTCCAGATGTGCCAGGCCCAGGCCGTGCAAGGTTTCTATCTGGTACTGGCGGTCGCCCATTTGCTGGTACACGGCAAGTGCTTCGCGGAACCGGTCCAGCGCCGCACCGGTCGAGCCGCGCCGCAGGCCCGCCTCGCCGAGGCTGTGCAGCGCCGCCGCCTCCAGCCGCCGGTTGCCGATGTCCCGGCTGATCTCCAGCGATCGCAGCAGATCGTCGGTGCTCAGCTCGGGTCGGCCCATCCGCACATACGTGTGCCCGGTGTTGTTGAGCGCGAGCGCGATGCCCAGCCGGTGCCCGTTGGCTGTGTGCACCTCGAGCGCCTCGCGGAACGCGTCGACCGCTTCGGGAAACCGGCGCAGCCCGCTGTAGGCCGCGGCGATGTTGTTGTGCACGTGGCCCGCGCCGCGCAGATCGCCGCCCGCCCGCATCAGCGGCAGCGCCTCGTGCAGGCTGTGCAGCGCCTCGTCGAAGCGCCGGGTCGCGATGTAGGCGACGCCGAGCGCGCTGAGCATCAGGCCCTCGGTGGCCGGGTCGCCGATCGCGCGCGCCGCGGCGACGCCCACGTGGCACAGCTCTACCCGCTCGTGCCAGTGCCCGTGCGAGTCGTAGAAGTTGGTCAGCAGGTAGGTCAGCTGCCAGGCCACCTCGGGCCGGCCCGCCTCGATCGCGAAGCGCGCGATCGGCAGCAGGTTGGCGCGCTCGCCCTCGAGGAACGCCAGCGCGGCACCGGGCTCGGCGGGGAAGGGCAAGTCCGCCAAGGGAAAGCGCAGGCTTGGCGTGACCCGGTCGCGGCCCGGGTCGACGATGCGGTTGGCCGCCGCGGCGATGGCCAGATACCAGTCGAGCATGCGCACATGTGCTGTCTCATCAGAAACCGCGCACTGCCGGGCGAACAGTGCGACGAGGTCGTGCATGCGCCAGCGCCCGGGCCCGGCCTCGTTGAGCAGATGGGCGTTGACCAATGCGTCGATGCTCTCGCGTGCCGCGGCCATCGGCAGGCCGGCCATGGCCGCGGCCAGGTGGTGCGAGACGGTCTGCCCCGGATGCAGCCCCAGCAGGCGAAACAGGCGCGCCGCGGCCGGGTCGAGCGCGCCGTAGGCGCTGGCGAACACGGCCCGGACGCTGCGCGAGCCGCCGTCGATGGCCAGCGCGTCGAGCCGGCCGGCCCCGGCGAGCTCGTTGACCAGCGCGGCCAGCGGCCGGTCGGTGTGATCCGTGCGCCCGACGATTTTCGCGGCCGCGATCCGTACCGCCAAAGGAATCCGATCGCACAACCGCACGAGTTCCGCGGCGGCCGCGGGCTCGCGCTCCACGACGTGGGCGCCGAGCAGCTTGCCGAGCAGTTCGACCGCCTCCTGGTCGCTGAACACGTCCAGCCCCACCAGGCACACCGCGTGATGGGTGGCCAGGGCCGTCATGGCGTTGCGGCTCGTGACCAGGAGCAGGTTGGCCGGGCCGGCCGGGACCAGGGGCAGGATGTCGTCGGCCGTGCCGCCGTTGTCGACCACGATCAGCACCCGCCGAGAGTGCAGCAGGGAACGGTAGAGGCTGGCCTGTTCGCCCGGCTCGATGGGGACCCGGTCGGCCGGCACGCCGAGGCTGCGCAGCATGCCGGGAAGCGCGTCGGCGGGGGAGAGGGCGCCGGCGTGCCCGTGCCCGCGCAGATCGACGAACAGCTGCCCGTCGCGGAAGCGGTCGGACATGCGGTGCGCCCACTGCACCGCCAGCGCCGTCTTGCCGATCCCGGCCGGGCCGGAGATGACCGCCACCTGGACGTCACCGGCCGGCAGTCCGTCCAATGTGGCCAATTCGCTTGCGCGGCCGGTGAAATGGCCGACGCGGGCCGGTAGCTGCGCGGGCCTGGGCCCGGTGTGCTCGGCCGGTTGCGGGTCCGGATCGCGCCTGAGGATCATCGCGTGGAGACGGTTGAGCTCCGGCCCCGGATCGACGCCCATCGCGTCGGCGAGCTGCTCGCGCAGCCGCTGATAGGCGTGCAGCGCGGTGTTGTCGCGGCCGCAGCGGTGCAGCGCCAGCATGTAGAGGCCCACGAGCCGCTCCCGCAGCGGGTGGGCGACGAGCAGGCGAGCGAGCTCGTCCACGGCGCTCTCGTGCCGGCCCAGCCGCAGTTGGGTGTCCCACCAGTCTTCCACGGCGGTGAGGCGCACTTCCGACAGCCGGTGCCGCTCGCCCTCGCCCCAGCCGGTGACCTCGGCGTCGGCGAGCGCCAGGTCATCGTGCCACAGCGCCAGACCCTCGCGCAGGTGCGCCGCGGCCCGCTCCACCGCCTCATCGGCCAGCGCCTCGCGCGCCCGCCGGACACACCGCTCGAAACGCCAGGCGTCGACGGCCTCGGACGGCAGCGCGAGCACATAGCCGGATTCCTTGGTGGCCAACACATCGGGCAGTCCGCACGCGGTCAGGGCCTGGCGCACACGCGCGACATGGCTCTGCATCGACTTGATGGCGGTGCGTGGTGGCGGCTCGCCCCACAGCGCGTCGACCAGTCGCCACTGCGGCACGACCGTGCCCGCCTTGAGCGCGAGCAGCCCCAGCACCGCGCGTTGCTTGGCGCCGATCAGCGTGGCTTTGCCGGTCGGTCCGATGACCTCGACCGGTCCCAGCACCCTGACCTGTGCGCTCGGCAAGACCGTACCTCCAGTTACCGCGGAAGCATAGTGTCGTATCTATGTGGACAGTAGCGGTGATCCGACAGACGCGCGCCCTTCCACAGCCTTGCGACAGCCGCCGCACAACCCTGCGGCAACCCGGCGTCACTAAACGTGAGATATGCGCCCGGTGCCGAACCTGACCATCCCCATCACCCTGACCCGGCATGTGGACGAGCCGCTGCACGAGCAGATCGCCGGTCAGGTCGGCGACGCCATCCGGGATGGGTTGTTGCCGCCCAGGGTTCAGCTGCCGTCGACCCGTTCGCTCGCGGCGCTGCTGGGCGTCTCGCGGGGCGTCATCATCGCGGCGTACGAGCTGCTGTTCGCGCGCGGTTGCGTGCGCAGCCGGCTGGGGTCGGGCACGTTCGTGGCGAGCGTCGCGTCCGCTCAGGCGCCGGCTCCCGCCGCAGTCCGCCGGCAGGTGATGGACCTGCGGCCGGCCCAGCCGAGCGGCGAAGCGTTTCCGCTGCCGGCGTGGCGGGCGGCCTGGCGAAGGGCCGGCTTCCGGCGGCCTCCGGCTCAGCCGCTGCCCGCCCTGGGCGTGCCGGTGTTACGCACGGCGATCGCGGAGCATCTGTCCGGTACCAAAGGAATATCTTTAAAAGACAGGGAGATTGTGGTTACCCGCGGCCGCGAGCACGGACTTGGCTTGATTCTTGAAGCGCTTGGTGTGAGCGGGCCGGCGGTCGCGGTCGAGGAGCCGTCCGCGGCGGGGCTGTGGCGCATCGGGGGCCGGCCGTCGCCGCTGCCCGTGGATGCGTCCGGCGCGCGGGTGCGCGACATCCCGGCATGCTGCCGGGCGATCGTGCTCAGTGCCGACGCGCAGATCCCTTACGGCCACATCCTTTCGCCGGAGCGGCGAGGCGCGGTCGCGCGGTGGGCGGGCGAATCGGGCGGCCACGTGATCGAAATCGCCTGCGACACAGCGCCTCGCCCCGAGTGCAGCGGCCTGCCCCGGCTGTCCACTTTGGCCGGTGACCGCTCGGTGCTGATCGGTTGCTTCGGCGAGCTTTTCACGCCCGCCATCCGGCTCGGCTATGCGGTCATGCCCCGCGAACTGGCGCAGCAGGCGGCGCGCATCATCGACGCGCGGGCGGACCAGCCGTCGTTCGTGACACAGCTGGCGATGGAGTCGATGCTGCGCGACGGGACGGTGGTGCGCCTGACGCACCGGCTCGGCAGGCTCTACGCGCGCAAGCGCCGGCTCGCGGAGCGCGCGCTCGCGGGCCTGCGCCTCAGCGGATCGGGCAGCGTCAACTGCGGCGTGGTCCCGCTGCCCGCGGGAACCGATGCCGCGGAAGTCGCCGGCGCACTGCTGGCGCGCTCGGTGCGGGTCGAGACCCTGGCGCCGTATTACTTTTCCGGACTCCGGCCGCCGCCTGCCCTGGTCGTCGGCTACGGCCACCTGCCGGATCCCGTGCTGGGTCGCGCCCTGAGCACCCTCGTCGACGTCGTCGGCGGCATGGCATGATTTACTACACGTCGTAGGAGATGTGGTGCCGTGGGTCGGCGAGGCGGTGGCGAGCTCGAACGGGCCGTGATGGACGTGCTGTGGGCTTCTCCGGGTGCGCCGCTGCCGGTGCGGGGGGTCGCCGAGCGGCTGGGTGGCGAGCTGGCATACACGACGGTGATGACAGTGCTGGATCGCTTGGCGGGCAAGGGTTCCGTGACCCGTCAGCGGGAGGGCCGGGCGTGGCTTTACGAGGCGGCGGCGCCCAAGGAGGCGTTCCTGGCCGAGCTGATGCGCGACGCGCTCGACCAGGCCGGCGATCGCGGCGCGGTGCTGGCACACTTCGCCCACCTGGTGTCCGAAGAGGACGCCGGCGCGTTGCGGGCCGCCCTGCGGAAGACGTGATGTTGCGGCACGTGATCAGCCACGGCGGCCACTACCTGGCGGTGATGGTGATTTGTGCCCTCGCGGTCCGGCCGCTGGCCGCGGCGCGCTGGCCGCTGCGGCACCCCGCCCTGGGCATCGCCACCTGGCAGGCGCTGCTGGTGTCGATGTGTTCGGCGGTCATCGGGCTGGCGCTGTCGGTAGGCCTGGCCGGATATGGCACGGGCGAGCTCGCCGGCCTGTGGCGGCTCGGCGCCGACCTGGCCGCGGGGATCCCGCCGCCGGTTTCGGCGTGGCAGTGGGCCGTGCTCGGTCTGGCGGCGCTGCCGGCAATCGGTCTGGCTGTCGTGGTGGGACGGTGCGCGCTGGCCACCGCCGCCGCGCGCAGCCGCCACCGCCATCTGCTCGATCTCGCCGGCGAGCGCACGAGCGACGGGTTTGTCACGCTGGATTCCCCGCTGCCTGTTGCATATTGCGTACCGGGCCGGCCCCCGCGCACCGTCATCAGCACCGGTGTACTGGCCATTTTGGACGCTCGTGGGCTGGAGGCGGTGCTCGCCCACGAGCGAGCGCACGCCGCCGAGCGCCACGATCTCGTGCTGTTGCCCTTCGCGGCCTTGCGCGTGGCGCGGCTGCCCGCCTGGGCCCAGCTGTCCGACACCCTGCTCGTCGCGGCGATCATCGGCTATGTGATCGCGATGGTCCTGCACACGGCAGAGGTCGTTGTCCCGCAACGCACGCGTGGCTTCGGGATCGCCGCGGTCGTGGTCACCGTGGCGGCCGTGGCCGTGCACGGGGCGTGCGTGCTGGCCCGCGCCGCCGAGGCCGGCCGGGTGCCGTGGGGCAACATGTACGAGTTCCTGCTCACGGCCGCCCTCGTGGGTGCTTTTGTTTGGCTGGCCCTGCTCACGCGCGTGCAGTTGCGCCCGCTCGGCCTGTTCGTGACGCTCGCGCTGGCCGTGCTCCTGGGTGCGGCCGGCCGCGTTCACCTGCGGGCCAACACGCTCATGCCCGCACTGCAGTCGCCGTGGCTGCGCGTCCACGTCGCCGCCGCCGCGCTGGCCACCGGCCTGTTCCTGGTCGGGTTCGTGGCCACCGCGCTCTACCTGGCCCGCCTGCGCGGGCCCGCCCATCCGGGGTTGACTCGGCTACCCGGACCATCCACTGTGGACCGCTTGGCCGCGCGCATGCACCAGATCGCGTTCCCCATCTGGACATTCGCCATCGCCACCGGCGCGATCTGGGCGGAAGCGGCCTGGGGCCGTTACTGGGGCTGGGATCCCAAGGAGACCTGGGCCTTCATCAGCTGGACCCTCTACACCTGCTATCTGCACGCCCGATCCCCCGCCGGTTGGCGCGGCCGCCGTGCGGCGGTCATCGCGTGCGCGGCGTGGGCGAGCATGCTCATCAACGTGTTCGTGGTCAACATCTTCGTCTCCGGCCTGCACTCCTATGCGGGCCTATAGCGGGTGTCGTAGAGCTTGTTGACGATCGCGTGGACGAGGTTCACGGTGATGATGGCGGGGGCGATGATGGCGACCGCGTCGTCAAACTGGATCTGCAAAGTGAGCGCCAGGATGATGGCCGTGATGCCGTTTTGCTGGGCCAGGGCCAGATGCCACCGGTCGGCCGTGGGCATGCCGCGAGTGAGCACGGCGGCGACGGCGATCTGGGCGAGGTAGGCGGCGACGCCGAGCGTGATCCCTTCGACGATGCGGATGCCGTCGATGAGCAGGAATCCCAGCCCGATGCTGGAGATGTAGAGGGCGGCCTGGGTGATGCGGCCGATCGCGCCGTCAAGCCGGGCGGGGCGGGCGAACAGGCCGATGACGGCGATGGCCAGCATCCACCCGGTGGTGGCCGCGACGGCGAAAAAGGCAAGCAGGGCAAGGTATTGCAGCACCGGTCGGTGCCCGATGGCCCGCCAGATCAGCCACGCGATCCCGGCCAGCAACAGGTTGCCCCCGAGGTCGATGGCATACTGCAGCAGGGGATCGGTGTTGGCCGGAGGGTGGTGCCCGATGCCGAACGTGTTGACCGCGACCGCGGCGGCGTAGATCGTCAGGATGACGGTGAACGGATCGTCAAACGAGGACCAGGCCGCCAGCACGTTGCGCGCCCGCACGCTCATCCGCCCGTCGCCCATCAGCGCGGCGACCGACAGCGGGTCTATCTGGGCGACCGCGACCCCGAGGATGAGAAACAGCGGGTTTTGCCAGGCCAAAGCGAGTACGCCGCCGATCAGGGCGGCCTTGACGACCACGCCAATGGTGACCGCGCTCAGGATGATCTTCTTGTCCTGCCGCGCCTGTCGGAGATCGATGCCGTACGTCGCCGAATACAACCCGATGGCCAGAAGCAGGTAGGCGGCGCCCCGGTAGGCCGGCGATTGGGAAAGCCCGCCGACGTCGGCGGAGATCGCCCACGCGAGCCCGAGTCCAAAGAGGATACACAGGATCAATCGGCCTGTCCGGCGCACTACCAGATCTCCTCCGCCCAACTCATCCGCAGACTTCTTCATATCAGCACTGCGCAAGCCGCACCAATCGTCGCCTGTCGCACGCCCTTATTATGTTGACCGACCTGGATACATTGGGGGCGCCGGTGCGGCCGGCCCGGCGGGGATGTCCAGGAGGGTTTCGTTGAGAGAATTCGTGCGGCGAAGCGGTGCCGCACTGAGCCTTTGGACTGGTCGGCATGGGCGCGCTGGCCGTTACCGGCGGCATCCTGATCCTGTTTGGGATACGACTGCTGCAGAGCGCGACGGTTACCAATGTGACCGGCACGACGGTGCTCGGGTGCGGTGTGATCGTGGTGATGTCCGGGTTCTACGTCGCGATGCAGCGCGGTGTGGTCCAGCGGGACGACCCCGGCGAATACCAGGACCTGTCCGGCCTGTCGCAGCAGCTGCCGGGCGGCAAACTCACCACGACGCTGACCTCGTTTGACGGTGGCGAGACACCCAAGGACATCGTCAACATGTGCCGGGAGAAGATGGCCGCCTACGATCTGCACTTCATCGGATACTACGTCGAGGGCAAATGTCGTTTCTACACCGACATTCTCGACGATCCCCAGCTGGACAACATGCGCGGCGACGTCGGCGCCGAGGTCCGCCGCAGGCGCTACGAAGCCTACGGCCGGCTGACCCACGGCTTCGTCGGCCGGCTGACAACACCTTCGCCGACGTGCGGCAGGGCCAGCTGATCCGTGTCGTGCTCGACGTGCGGCGGGGCGCGTTCTACTACATTTTCATCGACGAGCTGAGATTCCTGTTTGGCGTGACCATGAA
>JBIOYB010000446.1:0-15998 GCA_044869915.1 Allorhizocola sp.
CGCGAAGCGTTCAACCCCCTCCGCGCATGAGCACGGCTTCGCCTGAAGAAACCAAAGCCGCGAGGCTGCGGGGGGCGGGGGTCTATTTGGGGGGCGTCAGGGCCATCGTGACCCGGGCACCGCCCAATTCGCTGCGGTCGATGTGGACTCTGCCGCCGACGGTCCGGGCGATGCGGGCGACGATGTCGAGGCCGAGGCCGGTCGAGCCTTCCGAGCTCACGCCGCGGCGCATGGCCGAGGCCGCGTCGGCGATGCCGCGCCCGCCGTCCTCGACGACCAGCTCGGTGGGCGACACGGTGACGCGAAACGGTGTGCCCTGCGGCGTGTGCTCGAAGACGTTGCCCAGCAGCGCGTCCACGGCCGCGATCACGTCGGCGCGCGGCACCCGCAGATACACGGGCTGATCGGCGCCGCTGACGGCCCACGCCCGCCCGTGATCCTCGGCCAGCACGGCCCAGAACGCCAGCCGGTCGGCCAGCACGTCCACGAGGTCGGTCTGCTCGCTGGCGCGCGCCCGAGACGAGCTGCGCGCGCTCAGGATGATGGCATCGATCTCGGTGTCGAGCGCGTCCACGGCCTGCCGGATGCGGTTGGCGACCGGTCCGGCGGGCAGAGCGTCGGCGTCCAGGCGCAGCGCGGTCAGGGGCGTGCGCAGGCGGTGCGACAGGTCGGCGGCCACCTCTCGTTCGGCGTCGAGCGCGCGCAGCGTGCGCACGCCCAGCCGATCGGCCGCGATCACCGAGCCGGAGATGAGCAGGATCGCGATGCCGCCCATCGCCAGCCAGGCGCGCATCACGTCGCCCTGGACGGCGCCCGGGTCGCGGCCCTGCAGCGCCGAGCGGTCCTGCGCGATCTGCTTGACCGCGAACGCGGTGGGCACGCCGAAGGCGATGGCGATCATCGACGTGATGGCCAGCGCCCCGCGGATCAGTGTCCCTCTCATGCCGGCGGTACCAGCATCACGCCCACGCCGCGGACCGTGCGCAGCAGGCGGGGCTGGGCGGCCGACTCGCCGAGCTTGCGGCGCAGCCAGGACAGGTGCACGTCGAGCGTCTGGTCGGCGCCGACGAACGGCTGCTGCCACACCTCAGTGAACAGTTCCTTGCGCGTGACGACCCGGCCGGGCCGGGCGGCGAGGTAGGCGAGCACGTCGTACTCCTTGCGGGTCAACGTGAGCGGTACGCCGTCGAGCGTGGCGGTGCGCGACCCCTCGTCCAGCCGCAGCGGTCCGATCTGGACGATCGTGGCCTCGCGCAGCTGGTGGCGGCTGCGCCGCAGCACGGCCGAGACCCGGGCCAGTACGTGCGCGGCGGAGAACGGCTTGGTCAGGTAGTCGTCGGCGCCCGCGTTGAGCAGCCGGATCGCCTCCAGCTCGCCGCGCCGCGCGGTCGCCACGATGATCGGCACCTCGCTCACGGCCCGGATCATGCGCAGCGCGTCGGAGCCGTCCAAATCAGGCAGTCCAAGGTCGAGGATCACCAGGTCGGGTTCTTCTTGGCGCACCTCGCGCAGGCCCGCCAGGGCGCTGTCGACCGCGCGGACGGCGTGCCCGGCCGAGCTCAGGGCGTCGCTGAGCGCATCGCGGATGATGGCGTCGTCCTCGACGATGAGTACGAGGGGCATGGTCTGGACCCTTACCGGTCGGGTTGAATATGCGGATGCGGTCATCGCGGATCCTCAGCTACGCGGCCGGTTGGGCGGTTTTGACCGTCCTTGCGGCCGGCGTGGTCTGGTGGGGCCTCGGTCCGCTTCTTGCGCCGATCATGCAGGTTGATGCCGCTCCCACGCAATCGGTGGGTGTCTCCCCGCCCGTGTCGCCGGCTTCGCCCGCGCCGCCCGTGTCGCCGGCTTCGACCAGGCCGCGGGCTGTGCCGAGCCCGAGTCCGGGCCCGTCGAAGTTCGAGGGCTGGTCGTTGATCAACGGGGCGTTTGTGCAGACGTTCGAGACCGATGGCGGGCGTGCGACGGTGCGCATCGTGGACCGGCGGGTGGAGCTCGTGTCGTCGCAGGCCAACAACGGATACACGGTGACGCCCCGCCAGCCGTCGCCGGATCGCCTGGTGGTCGAGTTCTTCGACGGCACACACTTCTTCGTGCTCGACGCGATGTGGTGGGAGAACAAGCCATACTCCAAGGTGACTCAGGTGTCCTGACCGGTGTTCTCAGCACAGCGCCTCCCGGGGTGCCGTGGTGTCCGGCTCAGCTTCTCTTCGGGGTGCGTTAGGGCAGATTTGAGCCTCTGAGAGAATGGCTCCCATGATCCGAACACATCAGGCGGGGACGTTGCGTGCGTCGCACGCCGGGCAGACCGTCACGCTCGCGGGCTGGGTGGCCCGCCGCCGAGACCACGGCGGAGTGACATTTATTGATCTTCGTGACGCGTCGGGCGTGGTGCAGATCGTGTTCCGTGATCAGGAGGAGGCGCATCACCTGCGCAACGAGTTCTGTGTGAAGGTCGTGGGCGCGGTCGGCGCCCGCCCGGCGGGCAACGAAAACCCCGACCTGCCGACGGGCGACATCGAGGTCACGGTCACCGGGCTCGAGGTGCTCAGCGAGGCCGCGCCGCTGCCGTTCCCGGTCGACGAGCATGTGACGGTGGGGGAGGAGGCGCGCCTGCGCCACCGCTACCTCGACCTGCGCCGCCCGGCCCAGGCCTCGGCGATGCGGCTGCGTTCCCGGGCCAACGCCATCGCGCGCGAAGTGTTGGGGGCGCGCGATTTTGTGGAGGTCGAGACGCCGACGCTGACCCGGTCCACGCCCGAGGGCGCGCGTGATTTCCTTGTGCCCGTGCGGCTTCAGCCCGGCTCGTGGTATGCGCTGCCCCAGTCGCCCCAGCTGTTCAAGCAGCTGCTGATGGTCGCCGGGATGGAGCGCTACTACCAGATCGCCCGCTGCTACCGCGACGAGGACTTCCGCGCCGACCGGCAGCCCGAGTTCACCCAGCTCGACATCGAGATGTCCTTTGTGGAGCAGGAGGACGTCATCGAGCTGGCCGAGGCGGTCGTGCGCGCGCTGTGGCAGGAGCTTGCGGCGCACGAGATCGGCACGATTCCGCGACTGTCCTATCACGACGCCATGGACCGCTTCGGCTCCGACAAACCCGATCTGCGCTACAGCGTCGAGCTTTCCGATCTAACCCAATATTTTTCTGGTACGGATTTCCGCGTGTTCCAAGCCGAATACGTGGGAGCGGTCGTGATGCCGGGCGGGGCCGCACAGACCCGCAAGGAGCTCGACGGCTGGCAGGACTGGGCCAAGGCCCGCGGCGCGCGCGGCCTGGCCTATGTGGTGCTCGACGCCGAGTCCGGTGAGGCCCGTGGCCCCGTGGCCAAAAACCTGTCCGAGGCCCACCTTTCGGGCCTGGCCGACGCCGTGGGGGCCAAGCCGGGCGACGCCGTCTTCTTCGCCGCCGGCCCGCGTCACGCTTCGCAGGAGCTGCTCGGCGCGGCCCGCATCGAGATCGCCCGGCGCACGGGTCTGATCGACGAGGCGGCGTGGTCGTTCTGCTGGATCGTCGACGCGCCCATGTTCGAGCCGGCCACCGACGAGGTGGGGCGGCAGATCGGCTGGACGTCGCTGCACCACCCGTTCACGTCGCCCAACGCCGAGTGGGTCGACCGGTTCGAGTCCGCGCCGGATCGGGCGCTGGCCTATGCGTACGACATCGTCTGCAACGGCAATGAGATCGGCGGCGGCTCGATCCGTATCCACCGGGGCGATGTGCAGCGGCGGGTGTTCAAGCTGCTGGGCATCTCCGACGAGGAGGCGCAGGACAAGTTCGGCTTCCTGCTGGAGGCGTTCCAATATGGACCCCCGCCGCACGGGGGCATCGCCTTCGGGTGGGATCGGGTGTGCATGCTGCTGGCCGGGACCGACTCGATCCGTGACGTCATCGCCTTCCCCAAGTCGGGCGGCGGATATGACCCGTTGACGGGCGCGCCGACGCCCATCACGCCGCAGCAGCGCCGCGAGGCGGGCGTGGACGGGCCGCCTAAGAAGGACGAGCCGCCTAAGAAATGAGCTTTGCGGCGCGGGCGGTGGCTGCCGCGGCCTCGTGGGGCTTGCCCATCCGGTGCAGGGCCTCGGCGGTGTCGCGGTAGTAGGCCGCCTGCCGCTCGACCGGGTGGATCCGGGCGGGGTCGAGGTGTTTGACCGCCTTGAGCCCGCCGGCCGGGTCGCCCAGCGCGAGCAGGGCCGAAAGCCGGTGCAGTGCAACGTTTGTCGGGCCAAACGCGGTCCAGCCGAAGTTGCCGTCGTCGCCGAGTCGCTCGGCGATGCGGGTCGCGTCGTCGAGGCGGGCCACGGCCTGCGCCCGCTCGCCGAGCCGGGCGTGCGCGGACGCGCCGGTCAACAGCAGTGCGCCGTAGCCCGACAGCGGGCGCGGACCGTCCAATGTGGTCGATTGGCTCAGTCGCTGTGCGGCCTTTTGGGTAAGCGTGGCGGCGCTGCCCGCGTGCCCGGAACGCATCAGCACGCTCGCCGTGGCGCGCTCGCTCGCGGCGATGGTCAGCGGCTGCCCGCTGGCCCGGGCCTCCTCGGCACAGCGCTGCGCCGCGAACATCGACAGCGGCACATCGCCCAGCTCGAGCAGGAGCTCGACGGCCACGTGATATGCCTCGGCGGCGAGCTTGCCGACCCGGGCGGTGTCGCGCACTGAACGGGCGCGCAGCAGCAGGCGCATCAACTCGGGCAGCCGGTCGGTGGTCTCGCGGATCCGGCAGGCCTGAAATCCCATGCGGATCTGGGCGACCGCCCGCTCGAGGTGGATGAGCGCGGGCGCGGGCGAATCGGCGTCCGGCTCCGGCGGGTTGACCAGTGCGGCGATCAGCTCGGGTGCCGGGCCGCCGGGCTCGGCCGGGGGCGGCTCCAGCAGGCTCTCCAAGCGTTGGTGCACCTCGTCGCCGGCCGTGGCGAGCAGGCGGTCGAGGATGCGTTGCGCGTCCCAGCGCAGCCGCATCCCGTTGCCACGGGCACTCCAGGTGGCGACGGTGCGCCGGGACATGCCCGTGCGCGCCGCGAAATCGTCGATGCTGCACCGCATCGCCTCGCGCAGGGCGTTGGCCTCCCTGCCGGTCCACACCGAGACCACGTCACACCCCGTTTCACACCACCGATTTTGCCTCGTCCTATTCGGACAAAAGGCTCACGAATGCACCGTAACTACACCGCAACTTCATTATGGTGCCCAGATCCGACAGGCACCATCAAATCACCTGCCGCATGGCGGGGGCGGGACGCGCGGCGGTCATTCCCGGATGGGGTGAAGCAGGACCGCATCGGCCGTGCGCGCGTCCCCAAACACCCTCCTGGCAGACTCGACGCCATGGCAACGACATCGCGACGATCCGCCCACATCGTCACCCTCGCCGAGGGCGCGAAGGTCACGCCGGCCGAGCTGTTCCTCGACCTGGTGTTCGTCTATGGCTTCACCCAGGTGACCGGGTTCATGGCCGAGGACCTGAGCTGGACCGGCATGGTGCGTGGCATGGCCATCCTCGGCCTGCTGTGGTGGATGTGGAGCGGGTTCGCGTGGCTGGGCAACCTCGTGCAGGCCGACGAGGGCCCGATCCGGATCGTGCTCCTGGTCGTGATGGCCGTCGTGTTCGTCGTTGACGTGACCATCCCGGAGGCGTTCGTCGACCTCCCCGGCGGGCTATGGGGGCCTTGGGTCTTCGCGGTCGGCTACCTGCTCGTGCAGCTGATCCATCATGTCGTCCAGTTGTACGCGGCCCGCCGGCTGCCCAGGATCCGGCGCAACACAGCCATGCTGATGATCCCGACGCTGGCCGCCACGGTGCTGCTGCTGGTCGCCGGGGCCAACGCCGACCCCGAGGACCAGAAGCTGCAGACGATCCTGTGGGTGATCGCCGTGGCCGTGATGTTCGGGGGGATCTACTCCATCAAGCCCGAGGGCTGGCAGCTGTCGGCGGCCTCGCATTTCGCCGAACGGCACGGGCTGATCATCATCGTGGCGCTGGGCGAGACCGTGGTGGCGATCGGGGTGGGTGTGTCGCGGCTGCCCATCTCCTGGGAAATCATCGTCGCCGCGGCCATGGCCATTGCCGCGCTGGCCGCGATGTGGTGGGCCTATTTCGACACGGCCGTGATCGCCGCCGAGGACGTCCTGCACCACATGAGCGACGACGCGCGGCCTCGGGCGGCGCGGGACGCGTACACCTTCATCCACTACCCGATGGTCGCCGGCATCATCCTGCTCGCGCTCGGGCTCAAGAAGGTCTTCGAGCACCTCGGGGATCCGCTGACCTTCAAGGGCGTGATCGCGCTCTACGGTGGCGCGATCGTGTACCTGGTCGCGCACGCCGCGTTCAAACTGCGCGCCGCCCGGCTGTTCCACTGGCAGCGCCCCTTCTCGGCCGTGCTGCTGCTCGCCCTGATCCCGTTGGCGGTCAAGGTGCCGGCGTTGGTCGCGTTGCTTGTGCTCGCAGTCGTATTGGTGGGGTTGGTGGCGTACGAATCGGTGCGCTATGCCGAGCTTCGGGACCGCATCCGGCACGGAGCGGCGTCATCGCATCACGCAGCGCGGTAATTCTGGCGCGTGCGAGGCAACGCGCGGCGGGTTCGCCTTGAGGGCGGTGGTTGCGTCCGATTGGCGAGGTGCTTCGCACGCACGCAAATCGGACGCGCCCACCGCCGCGAACCCGCGACGATTTCGGTGTGTTCCAGGCGGCAGGTATCGTCGCTGTGATGCAACCCGACGGCCTGTTCGACCTGACGCCCCCAAGCGGTGGCGCCCCGGGGTTCGCCGCGCCGTTGTCGGGTGCGCCGCTGGCCGTGCGCATGCGGCCCGCGAGCCTCGACGAGCTGGTCGGGCAGGATCACCTGCTCGCGCCCGGTGCGCCGCTGCGCCGCATCGTCGCAGGTGGCGCGCCGATGTCGGTGATCCTGTGGGGCCCGCCCGGTTGCGGCAAGACGACCATCGCCCACCTGGTCGCCGAGGCCGAGGAGCGGCACTTCGTGGCGATGTCCGCGCTGAGCGCCGGGGTCAAGGATGTGCGCGAGGTGATCGACGCCGGCCGGCGGCGCAGGCGTGCCGGTGGCAAGCCCACGGTGCTGTTCATCGACGAGGTCCACCGGTTCACCAAGACGCAGCAGGATTCGCTGCTGGCGGCCGTCGAGGACGGCACGGTGACGCTGCTCGCCGCGACCACCGAAAATCCCTACTTCTCGGTGATTTCACCCCTGCTTTCGCGGTGCATCTTGCTCACGCTGCGCCCGCTGGAGGACGGGCATGTGCGCGAGCTGATCCGGCGGGCCCTGGCCGACGAGCGCGGGCTGGGTGGGTCGGTGAAGCTGTCGGCGGCGGCAGAGGACCACCTGGTCCACCTCGCGAGCGGCGACGTGCGCAAGGCGCTGACCGCGCTGGAGGCCGCGCACGGTTCGGCGACCGCCAACGGTGTCGACGAGATCGACCTCGCGACCGCCGAGCAGGCCGTCGACGTCGCGGCGCTGCGCATGGCCGGCGCGGGCGACGAGCGATACGACGTGGTGAGCGCGTTCATCAAGAGCATGCGAGGGTCCGATGTGGACGCTTCGCTGCACTATCTGGCCCGGCTGCTGGTGGGCGGGGAGGATCCGCGCTTCATCGCGCGCCGCCTGATCATCCTGGCGAGCGAGGACATCGGCATGGCCGACCCGATGTCGCTGACGATCGCCACCAACGCGGCCTATGCGGTGCAAAACATCGGGCTGCCGGAGTGCCAGCTCAACCTGGCCCAGGCAGTGATCCATCTGGCCTCCGCGCCCAAGTCCAACTCGGCGACGCTGGCGATTTCGGCGGCGCTGCAGGATGTGCGCGCGGGCAAGGCGGGTCGCGTGCCCAAGCACCTGCGGGATGCTCACTACCAGGGCTCGAAGGGGCTTGGTCACGGGGCTGGCTACCGATACCCTCATGATGATCTCTATGGTGTTTTGAGCCAGCAATACCCGCCTGACGAACTCGTTGGAGTGGATTACTACCACCCGACCCTGCACGGAGCGGAGCGACAGATCGCCGAGCGCCTGCCCAAGCTGCGGCAGGTCATACGGGGCGTCAATGAGGAGGAGAGCTCATGAGCCGTCGTGGCACCGGCGACTCGGATGGCCGCCGTCGCGAGGACAACGACGAGGAGACCGGCTGGATCGCCGATCTGCGCAAAGCCAAGAAGGCCAACAACGACCTGAGCCGTTCGGATTTCGCGGACGGGGGCACCGATCGCTGGGCCAAGCTGAGCGCGCTGAGCGGCGACCCGGAGGCGAGCTCGGCAAAGCCCGAGACCCCCAAGGGGCGCCGCCGCGCGCCCGACGCGCCCGCTGCCGAGCCGGAGCTTCCCCGCCGTCCGCCGAAGGCGAGTCCCGAGCCGCCGCCGCGGGAGGCCGCCCGCGAGCCCATCCGCGAGCCGATCCGCGAAGCGCCCCGCGAGCCCGACCCGCAGTCCTTGGTCGGCCGGCGGGCGCGGCGCGAACCCGACGCCCAGCCAGACCCGAAGTCGCTCATCGGGCGGCGCGCCCGGCGCGAGCCGGAGCCCCCCGCCCGCGAGCCGGACCCCGATCCCAAGTCACTGATCGGGCGGCGTGCCCGGCGCGAGCCGGAGCCGCCCCAGGAGAAGGAGCCGCTGATCGGGCGGCGTGCGCGCCGTGAGCCCGAGCCCGCCGCCGAGCCGCCCCGCGCGCCGGAGCGTGAGCCGCTGATCGGCCGCCGTGCCCGGCCGGAGCCGCCACCGGAGCGTGATCCGCTGATCGGACGGCGTGCGCGCCGCGAGGCCGAACCGTTCCCGATGCCGGACAGCCTGCGCGACTCGGGCGTCGGGCGAGGGCGGCGGGACAGACCCGAGCCGCTGGCGCAGGCACCGCCTCCGCCGCCACCGGCCATGCCGCCCGCCGAGCCGGCGCGCCGGCGTGCGCTGTTCGGCGTGTCCGGCGAATTCCCCCGCCGTCCGATCTTCGGCGATCGCCGGCGGCAGGCGCCGCCCCCGCAGGGGCCGGCCTCCGGCCCGCCCAACCCGATCTCCACCCCGCCGAGGCCCGTCTCGACGCCGCCGAGGGCGCCCGTCTCGCCGCCTCCACCCTCGGCGTCACCGTCCTCCGGACCCTCCGCACCGCCCATGGGGATGCCGAGGCCGGTGTCGACACCGCCCCGCGCGCCGGTCTCGCCGCCGCCGATGTCCGCGCCGCCGGTGTCGCCGTCGCCGATGTCGGCGTCTATGTCCGCACCGATGTCGGCACCGATCCCGTCGCCGATCTCGGGTTCACCGGTTTCCACGCCACCGCGCCCGCCCGCACCGCCCGCGGGGACCGGCCCGAGAGTGCGCCTCGCCGCGGGCGTCGACATGATCAGGGGTGCCCGGTCGGAGGTGCGCAAGCAGCTGCGCGAGCAGCAGCGGCTTCGCATGTGGACGCTCATCGCGCTCGTCGTGGCCGTGGTCGGCGCGCTGCCGTTCTATTTCGTGCTGCGCGAGGTGTCCCGTGACCCGGTGATCACTTCGCTGGACTCGCTCAGCGTGCCGGCGTGGGCGGTGACCGCCAAGGACGACAACATCACGGGCAGCCGCTGGTGCCTGATGGACTGCCGCTATCGCGAGCGCACCGCGCAATCGCAGCGGCCGATCGCCGAGACCGCCAAGGTCTACCAGGAGGCGCTCATCGCCGCCGGCTGGAGCCAGCTGACCGGCCTTCCCGGCTGCCCGCCCGACGTCGCCGAGGGCGAGCATGCCAGCTGCTGGCGGCGCGACGAGTTCACCCTCGACCTGTGGATCCGCGAGCCCGCCGAGTGCACCGACAACCCGTTGCTCAACCGCCCCACCGTCGGGCCGTCGCCGGGCACCGATCCGTCGGCGTCGCCCGGCTCCGGGCAGGAGGTCAACGTGTGCAAGGCCAACTCGAGCGTGACCATCAAGGTGTTCAACGCGATCGCCGACGAGCGCCTCAGGTGGAACGGTGAGACGGCCCCGCCCAACCCTGAGATGGGTGAGCTCACCGACGAGGACCTGAACCCGTCGATGACTCCGACACCCGCGCCCAGTTAGGACGCACGCTGCTGCGAGTGCGTCAAGGGCAAGCGGTAGGGTTTTGCCATGTCCATTTCTGGAGGCGAGCTCGCAGCTTTGATCTTCGCTGGCGCGTTCCTGATGTTGGTGATCTTCCTGGGAGTGCCGATCCTGAAGCTGCGGCACACCGTGGACGAGGCCACCAATGCGCTGCGCCAGGTCAATCAGCGCACCGGGCCGATGCTCGACAGCGTCAACCTGTCAGTGGACAACGTCAATACCGCGCTGGGCCAGTTCCAGACCACTTTGGACGGTGTCAACGTGCAGCTGGCCCGCGTCGATGTGATGACACAGCACGTCACATCGGCGACGGCAAATGTGGCCAATCTGGTCAACGTCGTGACGGCGGCCGCGGCCAACCCACTGGTGAAGGCGGCGGCGGTGGGCTACGGCTTCCGTCGCGCCACGGGCGCCCGCAAGCGTGCCGACGAGGAAAAGCTCGTGCGAGACGAGCTCCGGCTCCGCAAGCGCAACCGGAAGGTCTGATCGACCATGTTGCGTCGGCTTCTCTGGCTCGGGGTGGGGATAGGCATCGGCGTGGCCGTGGTCCGCGTCGTGAGCAAGCGGTTCAGCCCGGCGGGCCTGGCCGGGCAGGCACAGGAGTCCATCGGCGGCCTGGCCGCCTCGGTGCGCAACTTCATGGACGACTTCATCGAGGGCACGGCCGAGCGTGAGGCCGAGATCCGGGAGTCGTTCGCCGAGGGTGTCGCGCTGGACGCGCCCGATCTGCCCTGGGCCCAGGGCGTAGGCGAACGGTTCGGCAAGTTCAAGCAGCAGTTGCAGGAGGATGAGTAGAGGCGATGAGGACCGCGGAAGTCAAGCGACGGTTCCTGGCACACTTCGAGGCCAATGGACACACGGTTGTCCCGAGTGCCCCGCTGCCCGCCATCGATGACCCCAACCTGCTGTTTATCAACGCGGGCATGGTGCAGTTCGTGCCCTATTTCCTGGGCCAGCAGGCGCCGCCGTTCAAGCGGGCGGTCAGCGTGCAAAAGTGCATCCGCACGCCCGACATCGACGAGGTGGGCAAGACCAGCCGGCACGGCACGTTCTTCCAGATGAACGGCAACTTCTCGTTCGGCGACTACTTCAAGGAGCTGGCCATCCCGCTGGCGTGGGAGCTGTCGGTCAAGCCGGTCAGTGAGGGCGGCTATGGCCTTGACCCGGAGCGCGTCTGGGCCACGGTCTATCTCGACGACGAGGAGTCCATCGCCATCTGGCGCAAGACCGGTCTGCCGCCGGAGCGCATCGTGCGCCGCGGCAAGAAGGACAACTACTGGTCGATGGGGATCCCGGGCCCGGCCGGCCCTTGCTCGGAGATCTATTACGACCGCGGGCCCGATTACGGCAAGGAGGGCGGTCCGGAGGTCGACGAGGATCGTTATCTCGAGTTCTGGAACAACGTCTTTATGCAGTACGAGATTGCGGACGTCAAGAGCAAGGAGGAGTTCCGCGTCGTCGGCGAGCTGCCCGCCAAAAACATCGACACCGGCATGGGTCTGGAGCGGATGGCTTCGATCATGCAGGGCGTCGACAACATGTATGAGATCGACGAGATCCGTCCGCTGATCGACAAGGCGGTCGCGTTGACGGGCAAGCGATACGGGCAGGCAGTGTCCAAAGTGGCCAGTGAGTCGCACCCCGACGATGTGCGGCTGCGCGTCATCGCCGACCACGTGCGCACGTCGCTGATGCTGATCGGTGACGGCGTGACCCCGTCCAATGAGGGGCGCGGATATGTGTTGCGGCGCATCATGCGCCGAGCCATCCGGGCCATGCGGCTGCTGGGCTACGAGGACCCGGCACTGCCCGAGCTGCTGCCCGTGGCGCGCGACAGCATGTCACCGTCCTACCCGGAGCTGGCCGAGGAGTTCGACCGCATCGCGCAATACGCCTATGCGGAGGAGGAGGCGTTCCGGGCCACGCTGCGCGCGGGCACCACCATCTTGGACACCGCCATCACGGAGACCAAACAGGCCAAGGCCAAGGAGCTCAGCGGGGACAAGGCGTTCCAGCTGCACGACACCTACGGGTTCCCGATCGACCTGACCCTGGAGATCGCCGGGGAGCAGGGGCTTTCCGTGGACACGGAAGGGTTCCGGCGGCTGATGGCGCAGCAGCGGGCGCGGGCCAAGGCCGACGCCGCCGCGCGCAAGTCCGGCCACGCCGACCTGTCGTCCTACCGCACAGCGCTCGAAAAGGGCGGCGCGGTCGAATTCACCGGCTACTCGGAGGTCTCGCGCGAGTCGCGGGTGCGCTCGATCATCGGGCCCTACGGCAGCGCGGTGGACGCGGCGACCGAGGGCGAGGAGATCGAGCTCGTGCTCGACGCCACGCCGTTCTACGCCGAAGGCGGCGGGCAGCAGCCCGACACCGGCCTGATCACGGTCGGGGCGGGGCGCTTCGAGGTGCTCGACGTGCAGCAGCCGCTGCCCGGTCTGATCATCCACCGTGGACGGATCATCGAGGGTGAGGTGCGCGCGGGGGAGTCCGGGTTCGCCCAGATCGACGTCGACCGGCGGCGGGCCATCTCGCGGGCGCACACGGCCACACACCTTGTGCACCAGACGATGCGCAACTTCCTGGGCGAGTCGGCGACCCAGGCCGGATCGCTCAACGCGCCCGGCCGCCTGCGGTTCGACTTCAACACGCCGCAGGCCGTGCCGGCTGGCGTGCTGCACGACGTGGAGCAGCAGATCAACGAGGTGCTCATGCAGGATCTCGAGGTGCGCGCGTTCATCACGTCGCAGGCCGAGGCCCGCGCGATGGGCGCCATGGCGCTGTTCGGCGAAAAATACGGCGAGCACGTGCGGGTCGTGGAGGTGGGCGACTACGCGCGCGAGCTGTGCGGCGGCACGCACACCGCCCGCTCCGGCCACCTCGGGCTGGTCAAGATCCTGTCCGAGGCGTCGATCGGTTCGGGCGTGCGGCGAGTCGAGGCCCTGGTGGGCCTGGACGCCTTCCGCTACCTGGCCAAGGAGCACCTGCTCGTGTCGCGGCTGGCCGAGCTCTACCGGGTGCCCAACGAGCAGGTCGCCGAGCGCGTCGAGCAAACCGTGGCGCAGCTGCGCGACGCCGAGCGCGAGCTCGAAAAGCTGCGCGCCCAGCTGGTGCTCGGCGGGGCCGCGGCCCTTGCGGCGCAGGCGATCGACGTGCGCGGCGTGGCCTATGTCGGCACCGAGGCCCCAGAGGGCGCGGCCGTCAACGACGTGCGCACGCTGGCGCAGGAGGTGCGCGGCAAGATCCCGGCCGACCGCCCGGCGGTCGTCGCGGTCGCCTCACGCGCAAACGGCAAGGCCTCGCTCATCGTCGCGGTCAACCCGGCCGCCAAGAGCCGTGGCCTGTCGGCCGCAGACCTCGTCAAGGGCGCCCTTTCGGGCCGCGGCGGCGGCAACGCCGACCTGGCCCAGGGCGGCGGCCTGCCCGCCGAGGAAGCGCCCCGGCTGCTCGCGGCGGTCGAACAGGCCCTCGCCAACGCCTGACCACCCACACTGCGCCCGGCCCTGGGTTGTGCGGCAGGTTCCGCGCAAATCCGGGGCCTTCGCGTCGGCGGTGTTCAACGATGTTCAGCCCGCGCTGTTCAGCGGGGTTCAAGATTGCCGGTGGATCGCCGTCTCCTGTCGCACCGTGAAGGCCCGTGTGTGAAGACAGGAGGAAAATATGTTCACGCATCGATCGGTTCGCCTCGGGTTGACGGGCATCGTGGTGCTCGCCGCGGCTGCGCTCGCGCCGGCCGCCCCCGCGCTGGCGGATCCGTCCGGGCTGGTGCTCGAGACGAATACCTCGACCGTCAGCAGCTTCAACAAGACCCTCGACGCCGACTGCCCCGACGGCACGGTGGTCACGGGCGGGGGCGGCTACCTCACCAGCTCGCCGGGCGCCAAGGGTCACGTGGCCCTCTACCGGCTGCAGCCGTCCGCGGACGGCAGAAGCTTCTGGGCCGGCATGCAGGAGGTTGATGGCTACGACGAAGACTGGTTGCTGACTGCGGTTGCCGTCTGCGCGCCGGAACCGCCAGGGTACGAAATAGTTTCCAGCACCGGGGCGAACGAGGACCAGTACGTCACCACGCCGAGCTGCGGCACCGGGCGCAGCGTGATCGGCATGGGCGGGCGGATCAACAGTGGCCTGGGCGAGGTGGTCCTGGAGGATGTCGTGCCGTCCTTCGACCTGAAGACCGTGACCGTGCGCGGTGTCGCCATCCCCGGGGCCACCGACGACACGTGGTCGGTGACCGCCTACGCGGTCTGCGCCAACACCCCGGCGGGCCTGGAGCGGATCTCGTTCAGCCCGCCGCACGGCAGCGAGTCGGAGGCCTTGGGGGTCAAGAGCTGCCCGGATGGCAAGGCGCTCTACGGCGCGGGTGCCGCGGTCGGGGCCGGCAACGGCAACGTCCTGCTCAGCGGCGTGAACATCGCTCCGATCGACATCGCTCGCGGCTGGGCCAATGAGATCTCGGGCGGGTACGGCGGCAACTGGAGCTTTACCACCTACGGCATCTGCGGAAGCTGATCCGAAGCGCGGTTGCGGGCTCCGGTGGGCCGGGGCCCGCAGGCGTGTTCGAGGATGGTGGGGTGGGCGATGTGTGGGTGCGCGGTGTGCGGCTCGGGGTGGATGTGGGCAAGGTGCGGATCGGGGTGGCGAAGTCCGATCCGGACGGCATCCTGGCTACCCCGCTGACCACGATTATTCGCGATAATTCGGATAAAACAGATATTCCGGCTGATATGGTCGAGCTGGCCCGACTCGCCGCCGAGCATGGCAGCGTAGAAGTGGTGCTCGGCCTACCGGTGAACCTTGCCGGGCAGGAGGGGCCGGCCGCGATACACATCAGGGCATACGCACAGAGGTTGGCGGAGGTGATCGCTCCGGTGCCGGTGGTGCTGACCGACGAGAGGATGTCGACGGTGGTGGCGAGCCGCAGGCTGTCCGATCGGGGCATGCGCGCCAAGAAGCAGCGTGCGGTCATCGACAGAGCGGCGGCGGTCGAGATTCTCCAACATTGGCTGGACGCCAAGCGTGTTGGATGAGCCGAACTGGCCAGACGATCGGGCGAGCCCACGGCGCAGGGGAAACTCGGGGTTCGCGCTGATGCTCGCGGTCGTGCTGCTGGCCGTGCTGGGCTACGGCGCCGTCTCCGGCTACCGGTGGATTGCCGGTGTGTTGCGCACGCCCGACTACCAGGGTCAGGGGGTCGACGAGACCACCGAGGTCGAGATCAGGCCGGGCGACACGCAGGCCGAGATCGCGCAAGCGCTGACCGACGCCGGTGTCATCAAGAGCGACAAGGCGTTCACCGAGGCCGGCAAAGCCAACACCGATGCGCTGCGCATCCAGCCCGGGCACTACAAGCTGCGCAAGCGGATGAGCGGCGAGGCGGCCGTGCTGGCGCTGCTGGACCTGCGCAACCGGATCGTGCGCGGCGTGCTGATCCGCGAGGGCCTGATCACACTCGAGATCTACAAGGTGCTGGCCAAGGAGTTGGGCCTGAAGGAGGACGACCTCAAGCGCGCCGGGCAGGACCCGGTCAAGCTGGGCGTGCCGGGGTGGTGGTTCGCCCGCAAGGACGACGTCGAGTCGCCCATCAGATCGCTGGAGGGCTTCCTCTTCCCGGCCACCTACGAGTTCCCGCCCGGGGCCACCGCCGAGCAGGCCCTGCGCATCATGGTCCAGCACTTCCTCGCGGTCACCGGCCACCTGAAGTTTGCCGACCGGGTGCAGAAGGAGCGCCGGATCTCGCCCTACGAGGCGCTGATCGCGGCATCGATCGTGGAGGCCGAGGTGGCCACGCCGACC
This sequence comes from Allorhizocola sp., assembly GCA_044869915.1. Classification (GTDB taxonomy): domain Bacteria; phylum Actinomycetota; class Actinomycetes; order Mycobacteriales; family Micromonosporaceae; genus Allorhizocola. The sequence continues at coordinate 15,840 of JBIOYB010000446.1, forward strand.
GACATGGGCAAGGCCGCCCGCGCCATCTACAACCGGGCCTACACGGACCTGTATCCGTGCCGCTGCCTGCAGCTCGACGCGGCCATCAACTATCACTTCAAGATCACCGGGCAGGCCGCCAGGGATCCCAACGAGTTCCGGATGAGCGAGATCGAGAAC
>JBIOYB010000447.1:0-16494 GCA_044869915.1 Allorhizocola sp.
GCGTCGTGGTTGGTCGTGCCGCTCCTGCTCTCCGGCTGCGGGACTTCGAGTCCGGCGGTGCCGTTCGTCGCCCCACCGTCGGGCGTGACTTCGGTCGCGCCCTCATCGACGCCGACGGCAGCGCCGAAGGAGGAGGCCAAGCCGTTTGTGATGGGCAATCCCGGCGGCGGTGCGAAGATCCCCGACGAGGCAAAGGCGGAGGACACGTCCAAGCCGACCCGTGTGATCGGCGACGGGACGCCCGCTTCGTGCAGCTCGGATGCCGTGGTGAAGGCGGTCGCGGCCGGTGGGATCATCACGTTCAGCTGCGGGCCGGACTCGGTCACGATCACGATGGCGGCGACGGCGAAGATACGCAACGCCAACGGGCCAAAGATCGTGCTCGACGGTGGCGGCAAGGTCACGCTGAGCGGCGGGGGCAAGCGCCGCATCCTGTACATGAACACGTGCGACCGCGCGCAGGGCTGGACCACTTCGCATTGCGACAACCAGGACCACCCACGGCTGACCGTGCAAAACCTGGTGTTCGCCGACGGCGACTCGACCGGCGACACCACCGAAGGCGGTGGCGGCGGGGCGATATTCGTCCGGGGTGGACGGTTCAAGGTGGTCAACTCGCACTTCACCGGCAACCGCTGCGACCGCACTGGGCCTGATCTCGGCGGCGCGGCGCTGCGGGTGCTCAGCCAGCACGCCGGCCGGCCCGTTTATCTCGTCAACAGCACGTTCGAGCGCGGGTCGTGCGCCAACGGTGGCGCCGTGAGCAGCATCGGCGTCTCGTGGGCCGTGCTCAACTGCGTGATGAAAAACAATGAGGCTATTGGGGTCGGCGCCAACCCGGCCAAGTCCGGGACTCCGGGCGGCGGGAGCGGTGGGGCCATCTACACCGACGGCAACCTGTTCACGGTCGCGATCGACGGGTCGGTCATCGAGGACAACCACGCGCGGGAGGGCGGCGGTTCGGTGTTCTTCGTGAGCAACGACCGCACCGGCACGATGACGATCGATCGCTCCACGCTGCGGCGCAACAAGACGGACGGCTTCCACACGCGCGGCTTCCCCGGCATCTTCTTCCTGGGCGCCAAACCGCCCACGGTGACCGGATCCACGCTTGGTTGAGCCAGCCCTGAACGGGGTAGAAAAGCGCGCGTGAATGACACAGCAAGCGGTACGTCATGGGCGCACGTCCAGGAGGCGCTGGGCGATTTCGAGTTTCCGGCCACCCGGGAGGAGCTCGTGGCTCATGCTGAGGACGTGGGCGACCACGAGGCCCCGGGGCTCCTGCGGGAGCTGCCCGCAGGCACCTACGACGACATCGCCGACGTGCGCGAGGCGATGCGATCATGACCACGCCGATCGCCGATGAGGTGCCCGAGTTCGAGCCCGATTTCGCCGAGGAACACACCTCTTTCACGGTGGGCGACAGCGAGCGCGGTGGGCCGGAGGGAGTGCCCGATCCCGACTCCCCCAAGGGCTATGGCGGGGCAGACTTCAACCCGTCCATATTCAGCCAACTCTGAGTCACCATCTGGACAAGTCACTTACCCATCGGTTGATGTGCGCGAAGACTCGGGCGACGGAGAACACCGGGCGTGCACGCAGGGACGAGCGTTTCGAAAAGGTGCCGACGAGACCTCCGAGACCGTGACGCACGCTGCTCGCGGACGTGCCACCGGGCGGGCCGCGCGACCTCTACGACCTGGTGTCCGAATATCCGCGGCGGTGGGGCAAGGGCCTGCGCGCCGCGCTGCGTGAGGGGCGGCGGGCGCTGGGCGACGCGGCCGAGACCGAGGACGGCCGGTTCCTGCTCGACCTACCCGAATACGTCGTGGAGCGCAATCGATAGATCTATGGGTAGCCTGACTCCGTGATCGATTTGGTGATAGCGGGCGGGCGGCCCTGGGGCAGCGCGGAGCCGGTGGATCTGTATGTGCGTGACGGGGTGTTCGTGTCCGCTCCCCCGCCGGCCGCGACCCTCATCGATTTAGATGGATGCCTGTTGCTGCCGGGGCTGATCGACGCCCATACACACCTGGACAAGACGCTGTTTGGCGGGCCGTGGACGCCGCACACCGCGGGCGACGCGCTCGCCGAGCGGATCGCCAACGAGCGCGCCCAGCGCGGACTGCCCAATGTGGACAACATCGCGGCGCTGCTGGAGCGGATGGCGCGCGCCGGCACGACCCACGTACGCAGCCATACCGACGTCTTCCCCGAGATGGGGCTGCGCGGCGTGGCCGCCGTGCGCGAGGCGGCCGCGCGGCTGGACGGGCGGATCACCGTGGAGCAGGTGGCCTTCCCGCAGTACGGCGTACTCGCTGAGCCGGGCACGGCCGAGTTGCTCGAGGCGGCGCTGGTCGACGGCGTGGGCACGATCGGCGGGATCGACCCGGCGGGCATGGACCGCGATCCCGTACGCCAGCTGGATGTCCTGTTTGGACTCGCCGAGCGCTACGGGGCGGGCGTCGACATCCACCTGCACGACCCGGGCACGCTCGGCATCTTCCAGATCGAGCTGATCGCCGAGCGCGCGGCGCACCTGGCCGGGCCGGTGGCGATCAGCCACGCCTACGCGCTGGGTCAGGCCGATCCGGCGACGCAGGACCGGGTTGCGGCCAAACTGGCTTCCTCCCAGGTGAGCATCGTGACCGCGGCCGTCTACGACTTCCCGGTCGCGCCGGTCAAGCGCCTGCGCGCCGCGGGCGTGACCGTCGCGTGTGGACACGACGGGATCCGGGACCTGTGGAGCCCCTACGGCAGCGGCGACATGCTCGAACGCGCGATGCACCTGGCCTATCGCAGCACGTTCCGGCGCGACGACGATATCGAGTTGGCGCTGCACGCGGCGACCCACGGCGGCGCGCGATTGCTCAGACTTCCGACCTATGGGCTCGTGCCGGGCGCACCCGCCGATCTCGTCGCCGTGCGGGTCTCTTCGGCGGCTGAGGCCGTGGTGACCCGCCCCGCCCGCGAACTCGTGCTCAAGGCCGGGCGCGCCCAGAATTGATCGGATGATTGACCGCGATCTCTCCATGCGGTTGAATCGATGACTATCTGGCAGGCAATCTAACTATTGGCTTCACTCTTGGGGGAGCACCCTATGAGCAAACCCAGCAGACGGCTGGCCGTATTGATAACGGTCGGCCTGGCCACGGCCCTGGTCACCGCGCCCGCGGTCGCCGCGCCGGTGGTGTACGAGGCGGAAAGCGCCACGATCGTCAGCGGCGTCATCGAGAGCAACCATGCCGGCTACACCGGCACGGGCTTTGTCAACAGCGACAACCTGGTGGGCGCGGCGATCGAGTTCACCGTGAACAACTCCAGCGCGGGCAACCGCACGCTCGCCTTCCGCTACGCCAACGGAGTGAGCGTCAACCGTCCCGGCACCCTGATCATCAACGGCGCCACCCACTCCACCCCTGCGTTCCCGGGCACCGGAGCCTGGACCAACTGGATCGACCAGACCGCCTCGGCGACGCTGCCGGCGGGCACCAGCACCATCCGGATCAGCGCGACCACGGCCAACGGCCTGCCCAACATCGATTCACTGACAGTCGACGATGGCACGGGCGGGGGCGGCGGCCCGATCAGCAACCCGATCCCGCAGGACCCGATCCAATCCGGACTCGGGCTCGTGCTCACCGAATGGGCACAGTTCCCGCAGAGCACGCCCGTCCCCACACCCACAGACTCCCGCCTGCGGCGGCACGCCCGCATCAACTACCTCGGCGAGCTGCCCGACGGGCGCCGATTCGTGCCGGATCTCAACGGCAGGCTGTACTTCCTAGGCGCGTCCGGCGGGACTCCGACGCCCTATTTGGACGTCCGCACGACGGTGGGCGCCAGCTTCATGTCCGGACGCGGTTTGGGCAGCGGCTTCGGCTTCGCCGCCTTCCACCCCCAGTTTGCCGCCAACGGCCGCTTCTACACGGTGCACAGCGAGACGCCCAACGGCACCGCCGACTGGACCCAGGCCAACCCCTCCGTGCAGGCCGTCGTGACCGAATGGACCGCGGCGAACCCGTCTTCAAACACTTTCTCCGGTACCAGAAGAGAGCTTTTGAGAATAGGTTTTGGCTCGAACATCCACGCGATCCAGCAGATCGACTTCAACCCGAACGCCACAGTGGGCAGTGCGGACTACGGCCTGCTGTATGTCGCGGTCGGCGACGGCGGGCAGGGGACCAACTCCGGCAACACCGTGCCGCAAAACCTGAGCCTGCCGTTCGGCAAGCTGCTGCGCATCGACCCGACCGGAAGCAGCCCGGGACGGCGCTACGGCATCCCGCCCAACAACCCGTTCGTGGGCCAAAGTGGACGGTTGGGCGAGATCTACGCCTACGGATATCGTGATCCGCACCGGTTCGCCTGGGACCGGGGCGGCAGCGGGCGGCTGTTCCTCGGGCACATCGGCGAACACGACATCGAAGCCGTCTACGACGTGCGGGCGGGCGACAACATGGGCTGGCCCGAGCGTGAGGGCTCGTGGGTGTTCAACAAATCCGACCGTTGCAACCTGTATCCGTTGCCCGCCAACGACTCCGTGCTGGGCTACGATTATCCGGTGGCGGCATACGACCACGACCCGCCGGCCGGCACCTCCTGCACAGCCGACGCCGGCCGCGCGGTCGTCGGCGGCTTCGTCTACCGGGGCAGCGCGTTCCCGGCGCTGCAGGGCAAATATGTTTTCGGCGACATCGTGCAAGGCTGGGTCTTCTACACCAACGAAAGTCAGATGATCCGTGGGGCGGCGTATGCTCCGCTTTACCGGCTCAACATCTACAATGCCAACAACCAGCTGACCACACTTAAGACCCTCGCCGGTGACAACCGCGTCGACCTGCGCTTCGGCATGGACCGCGCGGGCGACCTCTACCTGATGGCCAAGGCCAACGGGAAGATCTGGAAGGTCACCGGCATACGGGGAGTAGCGCCTTAAGCGCACCTTAAGGAGAGGACGGCTGCGGGCCGCGCTGGATCCGGCCCGCAGCCTCCGAGCCGGCGCATGCTGCTCGTTGCCTTCGGCAACTTCGCCGTGGGCCGCGATTCTGCCCCGGGGCCGAGCCCCGGGGGCCCCACGATCGGCCGGCGCGGCCAGCCGCCTACCGGGCCTGGGGCACACGATCGGTGGATGCGGGCTGCCGCACCGGGTGATGATCGAAGCTTGGCCAACCGTGTTTTGGGGCCTCGATTGCGCGGTTGGCGGGACTTCGATCAGCCGGTCCCACGGAAGGGGCACGGGCGTCTATCGTGTCGAGGATGTCGGCGGATCTGGTGTTGGATGGGGTCACGGTCGGGTATAGGCCCGGCGAGCCGGTGTTGCGCGGTGTGTCGCTCACGGTGCGGCCGGGCGAGGTGCTCGCCGTGACCGGACCCTCGGGCGCGGGCAAGACGACTCTACTTAGGACACTCGCGGGGCTGCTGGCACCGGCCGAGGGCACGGTCAGGGTGGGCGGGGAGGCGGTGGGCGACCGCGATAACGCCGTCAAGCGTGGGATCGTGCTGATCCCGCAGGATAACGGGCTGGCCACGATGCTCACGGCGGCGGAGAATATCCAGGTTGTGCTGTTGGCGGGCGGCGTGACGGCCGACGACGCCATTTCCAGGACGGCGCAATGCCTTGAGCTGGTAGGGCTTTCGGAGCAGCACGATCAGTTGGTCGAGGAGCTTTCCGGCGGGCAGCAGCAGCGCACGGCGATCGCGCGTGGGCTGGCGCTGCAAGGGGATTTCCTGCTCGCCGACGAGGTGACCAGCGAGCTCGACGCGGCCAACCGGCAGCGCGCGCTCGATCTCCTGCTGGCGGAGGCGCGGCGCGGCGGTCGTGTTCGCCACACACGATCCCGACGCGGCCGCGGCCTGCCACGCCGAGTTGCACCTGGTGGACGGCCGGGCGGATCTCGTCGAAGGCCGCGCCGGGGGTTCATCGTGATTCACGGGGCAAATGTGGGCGGTTGCTCGTGTTAAGGCTGATTTTTGGGACGCTGGCGGCGCGGCTGGGTGAGGCGGCGGCGCTTGCGCTGCTGGCCATCCTCGCGGTCGTGGCGGCCACGGCGGCACCGATGGTGGCGCACGAGGCGAAGCGGCGCGCGATCGAGACCGAGGTGGAGGCGGCGTCGCCCGCCGAGCGCGCGATCACCGCGAGCGGGTCGGCGGGCACGCTGGAGGAGCTGGTCGGCAAGGTGCGCCAGACCGGCCCACCTGCCTCGCTCACGCTGATCGCCGGCAGCTGGCGGCGTCTGTCCAATGTGGACTTGGAGATCGTCGTCTACCGGGAGGGCGTCTGCGCGCACCTCAGGTTGGTCGAGGGCGACTGTTCCGGCCTGGTCGTCTCGGCCGCGCTCGCCGAACATCGGGCGCACGCCATACCACTGGTCGAGGCCCTGCGGGAGGTGCCGCCGCGCAAGGGTGGGGCGGGCGCGCTCGTGCTCGAGGCCGCGGTCGTGGCGCTCGCCGTCGCCGCCATCGTTCAGTCCACATCGGACCCGTCCAGCGACCTGGCGGTCCTCGTGCCGCTGTCCGTCGCGGCCGTGGTCGGCGTGCTGCTGGCCCGGCTCGTCCCGCTCGCCGCGTCCCGGGCCGGCGTGGCCTGGATCAGGCGGGGCCGGCTCGGCGCGGGTCTGTCGACGCTGTGGCTGGCCCGCCGGCCGGGCGCCGATCGATTGGTCGCGCTCATCGTCATCGCCGTCGGGCTGCTCGTCCACGCCGCGGCCGCGTGGGACGCCGCCCGCGCCGACACCGCCGCCCGCGCCGCGCAGGAGCTCGGCGCCGATCGCGTGCTCTCGGTGCAAGCCCGCTCCCGCGCGGCCCTGCTGCACGCCGTCCGGACCGTGGATCCGCAAGGGCTGTGGGCCATGGCCGCCGCCCGGCACCAGGACACCGTGGCGGTCGACTCGCCGCGCCTCGCGGCGATCGTCCCGTCGCTGGGCGGTGTGGCACAACGGCTGCGCCCGGCCGCCAACGAGCCGATCCGCATCACCGCACCCGAGCTACCGCTCGGCATCACCGTCACCACTCCCCTGCCGCGCCCCATCAGGATCACCGTGGTGCTCGACGGGCCCAGTGGGGAACGGATCACGGGCACGGTCGACGTCGACGCCTCGGGCACCCACACCGTGCCGGTGCCCGCGTGCGCGGCGGGCTGCCGCCTGGCGTGGCTGAGCTTCCCCCGCTCCCCCGACGAGCTCGTCATCACGCGCGTCGGTCCGCTGTCCACCGGGCCGGTCGCGCACGCCGCCCGGTGGCGGCGGAGCGTCGGGATGGAGGGGGAGGTCACGATCTTCCACACGGCCGAGGGAAACCTGCGCATGCAATATGTGCCTATTAACACGCGCAACCTGAGCACCGACATCCGCATCATCGCGGCCGACGCGCCCATGCCGGTGCCGATCGTCATTCATGGGCCGGCGCGGCTGGCCGCGAGCCGCGAGCAGATCGGCCGCTGGGTGCTCACCGGGCCACGGATGGTGGACGCGACCGCAGCCGCGGATCTGCCGGGCGTGCCCGACAGCGACTTCCTCGTGGACCTGGAATATGCCGACCGGCTCAGCGAAAGCCCGCTCAACCTGCTGCGGCTCGAGGTGTGGCTCAACCGTTCCGCACCGTCCGATGTGGTCGAACGGCTGCGCGCCGCCGGTCTCGTGGTGATCGGCGACGAGACCAAGGCCCAACGGGCACAACGATATTCGGGCGGCGGGGCGGGCCTGGGCCAGACACTGCGGCTGGCCGGTGGGCTGGCCGGGGTCGTGCTCGCGGCGGTGGCGCTGCTCGTCGTAGCGGCCGCCGACCGTCCACGCCGGACGGTCGAGCTGCAGGCTTTGCGCCGCCAAGGCGTTGCGGCGTCGGTGGTGCGGCGGGCGTCGGGCGGATACGGCATCATCGCCGCCGTCGCCCTGCCCGCGGGACTCATCGCGGGCCTGCTCGCCGCGCAGCGCCCGCCGGGCCTGGTCACGCTCGCCGCGGCGTTTGGACTGGCCGTCGCACTGCTCGCCGTCACGGCGAGGATCGCCCGATGACCGCGCGGCAGGCGGCGCCAACCGGGGCGCGGCAGCAGGCCCCAGCCGGGATGCGGCGGGAAGCCGGCCCCGGCCGCGAGGGTCGCACGGTGACCGTGTTGCCGAAGGGCGCTGTCGAGGCGGGGCTGAAGGCGGCGGCGGTCACGCTGCTGAGGGCGAGCGGTGCGCTGCCGAGGGCGGCGGTTGGGGAGCCGTTGGTGGCGATTGTGGGAGGCGCTCGATGACCGCGCTGTTGTGGGCCACGATCCGGTCGCGGCTTGGCGCCACCGTCATCGCGTTCGTGCTTGCCGCGTGTGCCGCGGCGGCCGCGGCCGCGGGGCCGACCTACGCCGACGCGGCGGGGCGGGCCGTCACGCGGACCGAGGTCGCGGCCGCGCCGGTGAACGAGCTCACCATCCGGGCGGGCCGCCCCGCCCCCCGCGACCCGGGCGAGAAACAGCCGCCGCTGCCCGTGGTCGACGGCGTGAGCACGGTGTTCGGCCGTTATGTTGTCGGCTTCGTCGAGCCGTTCGAGCGGGGCGACACCGTCCTCACTTCCCGCACCGGCCTGTGCGCGCATCTCATCCTCCAAAGTGGACGGTGCGCCGTGGCCGACAACGAGGTGGTGGCCCGTGAGGATATGGGCCGGCGCGCGGGCGAGGAGTTCGACTTCCTGTATCAGTCAGGAGGGCGGCGGGCCGAAAAGCGCCTGACCGTCGTGGGCGTCTACCGCCACGTTGACGTGACCGACCCGTTCTGGGCGGGGCACAGCCAGCTGTTCGGGGTCAACGCCGCGGGCCCGCTGTTCACCAGCGAGATCACGCTGCTGTACATGCGAGCCGAACCGCTCGAGCGAGTGGACCTCATACTCGGCCCCGACGCCGATCCCGTGGCCATCCGGTCCGATGTGGAGTCCGCGATGGCGCAGCTGCAGTCGGGCGGATACGCCATCAACACCGACTTCCCCCAGCTCGCCGACCGCGTGCAGCGCAGCCGGGACATGTTGTCCGCCAAGCTCATCGGCGGTGTCGCTCCGCTCGTGCTCATCTGCTGGTTTGTGCTGTTCTTCGCCATCTCCTCGGCGGTGCGGCTGCGGCGCGAGGAGCTGGGCCTGCTTGCCCTGCGCGGCGTGCCCACGGGTTTGCGCCTGGCACTGCCCACATTGGAGATCGCCGGGCCGCTGCTGCTCGGCGCGATGCCAGGATATCTGCTGGGTCACATGGCCGTCGCGGTGTCCTACCCTGACGCTGGAATTACGGGGGCGGCCGTCATCGCCTGCGGCGTAGCGATCCTGGGTGCCATCGCCGCAGGGGTCATTGCTCTGCTTTGGAGTGCACGGCGCAAGCCTGCCCGCTCCGTCTGGCTGCGCGCACTGGAGATCGCCGTGGCCACGATCGCGCTCGCCGCCGGATATCAGGCCGCACTGTCGGGCGAGGAGGCAACCGGCCTGAGCATGCTCGCCCCGCTGGGTCTGACCCTGGGCGTGGGCATGCTCGCCGCTCGCCTGCTGCCCGCGGCCACCGCGCGCCTCGGCCGGGCGATGCTGCGGCGCGGCCGGGCCGCGGCCGCGCTGTCGTTGCTGGCGCTGGCGCGCCGGCCCGGCACGGCCCCGATCGCGATCCTGCTCACTGTCGTGTTTGGACTTGCCGGGCACGCGGCCGCCACGGTGTTTGTCGGCGCCGGGTCGTGGGAGCAGCGGGCCGAGGTGCAGACCGGTGCGGCACGGGTCCTCTCGGTGGCGCCCGTGTCGCCAGGCCTCGTGCTCGACGCGGTGCGCGCCGCCGACCCGTCTGGGCGGCACGCGATGGCCGTCGCCGTGCTGGCCCGCCCGGACACCCCGCCGATCCTGGCGGTCGACAGCCCGCGGCTCGCGGCGATCGCCAACTGGCCGGACGGCCCCGACGAGGACCTCGCGCGCCGGCTGCGGCCCGCGCCACCCCGACCGATCCTGTTGAACAGCAAGAGTTTCACGCTCACGGCAACGATGGCGGATCCCCGCGGCGAGCCGGACGTGCGCCTGCGCTTGCGCGTCGTGACCGCGCAGGGATCATCGGGCATATTGGAAGCCGGCCTGCTCTCCCCCGGTACACAAAAATATGAATTGAAGGACTGCTTGGGATGCCGCCTGGAGTCCCTTGAGATCGTGGTCGGCTTCGCCGAGCCGGGCACGAGGATCGAGCTGGTGCTCGCCGAGCTACGCGATGCGCAGGGCAAGGTCGTCTTCGACGCCGGTCAAACGTGGCACCCAGTGGGCATGCAGGTCCAGGGATCGCGCATCCTGCTGGACGCGCCGGTGTCCAACGCTCGCCTCTATCCCGCTGTGTTCACCGGCCCGCTGCCGATCGCGGGAAGCGTTGCCCCGCCACATGAAATGGCCATGTACACCGATGCCGTGCGCCAGCCGGTCACCGACGCGGGCCGCCTGCCGCTCGTGCCGAGGATCGGCAGGCAGGGCCTGTTGATGGATCTGGAGTACGCGATGCACGGCACGGCCGCGGGCGGCGGCGCCACGCTCGAGGTGTGGCTCGCCAAGGACGCGCCACCGGAGATCGTCGACCGGCTGCGCGCCGCCGGGCTGGACATCGTGGGCGATCGCACGGCCGAGCGGCAGCGGGCGGTCCTCGGCGAGCAGGCGCCGGCGGTGGCGATCCGCTTCGTGGCCATCGCCGCGATCGCCTGGCTCGTGCTGGGTCTGGCCGGGCTGCTCGTCGCCGCGACGCTGGAGCGGGGCGCCCCGGGGCTCGCGGTGCTGCGGCCACAGGGGGTCGGCGAGCCGATGCTGCGCCGGGCCGCGCTGGGCAGCCGGCTGGTGCTGCTCGGGTTTGCGCTTGTCTGCTCGGCTGCCGGGTTTGCGGTGACGTGGGGCGTGGCCTACGACATCATACCGCCGTTCCTTGACCGGTCGTGGCCCGCGGCGCCGCTGCCGCCGGTCGTCGCGCTGCTCGCGCTGCCGGCCCTGATCATCGCCGCGATCGTGTGCTGGGCCGCCGCCCGGGTGTCCTATGTGGAGGATCTAGCCCCATGACTGGTCTCGCCGTGGTCTGCCGCCGGGTGATGCACATCTACCGGTCCGAGGGCGGAGACGTGGTCGCACTGTCCGGTGTGGACCTCGACATCGCGTCCGGGCAGATGGTCGCGCTCGTCGGGCCGTCCGGCTCGGGCAAATCCACGCTGATCGCGCTGCTGGCCGGGCTGATGCGCCCGAGCGCGGGCAGGGTCCAGATCGGGCTGGCCGACATCGGGCGGATCAGCGACGCCGAGCTCGCCCGCCTGCGCGGCACCGATCTGGGCGTCGTGCTGCAGGGCGCGCGGCGCAACCTGCTGCCCTATGCCACGGTGCTGAGCAACATCTGGCTGGCGCAGCGGCGCGCGGCCCAGGTCCGTCCGGGCGACCTCGAGCCGCCGGCCCGGATCCTGTCGCTGGTCGGGCCCGTCGGGATGGGGCACCGCAAGGTACGCGATCTGTCCTCGTCGGAGCAGCAGCGGGCGGCGCTCGCGGTCGGCATGGCCGCCTCGCCCGGGCTGCTGCTCGTGGACGAGCCGACCAGCCAGCTGGACCGGGCCGGGCGCGACGAGGTGCTGGCGGCACTGGAGACGATCAACCGCGAGCGCGGCGCGACCATCATCGTCGTGACGCACGACCCCGAGGTCGGCGAGCGGCTCGGCCGGGCGGTCACGATCCGCGACGGCCGGGTGGGCGCGGAGGGACGCAACGGGCGGGAGTTCGCGGTCGTCGCTGGCGACGGATCCATCCAACTCCCGCCCGAGGTGCTCGAGAACTACCCGCCGGGCACCCTGCTCATGGTGGAGCCGGGTGACGACGGGGGCGTCACCCTCAACTCGCCACGCACGTAGGCGTGGGGTTGTTGTTGACGCTGTTGTTCCACGAGCCGAGGAAGCCCCATGTGGTGCTCTGGCCAGCACCGAGGCTCCCGTTGTAAGGCATGTTGGTCGCGGTCACGGCGCCCGTGACCTGCGCGCTCCAGAACTGGGTGATGCTCTGCCCGTTGGCCCACGTCCACGTGACCCGCCAGCCGGTGATCGCGCTGCTGCCGGCCGTCACCCGGACCTCGGCCTGGAAGCCGCCCTGCCACTGGCCCATCTTCGTGTAGGTGGCCGTGCACGTGCGGCCGCCCGGGTTGGACGGGGACGTCGTTGGCGACGTCGATGGCGACGGGGTGGGCGACCGGGTCGGGCTCACCGTCGGCGTGGGCTGGTTGCCGTAAATGGTCGCCTGCACGGAGGTGGCCCGGATCCCGTTGGCGCCGTTGAACAACCGCTGGCCCCACGACGTAAGTTGGCCGACGTTGAAGTTGGTCACCTGGTCGAGATACTCGACCCCGCCGCCGTTGCCGCTCCACGACCACCCGAGATATCCGATGTTGCGACGCACGGCCTCGGCCATGATGGTGTCCTCGTCAGGGTTGCCGTCGGAGTGGTTGAAGCCGAACTCGCCGATGATGAGCGGCAGCCCGCGGGTCTGGAACGAGTCCAGGTAGGCGTTGATTTCCGCGGCGGTGTCGAACACGCCGTACATGTGTACGGAGAACAGCAGGTTGCGGTCCACGTCGCTGTTGGCCACCTGCACCGCGTTGTCGCGCATGATGAACTGCCAGTCCTGGCCCCAGTTGGGCGCGTCGACCACGATGGTGTGATCAAAGCCGGCGTTGCGCAGGCGGCCGATGGCGTTCATGGTGGCCTGGGTCCATCCGGCCGGGCTGTTGTTGCCCCACGGCTCGTTGCCGATGTTGATGAGGACGTAGTTTTCCTCGCCGGTGAGCGCGGCCTGCACGCTGATCCAGTAGTCGACCGCGCGGTCGAGGGTCCACTCGCTCTGCTGCTCTTGGTAGCCGGTCGTGTCGTGGTTTTCCAGCACGCAGATCAGGCGGCTGGCCTTGCACAGGCTGACCACGTTGCGCACGTCGTTGACGCCGTTGATCGGGGTCCAGCGGCCGCCGGACAGGACAACGCGGACGGTGTTGGCGCCCAGCGACTTGATGTTGGCGAACGAGCTGGTCTGGCTCTGGTACCACACGTGGGCGTGGCTCGTGCCACGCATGATGAACGGGGTGCCGTTGGCCTCGACGAGACGTCCGTTGGTGATGCGCAGGCCAACTGCGGCCTGTGCCGGTTGGACCATCAGGAAAACGGCCGCGGCCAGGGCAGCCACCAGCGCGCTGATGAGAAACTTCGTTTTCATGTTCCACCTTCAGAAGCAAAGGGGTGGGCAAGGTTTGGGCTGCCACCCGGCTCCCGATGGGTGTGCTCTCGGCGCCAGATTAACACCGACTGGAGGGCGACCGGGGCACGCCGGCCACCTAAAATTGTTAAGTTACTATGTCCCGCGGTAACCCTTGAGGTTGCGGATGAGCAGATACGTGTTCTGCAGCTGGCCGCTGTCGCTCAGCGAGCGGTAGATCCCCCACTTTGGACGGATGCGGTCGCCCAGCCAGATGTCGATGCCGCGCTGGGCGTCCAGCAGGGTCTGCCCGCCGTCGCGCACGATGAACCGGGCGTGCCCGGAGTCCGCGATGCGGAATGTCATGTCCACCGTGAACCAGTGGTTCTTCAACGGCGCCAGCGGGATGCGCCCGACCACCACGCCCGACTCGAACCCGCGGAACGCGATGTACTCGGTGGAGCCGCTGCGCTGCAACGAGATGGTCACCAGCGGGCCGGTGCCGGTGCCGGGCTTCTTGAGCTGGAAGATGTGCGTGAAGCTCGTGGTGCCCTTGAGCGAGGTTGGGATGTACATGTCGTACGTCAGCCGCCACGTCTCGTTCTGCATCATGTCGATGACGGTGCCGCTCGCGTTGCGCATGCCCTTGGACTCGTTACGCTGGCGGTCGGAGCCGTCCCGATCGCGGGTGTGCATGTCGAAGCGGTAGTTGCCGCCGTCGACGTAGATGTGCTGCACGCCCGGGTGGGAGTCGGCGCGGTCGTCCTCGAGGCCTTCGAAGCCGTTGAGGCCGTGGGTGCTGGGGTTGGGGCTCCACATCAGCTGCGGGGCGGCGAGGGCGGATGTCGGGATGCCGGTCGTCGCCGCCAGCGCGCCGCCTGCGGCGGCTGCGAGGACGGCCCGGCGAGTATGGCGATGTGCGTCCACCATGCTCTCCTTCCGTACAGTAAAGTTTCTTAACTCACGCAGTTAAATAAAGAAGGAGCGCAATGTCAAGAGTTGACGCCCGGTCCGCGGGGGGATGGCGGACCGGGCGTCAACGGATGGGTGGCGCTAGAAGTCCACAAACACCTTCTGGATGCCGATGTTGGCGCTGGTCAGACTGCCCGCGAAGTTCGCCTGCACCTCGGCCCGCTCGCGCGCGTTGGGCAGCGCGTTGGTGCACGAGATCGCGGCGCTGCTGCCCGACATCAGGTCGGCGCACAGCCCGGTGCGGCGGTCGGGCAGGCCGAGCAGGTGGCCGAATTCGTGCGTCGAGATGCGCGGCGGGTAGTAGCCCTGCTGCACGGCCTGCCGGCCCATGACCCAGCGACCGGTGCCGAGCGACGTCACATATGCGCGGGGCCAGCCGTTGTCGACCTGCACGACGATGTTGCGGGGTCGACCCGAGGTCCACCGCTCGAGACGCACGTTGGTGACGCTGGAGTTCCAGTTGGCCGCGCCCTGATGTACCACATTGACGAACTCGCCGGCAGCGCTGGCGTCGTAGTAGATCACGCGCACGGCCGCATGGGCCGGAGTCGCGGCGACGATCTGGATCGGAACGGCCACACCGATTGCCGCGGCCACGCCAACCACGGCACGGATGAACCTGCGTCGGTTCATGAAGACCTCCTTTTGGGGGGACCAGTTGGGCGCTACTCTTCCCATAGTTCTTTCACATTTCAATACGTAGATGCATAACATCACGGCATAGCAGCGTGGGAGGTATACATGCGCCGGCAGCAACTTCTGGCACTAGTCTTGGCGATCGGGCTCATCCCGCTGGCGCCCGCACCGGCGCACGCCCTGGATCGCTTGCCCGGCACGGCTTGGGGCGACGGCGAGGTCTACGTTGACGACTCGGTCAGCGAGGGCCGCGTGGAGGCGTTGCGGCGCACGGGGATCCGCGTGACGCGCATGCCGGGCGAGCTGCGCGTGCTGATCGCGGGCGGCCAGGCCGTCTACTCGGCCGGCGCGCGATGCTCGCTGGGCGCCAACGCGCGGCAGGGCGGCGTGCCCGTGTTCATCACCGCCGGGCACTGCACCAACGCGGGTGCCACCTGGTCCGCGAACGCCGCGGGCACCACCGTGCTCGGCTCGCGCGCGGGCAGCAGCTTCCCGGGCAACGACTACGGGCTCGTGCGCTACACCAACGCGAGCGTGCCGCACCCGAGCGCCGTGCACACCTATCCCGGCACGCTGAACATCGTCGGGCCCGCCAGCCCCGTCATCGGGCAGACCGTGTGCCGCAGCGGCAGCACGACGGGCGTGCGGTGCGGCGTCATCACCGGGCTCAACCAGACCGTGAACTACGCGCAGGGTACGGTATATGGATTGATAAGAACCAACATCTGCGCCGAAGCGGGCGACAGCGGCGGACCACTCTACGTCCCGTCCACCGGGCGGATCATCGGCATCCTGTCCGGCGGCTCAGGCAACTGCACCAGCGGCGGCACCACCTTCTACCAGCCCATCATCGAAATCCTCGCCGCCTATGCCCTGACCATCCCGTAGACCCTCACCCCAGGCAGTCGGTCGCGCCGTGGCGCCACGAGTGGTCGTAGCGGCGCGCCACCTTGGTGATGAAGTCTTTGATCGCGCCCTCGTCCAGACCCGGAAGGCGTTGCAGGCGTTGCCATCCGGTCAGAGCGACGCCTGCCTCCAGCTTCGGGTAAGGCGCGACGACCACATCGCGAGGGTGGCGCCGGCCGATCCGCTCGAGCGCGGCGATGTCGGCAGCGGGGGTGCCGGGGGCATACTGCAGCAGCACATGGCCGTGCTCAAGGACATGGATTTGCAATTCTTCTGGTACGGGGTCCCGGTAGACTCCCGGCGCGAAGACGCGCGCCGAATGCGAGCCCGACGTGGGCGGCACGGTCCGGTAGGGTTCGTGCGCGGCGCCGTCATACGGGATGTGCCGGTCGCCCTCGAAGGGTTGCGGCGTCCCGGGGATCTGATCGCACGGCAGCACGGCGGAGGTGGTGGACACCTCGACGAGCGCACCCAAACCGAAGGCCGACATCGTCAGCACGCTCAGCGAGGTGACGACGACACTGACGATCGAGCCGAGCCACCGGTTCATGCCGCCGCCCTCCGCTCACGGACCTTGTTACGCAGCAGGATCAGCAGCGGGGCGAAGACGTTGAGCATCGCGAACGCGATCAGCGCCAGCGCCTCCCACCAGAAGTAGCTGCCCATCGGGGCGTCGGCCAGGACACCCGCCGACCATCCGAAGACGACCACCGCGCTGGGCCACAGGAAATGCAGCGCGAACCAGATCATCCACGTGACACCGGCGAGGTAGAGCAGCCGGTACCAGCGCGACACGCGCACGTCGCGCGG
>JBIOYB010000448.1:0-22267 GCA_044869915.1 Allorhizocola sp.
CGCCGCGCGGGCCCTGGCGCTGGGCTGGCGGGCCGGGCGGCTCCTGCTCGCCGGATATCTGGCGTTCGCGGTCGTCGCGTCGGCCCTGCCGGTGCTCGCGGCCTGGATGACCAAGGCCGTGCTCGACGCGGTGGCGTCCGGCGCGGCCTGGCAGCAGATCGCCTGGGCGGGCGCCGGGCTCGGCGCGGCGGGCCTGCTTCTGTCCACAGTGGACCATGTGACGGTGTATCTGCGGGCCGAGACCGACCGCCGGATCGCCGTGCTGAGCAAGGACCGGCTGTTCACGGCCGTCGCCCGGCACGTCGGGCTCGGCTCGATCGAGCAACCGTCCTTTCACGACCGGGTACGCCTCGCGCAGGAGGCGGGCCGGTCCGCGCCGGCCAGCGTGGTCAACGGGATCATCAACACCGGCCGGGGCGCGCTGACGCTGGCCGGGTTCCTCGGGTCGCTGCTGTACTTGAGCCCGCTGCTCACGCTCGCGGTCGTGCTCGCGGCCGGGCCCATGCTGCTGGCCGAGCTGGCGCTGGCCCGCCGCCGGGCCACGATGTTCATGCGGCTCACCCCGGTGCTGCGGCGCGAGATGTGGTACGCGCAGCTGCTGCTGGACGTGCGCGCGGCCAAGGAGATCCGGCTGTTCGGCATCGCCGGGCTGCTGCGCCGGCGCATGCTGTCGGAGACCGTCGCGGCCAACGCGAGCGCACGCCGGATCGACCGGTCCGAACTGGCCGTGCAGGGCTCGCTGTCGCTGCTGTCGGCGGTGGTCGCGGCCGGCGGTCTGCTGTGGACGGTCCGGGCGGCCAGCGACGGCGCCATCTCGGTCGGGGACATCGCGGTGTTCGTGGCCGCGCTCGCGGGCGTGCAGGCCGCGCTGTCGCTGGTCATCCAATATCTTGCGCTGGTGCACCAGTCGCTGCTGATGTTTTCGCACTATCTCGAGGTCGTGAACGGGCCACCCGATCTGCCGGCCGGCACGATCGCGGCAGCGCCCCTGCAGGGGTCGATCGAACTGCGCGACGTATGGTTCCGCTACGCACCCGACCTGCCGTGGGTGCTGCGTGGCGTCGACCTCGTGCTGCCACGGGGCAGCGCGATCGCGATCGTCGGCCACAACGGCGCCGGCAAGAGCACCCTCGTCAAGCTGCTGTGCCGGTTCTACGATCCGACGCGCGGCGCGATCCTCTGGGACGGCGTGGACCTCCGCGAGCTCAGCCCGGAAACGTTGCGGGACCGGATTTCCGCGGTCTTTCAGGATTTTATGGAGTACGACTTGAGCGCGGCCGAAAACATCGGTCTGGGTGACCCGGATGCGCTGCCGGAGCGCGATCGCCTGGTGAAAGCGGCGCACGCCGCCGGTGCGCACGAGACCATCGCCCGGCTGCCGCACGGTTACGACACCATGCTGAGCCGCACCATGCAGGGCGACTTCGGCGGGCCGGACGCGGGCTCCGGGGTGACGCTGTCCACCGGGCAGTGGCAGCGGATGGCGCTCGCGCGGGCGCTGCTGCGCGGGCCGCGCGACCTGCTCATCCTCGACGAGCCCAGCTCGGGCCTTGACCCCGGAGCCGAACACGAGATCCACAGCGCGCTGAGCTCGATGCGGTCGGGCCAGACCAGCGTGCTCATCTCGCACCGGCTCAACACCGTGCGGGACGCCGACACCATTGTCGTGCTCGACGACGGCCGGATCGCCGAAACCGGCACGCACTCCTCGTTGATGGCCGCCGGTGACACGTATGCGCACCTATTTTCGTTGCAGGCCACGGGTTACGCGGAGGTGTGAGGAATCGTGTCCTATGTGGACCTCGCGGCGCGGGCGCTGCTGGCGCTGGTGTTCGCCGCGGCCGTGTATGGCAAGCTGCGCGACTGGGCGTCCCTGCCGCGCGTGGCCAAGCCCGTCGTCGTCCTGGAAGCCGTCGCGGTGCCGCTGCTGATCCTCGGCCCGCTGGGCTATCCGCTCGCCTGCGGGCTGCTCGTGTGCTTCAGCGCCTACATCGCATACTCGATGCGCCGCGGGCTTGCCTTGCGCTGCAACTGTTTCGGGTCGTCGCGCGTCGTGCTCTCAGGGCGGCACCTCGTGCG
Organism: Allorhizocola sp.; assembly: GCA_044869915.1. Classification (GTDB taxonomy): domain Bacteria; phylum Actinomycetota; class Actinomycetes; order Mycobacteriales; family Micromonosporaceae; genus Allorhizocola. Next base: position 2,080 of record JBIOYB010000448.1, read on the forward strand.
CAACGGTCTGCTGCTGGGCGTGGCGATCGCCGGATGGGCCCTTTCGGGGGACGGGGCGGTGGTCCACCCGGCCGGGATCGCCATGTCCGTGGGCGTCGCTGTGTGCCTCGCGATCCTCGTGGTCCGCCTCGACGACATCGCCGCGCTCCTGCGATGATCGCGATCCTGCTCACTTTGCCCCTGCTGCTCGGCGGCTGGCTGATCCTCAGCGGACGGTTGTTTGCCGTGACGATCAGCGGCCGCAGCATGGAACCGTCGCTGCGCCCGGGCCGGCGCGCCTTCATCCTGCGCATGCGCCCGCGCCGCGGGGACATCGTGCTGCTGTCGGATCCGCATGTGCCCGGCGCGTATGTCATCAAGCGTCTCGCCGCCGTCGCGGGCGACCCGGTGCCGCCCTCATGCGCCAGCGCTGTCAAGGCCGCGCGTGTCCCGGACGGTCGCATCATCCTGCTCGGCGACAACCCGGGCCACAGCGTCGACTCCCGCCTGCGGGGCACCTACCCCGCCGGCATCCTCATCGGCGTCGCCCTGTGCTCGCGCCTCCCATCCGCTCCACCGTCCACATTGGACCAGGCAGAGAGCCGGGTCACCTGATCCGGGTTTGGTACGCCGCCGCGTCCCGATGCCGCTGGTCAGGACCATCGGAGCGCTGGAAGTGCTTGGCGCGGCCGGGCTCATCCTGCCACCGCTGACCGGGATCGCGCCCTGGCTGGCCATCGCCGCGGCGATCGGCCTCGTCCTGATCCAGGTCGGCGGCATCGTGGTCCATCTGTCCCGCGGCGAGGCCCGGCTGATCGGACTCAACATCGCCCTCCTCGCCGCCGCTGCCACGACCGCCCGGCTGGGCACCACCTGGCTTTGAACAGCCCACTGGAAGTCATCGAGGGCGCCGCGCAGGATCCGTCATTGGCCTCACCCTCCGGCGCGTGGCGTCGCGAGTCTCGCCTCCCAGGCGTCGCGCAGGATCCGCTCGAGCGATGAGCGGGTCGGCCGCCAGCCGAGCGTGCTCTGGATCCGGGTCGGATCCGAGATCAGCGTGTGCGGCTCGCTCACCGGCGGCCCATGCACAACCTTGATGGGCAGGCCCGTCACGCGCTCAGCGGCCCGGATCACGTCAACCATCCGGACGCCCTCGCCCGTGCCGACATTGAGCGCCTGATGCCTGCCCGGCTCGGCCGCCTCCAGCGCCAGCCGGACCGCGTCGGCCACATCCAGCACGTGCGTGAACTCGCGCATCGCCGAGCCGTCGCCATTGACCGAGACATGGTCGATCTCGCCTGCGGCGGCGCGCAGCGACGCGGAGACGATGCGCGTGCGATCGGGGTCGGGCCGGCCGTGCGCGGCGCCCGCGATGTTGAAGCAGCGCAGACTGAACGCGCCGATGGCGCCCGCGCCGGCCACGTGGGCCAGCAGTTGCTCGGCGGCTGCCTTGGAAGCGGCATAAGGGCTCTCGGGTTGCGGCGGCAGGTCCTCACCCAACCTGCCCGGGCGGGCCGAGCCATAGACCGCGCTCGTCGAGGTCATCACCACGCGGGCCGGTTTGACCAGCGCGTGCAGCAGGTTGGCCGTGCCCACCAGGTTGGTGTCAAAGTAGTCCAGCGGCTGGGCGAACGAGTCGCGCACCGAGATCAGCGCGGCCAGATGGCACACGCCGTCGGGCCGCCACCGGGCGACCGCCCGCGCCACGGCCTCGCCATCGCGCAGGTCGACTCCCGACGCTCGCGAAAGCTCCACCACATCGTGCCCGTGCGCCCGCAGCGTTTGCACGACCGCCTGGCCCACGAACCCGCGCCCGCCCGTCACCAACACTCGCATGACTTCACCATTCCGCATGCCCGCCCCTCGCGCTAGGCTATAACGACTGTTATAACGAGGAGGTCACGGCATGCGCGAGCTGCACTTCATCCGGTCGGGCCGGCTCGCCTGGGCCGACCGCGACGAGCCCACGATCACCTGTGACAGCGACGCGATCGTGCGCCCGTTCCTGGCCGGGCGGTGCGACGGCGACGTCCTGCCCATCCACCGGCCCGTCTCCCGCGCGCTGCAGGCCGGGATCGCGCTGCAGCTGGTGGACCCGGTCGTCGCGGCGATCGCCGGATCGGTGCCGTTCCGCGGGCCGTTCGGCATCGGGCATGAGTGCGTGGCGGAGGTGATGGCCGTGGGGAAGGCGGTCCAAGACGTCCGCGTCGGGCAAACGGTCATCGTGCCTTGGGCTGTCTCATGTGGTACCTGCGGAAGCTGCCGCCGTGGCCTGACGTCCAAATGCGACACCACGACGCGAGACCACCCGTTGGCCGCGTTCGGTCTTGGCCCGGCCAGCGGGGCCTACGGCGGCATGGTCACCGACGCGTTGCACGTGCCCTACGCCGACCACATGTTGGTGCCCGTGCCCGATGGCGTGCCCGCGCTGCGGGTCGCGGCCGCGGGCGACAACCTCGCCGACGGCTGGCGGGCTGTCGTGCCGCACCTGGCCCGGCGCGAGGGCGCGCGGGTGCTCATCCTGGGCGGGGCCTCCCGGAGCATCGGGCTCTACGCGGCGGGTCTCGCGGTGGCCCACGGCGCCGCGACGGTGCACTATCTCGACGACAGCGCGCGGCGCCGGCGGATCGCCGACGAGTTCGGCGCCGAGGCACGGCCGCTGTCGGGGCACAAATCCTTGGGCGGCTACGACATCGTGGTCGAGGCGACCTCGCGCCCGGCCGGGCTCCGCACGGCCATCCGGGCATTGGCGGCCGGCGGCGTCTGCACCGGCGTCGGCTACTACCTGGGCACAGGCACGCGACTTCCGCTGATGCGCATGTACGCCAACGACGCCACCCTCCACATCGGCGTGTCCCATTCGCGGGCGACCCTGCCCGAACTGCTGGACTTCGTGCGCCGCACCGGATTCCCCGCCGAGCGGGTCGCGACGACGGTAGCCGACTGGGACGACGCGCCGCGCGCCTACGCCACCAAGACCGCCAAACTGGTGCTGCGGCGCGACCCGCTCAACGCCCGATAAGCGCGTCGGCCCAAGCGACCACGTCCGTCGCCACCGTCGGCAGCAGCGTGAAATGGTCGGCGCCCGGCACGGGAGTGTAGGTCACGCGTGTGCCCGCGCCCGCCAGCTGCCCGGCCGTGATCTCGCTGAACACGGCCGGCAGCATATCAACCGAGCCGTGCGCGATCCGGACGGGCCGTGGGTAGGCCGCGACGGGGATCTCTTGCGCCGCATGCCATCGGGTCAACTCGTCGGCTGCCGCGCCGGGATCGGTGAACACGTCGGCATTGGACAGTCCCACCACCCGGGCGGCCAGCGCGTCGATGCACAGGACGCCCGCCCGCCGCACCAGCTCCAGCCCGGCCGGAGTGAACCACCGCTCGGCCCGGTAGGCGCCATGACTGGTCAGCCCCAGCGTGTAGGCGGAGTGGAACACGGCCGGCTGCACCGGCGCGGCCGGATCGCGGCCGCCGGAGATGAGCAGCGCCCACTGGGTGACCGGCGCGAGCGCCACCGTGCCGGCATGCTCCCGTGCCCCCCACAGTCAGCGAGACATTTCCATATCCTTCCATCATGGATTTGCGGGTACGCGGGGGATTGCTGCGCGAGTTCGACTTCCGGCAGCTGTTTGTCGCCGACACGATCAGTCAGCTCGGCAGCCAGCTCAGCCTGCTGGCGCTGCCGCTGGTGGCGGTGCTGGCACTCGACGCGTCCAATCTCGAGGTTGGCGTGCTCGCCGCATGCGGCACGCTGGCGTTCCTTCTGGTCGGCCTGCCCGCGGGCGCATGGGTGGACCGCGTGCGGCGGCGCAACGTGCTCATCGTGGGCGACCTCGGGCGCGCGCTGGTGCTCGGATCGGTCCCGCTGGCGTGGGCGCTGGGCGTGCTGAGCATGCCACAGCTGTATGCGGTGGCCCTGGCGGTCGGGGTGCTGACCGTGTTTTTCGATGTGGCATACCAAAGCTATCTGCCACACCTGGTCGGTCGGGAACATCTGGTCGAGGGCAACGCCAAACTGGAGGGGATGCGCGGGGTCAGCCAGATCGCGGGGCCGGGCCTGGCCGGTGCGGCGATCCAGGCGCTGACCGCGCCGGTGGCCGTGGCCTTCGACGCGGTCAGCTTTGCCGTGTCGGCGCTGTTTGTCACGCGCATCCGCAGGCGCGAACGGTTGCCCGAGCGCCGGCCGGACACCCGTCTGCGCAAGGAAATCGCGGAAGGCCTGCGTTTCGTGTTTGGTAACCGTTTGCTACGCGCGATCGCGATGTGCATCAGCTCCTACAACCTGTTGGCCGGGATCAGGACGGCCATGCTCATCGTGCTTCTGGCCCGGGTGCTGCAGCTTCCGCCCGGAACCATAGGAATATTCTTTTCCATCGCCTCGGTGGGCAGTCTCGCCGGCGCCTTGACGGCCAGGCGCATCGCCGCCCGGATCGGGCAGGGCCCGGCCATCTGGATCCCGGTCGCGGTGACCGCACCGTTTCAGCTGCTCATCCCGATGGCCCAACCCGGCTGGCCGCTGTGGGCGGCGGCCTTTGCCTCGCTGGTCATCTGGTTCTGCCTGTCGGTCAACAACATTACTCAGGTCAGCTTCCGCCAGGGGCTCACGCCGGAGCGGCTGCTGGGCCGGATGAACGCCACCATGCGCTTCCTCGTCTGGGGCACCACGCCGCTGGGCGCACTCATCGGAGGCGCGCTCGGCCAGCTCCTGGGCCCCCGCCCCACGTTGTGGGTCGCCGCCGTCGGCGGTGTCATCCCGGTCCTGCCGCTGATCTTCTCCCCGCTGCGCACGATGCGCGAGCTGCCGACCGTACCTCCAAAAATGGACTAATTGGAACATAGCCGTGCGTCAAGACCGACCCATCCGGTCACGTGCCCGCTCCGAATGACCTTGCGTGAGGGCTCGTAATCCGAGGAGGGAAACAAAGATGCGCAAGATTTGGAAGGTTGGCCTGATGGTCGCGGTCGTGGTGGGCGTGACCGGTGCGACCGCGACGGCCATGGCCCTGAGCAACAAGCCCAGCTTCGCCGATCCGGTGCTGGTGAGCTATGACGGGCCTAAACGCGGGGACATGCGTGTGATCGGCCTGGCCGCGGGCGGCAAGAACCTGGTCTCGTTTCGCTTGGACGACCCGGATAAGGTGCGCGACATCGGCACCGTGCGCGGGCTGCAGAGCGACACCCGCCTGATCGGCATCGACTTCAGGGTACAGAATGCGGCGCTTTACGGCGTCGGCGACAAGGGCGGGATCTACACGCTCAGCACCAAGGATGCCAAGGCCACGCTGGTTTCCCAGCTGACCGTCGCGCTGTCCGGAAAGGACTTCGACATCGACTTCAACCCGGCCGCCAACCGGCTGCGCGTCATCAGCGACACGGGCCAGAACCTGCGGCACAACATCGATGACCAGGCGGCCGGGGCCGCGCCGGCGTCGGGCACGACGGCCAACGACACCGGGCTGACCACGCCGCCCACGGCGGGCGCCACGGCCGGCGTCACCGGCGCCGCGTACACCAACAACGACACCAACGCCGACACGGCAACGACTTTGTTTGATCTGAACACAATGACCGACCAGGCCGTGGTGCAGTCGCCGGCCAACAACGGCACGCTCGCGGCCACTGGCAAGCTCGGCGTCAACGCCGAGGGCGACGCCGGGTTCGACATCTACAGCGTCCTGCGCGGCGGCGTCACCGTCTCCAACACCGCGCTGGCAACGCTCAAAGTGGACGGTCGGCAGCGCCTGTACCAAATCGATCTGCTCACCGGAAAGGCGAACCAGCTGGGCGCGTTTCCGCTGCGCGCCGCCGTGATCGACATCGCTATCGAATTGAACTAGCTAAACATGTAGCTCCATGGGGAGTGCCTGGGTGTTGTCCGCATCGCGAACAGTTGCCATTCTGATGGCACGGCGCGAAGGGACCTAACATGCAGGCACTCCTGGTGACCGGGCCGGGAAGGTATGGCCTGGCCCAGCTGCCCGAGCCGGACCCTGGTCCGGGGGAGGTGCTGGTGGCCCCGACCAGTGTTGGCATCTGCGGGTCGGACCTCGAGCTGCTGACCGGGCAGCGGCCCGACGAGTATGTGCGCTACCCGGTCGTGCCCGGACACGAGTGGGTCGGCTTCGTGGTGCGATGCGGTCCCGGGGTCACCGGGCTGCCGGCCGGCACGCCGGTGGTGGCCGAGGGGGTGCGCTCCTGCGGCGTGTGCCGCCGGTGCGCCGAGGGCCGGGTCAACCTGTGCGCGGGGACATACGCCGAAACCGGTTTCACGCATGCGGGGGCGCTAGCCGAACGCCTTGTGGTGCCGGAGGTTTTGGTGCACCCGCTGCCGTCGGGGCGCTCGGTCGAGACGGCCGCGCTCATCGAGCCGGCGGCGTGTGTCGCGACCGGACTGCTCGAGGTGGGCATGCCCGCGGCCGGCGCGAAGATCGCGGTGGTGGGCGATGGCCCGCTCGGCCTGCTCGCGCTGGCGCTGCTGGACCTTTCGCGTCCCTCCAGGCTTGCGCTCATCGGTTCGCACAAGCAGCGCGCGCCCTACGGCATGAAGCTCGGCGCGACCGAGACGTGGCTGCACGACCGGGTGCCGCGCATGTGCGGGGGCGCGTTCGACCTCGTGGTGGAGGCGACCAACTCGCCCGAGGGCGCGGCGTCGGCGCTCATGCTCGCCCGCCGGGCCGGAACCGTTTTGCTGCTGGGGATTTCGGGCTGCGGCCGGGCCACCATCGACCCCGATATGATCACGCTGCGGCACCTGCGGGTGCAGGGCGTGTTCGCGGCGTCGCGGCCGGCGTGGCAGTGGCTGGTCTCGCTCTACACCGAGAGGATGTTCGATCCGGGAGCGCTCATCACGCACCGGTTCAAGCTCGAGGACTTCGAGGAGGCCGTGGCGGTGCTCGCCGACCCCGACGCGGCCGGTGCGCTCAAGGTGGTGATAGCGCCGAATCAGTTGTGAGCAGCATCCACATTGGACGGCCAATGTGGATGGCTCAGCGTTTCGCGCTGAGGGCCGCCCCGGAGCGGTGGCCGAGCCGCTCCGACAGCTGCGCCGCGCCGGAGATGACCAGCGGCCGCCACTGCGCCTCGGTGCCCTCGCTCCACCGGATCGTCGGCGCCGAGATGCTCATGGCCGCGACCATGCGGCCCGTGTGATCGTAGACCCCGGCGGCCACGCACTTGACCGCCTCGTTGGACTCGCAGTCGTCGAACGACACGCCCTGGCGCTTGATCTCGGCGAGGTGCGCGCGCAGCTTGGTCGGTGACACGATGCTGCGCGGTGTCATCGCGGTCAGCGCCTGCGAGCGGGGATAGCGCGCGTCCAGCGCCTCGTCGCTGAGCCCGGACAGCAGCATCTTGCCGACGGCCGTGCAGTGCGCCGGAAGCCTGCGCCCGACCGCCGACACCATGCGCACGGGATGGGTGCTGTCCACTTTGGCCACATAGACCACGGTGGTGCCGTCGAGCACGGCGACGTGCACGGTCTCGTCGCATGCCGCGGCCACGTCGGTGGCCGCGTCCTGCGCCTCGCGCACCAGATCGAGCCGATCGGCAAACTGGCTGCCCAATTGGAACAGGCGCATGCCAAGCCGGAAGCGCGTGGGCGCGCCCGACACGGCCTCCAGGTAGCCCCGGTCCACGAGCGTGGTGACCAGCTCGTGCACGGTTGTCCTTGGCAGGTCGAGCTTTTCGGTGATTTGCGGCGCCGAGAGCGCGGTGCGATCGAGGAACAGCTCCAAAATGTCCAGCGCCCGGCTGACCGCGGGTACCGCTCGACCCATTGACGCCTCCGTGACGTGTCGGGCAGACTTTCGATGGCCGAAGTTTCGAACTGAGTCTGTTATACCGAACTAGCGGCATCCTGGGAAGCGATGAGAATGGACAGGCCCACCACCTCGCTACTATTGACGGAGCTAGGCCTGCCCGCCGAGGACGGCCATAAGCTTGAGCCGTCCAGCCTCCGGTTCCTCGACGGCGGGCAATACCGAGTGGAGATCCCCAGCGTTGAGGGTCCGCGCTGCCTCGAGGCCGTGCTCAAAGAGGCCGAGCGCTGGGACGTTCCGGTGTCGCGGGTGTCGCAGGGCAGCGGCGTCGGCCTGATGACCGACGGCGAGATCGATGAGATGGTGCGCCTGGCGAGCGCCGCCGGCGTGGAGCTCAGCCTGTTTGCCCGGCCCTGCGCGGGCTGGGACGCGTCGGCGATGGCGCGGTCACCGGGCGGGGCGTTCCTCGCGGCCTCCGCGCGCGGCCAGGATCAGCTGGTCGCGGTCATCGACGAGATCAGGCGCGCCGCCGAGCTGGGCGTGCGCAGCGTGCTGGTCTCCGACCTCGGCGTGCTGTCGGTCTTCGGACAGTTGCGCGAGCGTGGCGCGCTGCCCGCCGACATGCAGGCCAAGGTCTCGGTGACACTGCCCGCGGCCAATCCGGCGGCGGCGCGCGTGCTGGAGCTCCTGGGCGCCAACACGATCAACCTGCCGACCGACCTCACCCTGGCTCAGGTGCGCGCCATCCGGTCCACTGTGGACATCCCACTGGACATCTATGTGGAGTCGCCGGACAACCTCGGCGGCTTCGTGCGCCATTATGAGCTCCCGAGACTAATCGACATAGCATCACCGGTTTACGCGAAGTTTGGCCTGCGCAACGCGCCGGACATCTATCCGGCGGGCGGCCACCTCGACGCGACCGCGGTCGAGCTGTCGCGCGAGCGCGTGCGCCGGGCCCGGGTGGGCCTGGATCTGTTGTCGCGCAGCGGCTCCAAGGCGGTCGCGTCTGGACCGTTCGCACCCGGTCTGGCCCTGCCCCTGGCCGGCTAGAGCTTCTTCGACGGCACACCCGCCCCGGCGGGTGTGCCGTTTTTTGGCGCGTGTTCTTCCCGACGGGTATACCCGATGAGTATAGTCGCTCCCATGACGGAGACGGCGCTGTTCGACAAGGTCATGCAGGCGCTGCTGTCCGGCCCGGCCGCGGCGGCGTTGCTCGAGGGCCAGCGGCAGAAGCAGCTGATCCGGATGCGTGACCTGACCGCGGCAAGGCGCACCGCATCGCTGCGGGACAGCCTATTCATCGACTATCAGCTGTTCCATATCGAGGCCGATCTGCGCTGGATCGACTACGCCATCGCGCGCCTCGACGTCCCCGCCACGTCTACGGAGAACACGTCTACGGAGAACACGTCTACGGAGATCCAGCTATGAACTCGGGAGTCCTGTTGTTGGTCGCGCGCGGTCTGCACAAGAGTTTCGGGCCGACCCCGGCGCTGCGCGGGGTCGACCTGGCGGTCGAGGCCGGTGAGGTGCTGGCGGTCATGGGGCCCAGCGGTTCCGGCAAGTCCACACTGCTGCACTGCCTGGCGGGCATCCTGATGCCCGACGCGGGCGAGGTCATCTTCGACGGGCAGCGGATCGACCGGATGACGGACGGGCAGCGCAGCCGGTTGCGGCGCAGCGCGTTCGGGTTCGTGTTCCAGTTTGGACAGTTGGTGCCGGAGCTGCCGGTGCTGGAAAACATCGCCCTGCCGCTGCTGCTGGCCGGCACCCCACGGCGCCTGGCGCTGGCCGAGGCGCAGAAGTGGTTGCCGCGACTGGGCTTGGAGGATGTCGGGCGGCGGCTGCCGGGAGAGGTGTCCGGCGGGCAGGGGCAGCGCGCCGCGATCGCCCGCGCGCTGATCGCCAAGCCACGCCTGATCTTCGCGGACGAGCCGACCGGGTCGCTCGACTCGGTGGCGGCCGATCAGGTGATGGAGTTGCTGGTGGCCACGGCCAAGGCCGGGCACGTCGCAGTGGTGGCGGTCACCCATGAATCGCGGGTGGCGGCCTACGCCGACCGCCAGGTGACCGTCCGGGATGGACGCATGATGCAGCCGGCGGAGGTGGTGTCATGAGCGAGGGCTTGCCCCGAGTGAATCAGCAGGATTGCCCCCTGAAGCGAAGCGCAAGGAGGCCATTGTGAGTATCCTGCTGGGGTTCAGGATGGCTCTGGCCGGCGGTCGGGAGGCCGCGGCCCGCATGGTGTTGATGGCGGCCGGCATCGCGGTCGGCGTGGCGGTGCTGCTGCTGATTTTGACCGGGTTGCCGCTGCTGCAGAGCCACGTCGACCGGCTGGCGTGGCATCGCACCACGACGACCAGCCCGGCCACCGCGCCCGATCCGGCGATGTGGCTGGCCGTCACCGACCGTTACCACGGCCGCGATGTCATCCGCGTCCACGTCGCCGCGCTTGGGCCACGGCCGCCCGTGCCGCCCGGAGTCGACCGGCTGCCCGGGCCCGGTGAGCTGGTCGTCTCGCCGGCGCTGGCCGAGCTGTTGCGCACCGCGCCGGCCGACGAGCTGGGCAACCGGTTTCCCGGCCGGGTCGTCGGCACGATCCGGCCCGAAGGGCTGATCGCCCCGGGCGAGCTGGTGGGCATCATCGGCCAGACGCCGGAGCAGATGGAGAAAACCCATGGCGCCAAACAGATCCGCGGGATCGAGCAGCCGGGGGAGCGGCTGGACCTCAAGGAGTTCTGGGGGATCCTGTTCGGGTTGCTCGGTGTGCTGATCGTCGGGCCGGTGGTCGTGTTCATCTCGATGGCCACCCGCATCGGTGGGGCCCGGCGCGAGCAGCGGTTCGCCGCGCTGCGCCTGATCGGCGCGACCCGCGGGCAGACCGCGGTGCTCGCGGCGACCGAGGCCGGTGCGGCGGCGGCCGCCGGGGTCCTGCTGGGCTGGCTCGGATTTCAGGCCCTGCGCCCGGTGGTGGCCGGCCAGGTGACGCTCGGCCACGGCACCCCGATCTTCGTGGAGGACCTGCGCCCGCCGACCGGGCAGGCGCTGCTCGTGATGGCGGCGGTGCTGGTGCTCGCCGTGGCCACGACACTGGTTGCGCTGGGCCCGGCACAGCTGACGCCGCTGGGGGTGCGGCAGCGGGTCGGGCGCCGCCGCCCGAGCGCCTGGCGGCTGCTGCCGTTGGCGTTGGGCACGCTGGGCTCCTGGCAGGCGGCGCAGCTCGGCAACGACCCGGCTTACGCGGAAAATCCCCACCCGTTCCTGAACCTGCTGACCATTCTCGCCCCACTGACCACATTGGTGGGACTGTTCCTGGCCGGCGCGTGGGCGTGCATGTGGATCAGCCGTGGCCTCGCGCGGGTGAGCCGCGGCGCGACCATGCTGATCGTCGCGCGGCGGATCGCGGCCGACCCCTACAGCGCCTTCCGCTCGGTCAGCGGCGCGGCCCTGGCGATATACGTGGCCACCCAGATCGGCCTCGTCTCCGCGCACGAGCGGTCCATCGACACCGAGAACCGTTCGCTGCTGGATCACGGCGTGGTCGCCGTGCACGTGCAGGGTGCGCCCGAAGGTTCCTTGGCGCCGCTCATGTCCGGCGGGTCGGAGGTCGTCGTGGCCAGGCTCGGCGCCGGCCATCAGATCGTGGTGAGCTGCGCCGACCTGGCCCGGGTCACCGAGGTGACCTGCCCGCTGCCCGAGGAGGCCGGGGACCATGCGGCCAGAGACATGTTCCGGATGGAGAAGATCTTCAACCCGGCCGGGTTCAGCGAGCCCGGCCCGCAGACGCCGGAGCTGCGGATCCAGACCCTGTTCATCCGCACCGACGGCACGGCGGCGGCCGAGGAACGGCTGCGCACGCTCGCCGCGGTGACCGTGCCCTACTCCCGCTCGATGAGCGAGCGCGACTTCGCCGCGCAGGCGGCCGCGAGCACGGCCACCTGGGACATCGTCCTACCGCCGGTGATCGTGCTGGTGCTGCTGATCGCGGCGTGCAGCCTGACCGTCGCGGCGGTCAACGGGGTGATGGAGCGGCGGCGCCCGTTCGCCCTGCTGCGCGCGTCGGGAGTGCGCCTCGGTCAGCTGCGGCGCATCGTGCTCCTGGAGACCGGTGCCCCGCTGGCGCTCACGGCGCTGGGCAGCGCGGGCATAGCGATGATCAGCGCCTACGCGATCGTGCCGCGCGCGCAGTGGGTGCTGCCGAGCGCCGGCTTCCTCGCGAGCCTGGCCGCCGGCGCGCTCGCCGCGTTCGCCCTGACCATGATCGTGTTGCCGATCCTGAACGTGGCGACGCGCCACGACAGCGTCCGCTTCGAGTAACACGGGAGTAGCGCCATGAGATCGCGTGCCTTGTTGCCGACCCTGACGGCGATCCTTGCCGTCTGCTGCGGACCCGGGATCCTGTCCGCCTGCGGCGACAGCGAAGACAACGGGGGCCCGGTGGAGGGCACACCCGGTTCGTCGGCGGCGACACCCGCCATCACCGGCGCGCCGCAGATGCCCTCCACCGTGCACACCATCGCCACGGGCCTGCGCATCCCGTGGGGCCTGGCGTTCCTGCCCGACGGCACGGCCCTGGTCACCGAGCGCGGCAACGGCGTGCCGCGCTTCGAGGGCAGCTCGCCCGATCCCGGCCAGGGCGCGCGGATCCTGTCGGTCACGCCCCAGGGCAAGGTCACCGAGGTGCAACGGCTGCCGGAGGTGGACCTCGGCGACGGCGAGGGCGGCCTGCTCGGCATCGCGGTCTCGCCACACTACGCCACCGACAAGTGGGTCTACGTCTACTACAGTGCCTTGTCCGACAACCGGATCGCGCGGCTCCATCTTGGACAGACGCCGGAGCCGATCCTGACCGGCATCCCCGTCTTGGGCGAGGGCGGCGGGCGCTTCCATCAGGGCGGGCGGCTCGCGTTCGGCCCGGATGGCATGCTCTATGCGGGCACCGGCGAGACCTACTTCGACAGCGAGATCGCCCAGGACACCGGCTCGCTGGGCGGCAAGATCCTGCGCATGACGCCGGAGGGCAAACCGGCCCCGGGCAACCCGTTGCCCAACTCGGTCGTCTGGAGCTACGGCCACCGCAACGTGCAGGGGCTGGCGTGGGACGCGCAAGGCCGCATGTATGCCTCGGAGCTCGGATCCAAGACCTACGACGAGCTCAACCTGATCCAGCCCGGACGCAACTACGGCTGGCCGATCGTGGAAGGCTTCAGCGTCCAGCCCGAGCACACCAACCCGATCGCCACCTGGACACCGACGAGTTCGGCGTCGCCGAGCGACATCGCGGTGCTGGGCAACCACATCTACGTGGCGTGCCTGCGCGGCCAGGCGCTCTACCGGCTCGACCTCGACGGGACCAACGCGCGCAAAGTCCTTACGGGGCAAGGTCGGCTGCGTGCGGTCGAGGTCGCGCCCGACGGTTCGCTGTGGGTCACGACGTCCAATCGCGACCAGGTCGGCCGCGAGGACGGGCTGGCGCAGACACCCGACAGCGACCGCGTTTTGCGCGTCGTCCCACCGGCGTGAGGCCACGGGCCATCGCGGGCGCAGGCCAATGGGATCCCTGCGCCCGCAATGTATCGGCTACCACCACACGTTGACGGATGAGAACATGTTGTCCAGACCAAACGTGGACATGTTGCGCCATCCGTAGCCGCCGATCCAGAACCACGTCCCGGCGTAGCCGGGATCGGTGTTGAAGGTCGCACTGCCGTTGACGAAGACCGAAGAAATCACGTCGTTCCAGTCGCCGGCGCAGCCGAACAGGCCGCAACCGCGGGCTACCGCGCGCAGGTCATTGACCGCCCAACCGGAGCCGATGCGTTGGGAGTCGCCCCGCAGTTCGTCGTCCGAATAGATGTCGACCCACTGTCCGGCCGAGGCCGTGCCGACCTGCCCGCCAAGGCCGGCCTTGGCGGCCACCACCGCCCGGTCGAAATCGGATTTGCGGGTGAACGCGACGACCTCGTGGGGATTGCGCAGGTCGACCAGGATGAACTGTGGTTTGTGCGCCAGCGTGCGGAAGGCTTCCGCTTGGTAGTGAACGCCTCCCGACGCGTCTGGTGCGGCCACGCCGGTGGCCGGCTGTGAGCCGATGCCGATGGCGAGGGTCACCGCCAATGGCACGACGATCCGGGTCCAGAGACTGCTGCTTGCCATTGCTCCACCTTTCTGATGTGACTTCGAAAATGTGATTGCCGGGTCAGGGCACCAGGCTTGTCTGGAAGTCGTCGACCACGAGCCAGGAGAAGCCGCCGGGCGACCAGAAACCGACGAACGCGGTGTAGTCGCTCGATCCGCCGGTCGGGAACAGCACGGAGAGCCGCTGATAGCCGAGCAGCGGGCCGAATCGGATCTCGCGGTGCACGGCTCCGGTGCTCCTGTTCCGGACGCCGAAGTATCCGGCGGTGACATTCCCGGACGTCCACACATAGGCGGACAGCTCCACGGTGCGGTCGCGCGGAACGACGATGTTCTGCTTGAGCGCGTTCCATTGGGACGTGCTCATCGCCTCGATGTATGCGTCATTGGCGCCGCTGCGCGACCAGCCGAGGCCCCGGTCGACGCCCTTGACGTCCGGGCCCTCGCCCGAGCACCACAGGGGCACCGGCGTGCCGTCCACCCCGTCCTCGAAGCCGGCGTTGGGCATGAACATCATCCATCCGTCGCACGTGATCGCCGCCGACGTCGGGTTGGCGACAGCCAGAGGCGTTGTCGCGGCTAAAATTGTGATCAGCGCGAGCCGCGTGCTGATCGATGTGAAGTGGCTTCTCATGCATCCCCATCCCGTTTTCGCGAGTGCGATCTGATGACCAGGATCGGCGTGACCATCAAAGTGGCGTCAAAGTCGGTTCAGAGTGGACTGTCGCGTGGCCGACTGCCCGAGTTGTTTCGAGGCCGCCTGTCGGTCGTGGTCGCCGCCGCCGGTTTCGGCAAGACCACAGCGGTCAACCAGTGGCTGCGCGAGTCCGGTGTGGAGGCGACGGTGCTCGATGACGTGCACCCCGGCCGCCTGCCGAGCGGCGTTGACGACCCGGCCCGGTTGGTGCTGATCTCCCGCCATCCGCTGCCGGTGGCGGCGCTGCTCGGCTACGGGCTTGGTGCGCCGGTCGAGGTCGGACCGCGGCAGCTCGCCCTCTCACCGCAGCGGGTGGCCCGATTGCTTAGCGAGCAATACGGCATCGAAGACCACGGCGTCGCCGCTTCGGTGCACCGGCTCACGGCCGGTTGGCCTGGCCTGGTGGAGTTGGCCGGTGCCAGGCTCGCCTCGGAGGGCACGGCGCAACCCCTCACCGAGACGCTCGTCGCGCCGTTCACCCCGTTGTGCGAATACGTGTGTGGCCAGGTGTTCGCCGAGCTGCCCCCGGATGCGCTGGAGCTGCTGGCGCACATCACCGAGTTGGGCTCGATCTCCATGGAGCTGGCGACCGCCATCGGGCAGGGCCGGCTGGCCCCGCAGCTCGCGCTGCTGGCCCGCATCGGCCTGCTCCTGCCGTCGGCACCGGGCCGGCACTGGTACAGCCCGATCCCCTTGGTGGCAGAGATCATGCGGATCGCCCACCCGCTGCCAACGCCTCGGCGGGCGGTGGTGGTCGGGCTCGCCGCCGAGTGGCATGCCGAGCACGGCCGCCCGGCGGACGCGCTCCGGCTGGGGCTGGCCGCCGGGCACGAGGACGGCTGCGCTCAGCTACTGCGCGAGCACGGCCCGGCGATACTGGCCGGCGGCGACGCGGCCGGCATCGTCGCGGCCGCACGGCTCCTGCCGCAGCGGCTGTGCGACAACGAGGTCGAGCTGGTCTATGCCGATGCCCTGCAGGCGATCGGGGACACCGCCGGTGCCCTCGCGGTCTATTCTCGGCTCGCCGGTGCCGCCGCCGAACTGGCGCCCGAGCTCGCCTGGCGATACGGCGCCGCGTTGTACCTGTGGGGAAATCCCAACGACGCACTCGCCGTCCTGTGCCGCGGGCGGCGGGAGGACGGCACGGCGGCGGACCTGACGCATCTGCTCGCGTGGACGTCGGCCGCGCATTGGCTCGCCGGCAATGAGACCGAGTGCGGCAGGTTCGCCGCCCAGGCATATGAGATCGCTTGTGCCGCCGGCGATGGCCGTGTGCTCGCGGCCGCACACATCGCGCTGGCACTGCACGCACACCTGACGGGCGACTCGGTCGGGCTGCGCGCACACTACGGCCACGCGCTGGAGCTGGCGGAAGCGGCCGTCGACAACGTCCAAGTGTTGCGGATCAGGGTGAATCTCGCGGCCGCGCTGGAGCAGGAGGGCCGTCTGGTCGAGGCGCTGTCCATTCTCGACCCCGCGGTGGAGCTGGCGCAGTCGACCGGATACGAGAGCTCGCACGCCCTGGCGCTGGCCAACCGGGGTGCGCTGCTTCACCTGCTGGGCCGGCTGGAGGACGCGGTCGTCAGTTACCAGCACGCGGTGCAGGTTTACCAGCGGATGCACTCGCGCAAGGTGGCCTACCCGCTGACCGGGCTCGGCGACATCCATCGGTTGCGGGGGCAGGCGTCGTCGGCCAAGGCGGCATACCTCGAAGCGCTGCGCGAGGCGACCGAGGACGGGCAAAACAGGCAGGGCATGGTGCCGGCGCTGGCCGGATTGGCCCAGGTCGTCGCCGAGTCCGATCCGGTGCAGGCGGCCGCGTTCGCCGAGCAGGCGATCCAGCACGCGCGGGGCCATTGGGTCACCACCGCCCTTGTCGCCCGTGCCTGGGTGGCGTTGCAGGCCAACGCGCGGGCCGACGCGCGCCGGGACGCGATGGCCGCCGCCGATGCCGCCGCCGCGCACCGTGACCGGAGCGGTCTCGCCCAGGCGCTGGAGGTCCAGGCGGCCGCGACAGACGATCCCGCAGCCGTCAAGGAGCTGCTGCGGGAGGCCCTGTCCATCTGGACGCAGTCGCGGGCGACGCTGGAGGTGGACCGGATTCGAGTGGCGCTTGGCCGCGTTGCCGGTGACGACGGCGACCTGCGGCTCAATGCGCGCTTGGCCGAGTCCCGGCTGGCGGCGGAGGGTGTGGCGGTGGCCATACCCACCCGGTCGAGATCGCTGGGCGGCGCGGAGGTGCGCGTGCTGGGTGGTTTCTGCGTGCTGGTCGACGGCCGGCCGCTTCCGCCGCGAGCATGGCAGTCGAGAAAGGCCCGGGACCTGTTGCGGATACTCATCGCCAGGCGCGGCTCTCCCGTCTCCCGGGACGAGATGGTGGATCTGCTGTGGGGGCCGATCGCCCCGGGCGATGAGCAGAAGGTCGGGCATCGGCTGGCGGTCGCGCTGTCCACGCTGCGAGCGGTGCTCGACCCGGACAAGCGGGCGCCACAGGACCACTACATCCTGGCCGGCCAGAAGGACATCGCCGCCGACTTCGGCACGCTGAGCGTGGACGTCGAAGATGTGTTTGCCCAAGCACAATATGGCATGCGGCTGCGCGAGCGGGGCGAGCTCGCCGACGCGTGGACGGTGCTGGTCGCAGCAGAACGAGCCTACGTCGGCGAGGTCTTCGCCGACGACCCCTACCCCGACTGGACGCGCCCGCTGCGCGAGGAGGCGCGCGCGACGCATCTTCGGATCTTGCGGATGCTTGTCGATCTGGCGCAGCGCGCCGGTGAGACCGACGACGTCGTGCACTTCTTGCTGCGCATCCTGTCCGTGGACCACTACGACGAGCAGGCGCACCGGGAGCTGACCGCGAGTCTGGCCGTGGCGGGCCGGCACGGTGAGGCGCTGCGGGCGTTTGAGCGATACGCCGAGGCGATGCGGGAGATCGGCGTGCCCGTGCGCGAGATTCGGGAGGTTCGGGGCATCTCAAAGCGCTAAGTGGACTTGTCGGGGGTAAGGCACCCGACTGGAGAACCGCGCGTTGGCGGCTATGCTCCCTGAAAAGGTGAATGGCCCTCGAACACCCCGCGCCGGAGGAACACCCTTGGACGTGCCGATGCCCGTTGTGCATTGGCGCGCGCGGGCAGACCTGATCAGCCTCGTCTCGGCCGAGGCGATCTCCAACATCGGCAGCCGCATGTCGTTTTTCGCGATCCCGTGGCTGGTCCTGGTCACCACCGGGAGCCCGGTGCGGATGGGCGTCGTGACGGGCGTGCAGGCCCTGGCCTATGTGGTCAGTGGGGTGCTCGCGGCGCCGCTGCAGGACCGCATCGGTGACCGCAGGACGTCGATCGGCTCCGACGTGCTCAGCGCCGCTGTCATGGGTGCGATCGCCCTGTTCGGCACGCTGCATTTCGCCGCGCTGATCGGGCTCGTCGCCGTCTCCGGTGTGCTGCGTGCCCAGGCCGACCGGTCGAAGGTCACGATGATCACGCCGCTGATGGGTGAGGCGGGCAACTACACCCGGGTCGCCGCCGCGCGCGAGGGCGTGCACCGGACGTCGACACTGATCGGTTCGTCGCTGGCCGGCATCGCGATCGTCGCGTTTGGAGCGATCGGGAGCCTCTGGGCCGACGCGGCCACGATCGCCCTCGCGGCGCTCCTGACCGCCGTGGTGCGTAGGCCCGCCGCCGAGCGGGAGGAAAGCGAGCCCTACTTCGCCGCGCTGCGCAAGGGTTTCGCTTGGTTCCGGCGGGAGCGGCTGGTGCGCGGCGTCACCGGCATGCTGTTCTTCACCAACCTGTTCAACCAGGCAAGCGCGGTCGTGCTCGTGCCGCTGTGGGTGCTGACCTATATGGACGATCCGGCCGCGCTCGGTGCGGTCGCGACCGCCTACGCGCTGGGCCTCATCGGCGGAAGCTTCGTGGTCGTGTGGCTCGCGCCGAAGCTGCCGCGCTATCAGATGCTCGTGGCCGGCTACCTCATCGGCGGCACGCCGCGCTTCCTGGTCCTCGCGCTCACCGACGACCTCGTCATCGTCGTCATCGTGACCGTGATCGGCGGGATCGCGATGTCGTCGCTCAACCCGACCGTGAGCGCGATGATTTTCCAGCGCACGCCCAAGGAGATGCTCGCGCGCGTGGGCGGCATCATCACGGCGGTCGCGTTCGGTGGCGCGCCACTGGGCGGGCTGATCGCCGGATTCCTCGTCCAGACAACGGGTCTGATCGAGGGCATCCTCATCGCGAGCGCGCTGTACTTCCTCGTCACACTCACGCCGGTGTTCGGATACCGGCTCTGGCGGCAGCTCAACGACGTACCCTCCAAAAAGGAGACACTGCGATGATTCCCAGACGCCCCTCTGATATGAAAGAGCTGCCACTGACCGCCCTGCAGCTTCGGTGGTGGTTTCTTGGCCTGCAATACCGGGGCGGTTCGTCGCCGCTTGTCGCCCTGGTGCACCGGTTGCGCGGCCCGCTGGACGTCGAGGCCTGGACGGGCGCGGTTTCCCGGGTCGTCGACCGCCACGAGATCCTGCGCACCCGCTTCGTCGGCCGCGTCGACGGCCCGGTGCAGGTGGTCTCCTCGCCGGCCGGGATTGGCACGGAGCGTGTCGACCTGTGCGACGGGCCCGTCGAGGGGCGCGAGGAGCGGGCGCGCGAGCTGCTCATGCGGCGCCGTGCTCGCCCGCTAGACCTGGAGAAGGATCAGTTGGTGGACTCGTGCCTGGTCCGGCTGGCCGACGACGACCATGTGTGGACCATGACGATCCACCACATCCTCGCCGACGGTTTCTCCCTCGCCGCCATCGATCGCGAGCTCGCCACGCTCTACCCGGGGGCCGGGGAGCCGCCGCCGCTGCCGGTGCAATACGGCGACTTCGCGGTGTGGCAGTCCACATCGGACGCTGAGCGGGAGGCCGAGGACCGAGCCTATTGGCAGTCGCAGCTCGCGGGTGCGCCGCCGCTCGACCTGTTCGACGCGCGGCCGAGGCCGCCGGAGAAGGGCGCGCCCGCGGCGGAGGTCGCGCACATGCTCGATCCGGAGCTGGTGCGCCAGATCGAAGGCCTCGCCAAGTCGGCCCGCGCCAGCCGCTTCATGGTGCTGCTGGCCGCGCTGCACCTGCTGCTGGCGCGGGCCAGCGGGCAGACCGACTTCTGCGTCGGCATCCCGGTCGCCGGGGTCGGCCGCATCCACCCGGAGCTGGCGCCGCTCGTGGGTCTGTTCAGCAACACGCTCGCGCTGCGCTGCGATCTGTCCGGCGATCCCACCTTCCGCGAGCATCTCGCCCGCACGCGCGAGGTCGTGCTGGACGCCCTGGACCACCAGGATCTGCCGTGGGGCGAGGTCGTCGCGGCCATCGAGGCGCCGCAGGATCCCGGCCGGGCCCAGGTCTTCCAGGTCATGCTGCTGCACGACGACGTCGAGGTGGCCAGCCGGCTCGACCTGCCGGGGGTCAGGGTCGAGGAGTTCCCGCTGGGGATCCCGCGCGTGCTGCACGACATCATGGTCTACGCCCGCCCGAGCGGGGGTGGGCTGCAGACCCGCTTCGTCTACGACACGGCGCTTTTCAGCCCGGAGCTGATGGCCGGGCTGGCGCACGGATATGAGGAGCTGCTGCACG
>JBIOYB010000449.1:0-8531 GCA_044869915.1 Allorhizocola sp.
ACGATTGACGGATACGCCGCCGTCGCGGCCGGCACGGCCAGCACCGCCCACGGCAGCAGGTAGAACGTCTGCGCCAGGTTGTAGACCACGTTGGATCCCTCGGGCCCGGCGAGCGCGAGCCGGATCACGATCAGCAGTGCCACCTGTTGCGCGACGACCGCCGCCGCGCCGGCAAGCGCCAAACCCCTTGCGGCACTTGGCAACTCCAGCGTCGGCCGCACACCGATGCCCAGCCGGCTCACCGGGATGACGAGGCTCAAGGAGAGTACCGCCACACCGAGCGTTGTGCCCGCCGCCAGCAGGGCGATCTGTCCGCCTTGGACCGATTCGAGCGGCGGTCGGACCCCGGCCGCCGCCGCAAACGTTAGATATGTAGAAATAACCGTGACGCTCGACAGCAGCGGTGCGATCACCGGCCACGCGAAGCGCCGATGCGCCTGCAGCACACCCGTCAGCACGATGCCGATCCCATACAGCGGCAGCTGCGGCGCGAAGATCCGCAGCATGAGCACGCCCGCCTCGCGCTGCGCCTCGCCCGCCGCCGGAGCGAGCAGGTCGATCACCGGCCCAGCGGCCAGCGCCAGCAGCCCGGCCAGCGGCACGAGCAGCAGCAGCGTCCAGGTCAGCAGCCCCGACGTCACATCCCTGACCGCTCGCCGATCGCCGACCTCGACCGCCCCCGCCAGCAGCGGAACGACCAGACTGGCCAGCGCTCCGCCCGCGACGATTTCAAAGATGATATTGGGTACGGTGTTGGCCGCCAGATAGATGTCGCCCAGCTCGGTCGGCCCGACCGTGAGAGTGAACACCACGTTGCGGGCAAATCCGAAGACCCTGCTGGCGACCGTCAGGACCGCGATCAGCGTGGCCGCGCCCGCGATGGTGCCCTTCAGGGACGCCTGCCCCACTCGTCGATCTCGCGCAGCACCGGTGTCTGGCCGATCACCTTGGTGAAGCTCACCTTTTCGCTCGCCAGCGTCAACGCCGCGAGCCCCGTGAGGATCCCCAACCGTCCCCACGTCCCGGTCCGTGCCGCGATCCCCACGCCGAGCACCGCGCCCAGCGCGTTGGCCCCGGCGTCGCCCAGCATGATCTCCTCGTTGAGGTCGGCCTGCAGCAGCGCGCCCGCGGCCCCCACCGGACCGGACATCTCCTTCATCGGCGCGCCCACCGCAGCGCCCATTATCATGCCCACCTTGAGTGCCCGCCCGGGCCGCAAGTCCAACAGGTTCAACAGGTTTGCCGTGCCCGCGATGACACCGGCGCCGAGCAGCACGTCCACCTTCCTCCGGGAAGGCAGCAGCGCCGACGCCACCAGCGCGGCCGCGCCCACCCCGGCGATCTTGACCAGCCCACTGGTCACACGCCCCTCGCGCAGCGCGCCCACGTGACCGCGAAAACCCTTGTAGGCCTTTTGCTCCGGCCGCGCGCCCACGACATCGTCGTAGAACCCGACGGCCCCACTGCCCAGCCCCGCCGTCAGCACCGCCGCGGCCGTCCGCCCGTCGCGCGCACCCAGCGCGCCGGTCACACTCGCCGACGCGGCCAGCGCGGGCCCGCCCGCGAGGCTCACCGTCCGCCCACGGAAGTTGGTGCGCTCCAACCGCCTTGTCGTGCAGGCACGCTTGACGGCTTGCGCCGCCACCGCCCCCAGCGCACCGAGCAGGAAGGCCTTCACTTTCACTTCTTGTCCTGCGGCAGCAGCGAGCTGTGCTTCGGCCCCACCCCGTAGTGCCCGACCCTGTTGCCGCTCAACTGCTCCCACACGGCCAGCGCCGTGGCCACCTGCCCGGCGGCGGTCGACGCGTTGTCCACCGTCGAGATGCTCTTGGCCAGGGCGGCATCGTCGCGCACCTGCCCGACCAGGTTGCCGTCGCCGCCCAGCACACCGCCCACGACGGCCACGCTCACCTTGTCGAACTGCACCAGCGTGGTCACCTGGCCCACGGTCTTGCCGCCCGCCTGACGATCGGTGGGCGGGGCTCCCGACACGAACACCACGGCCTCGGCGCCGTTGGTCACCGAGCCTTCCGCGTTGAGATAACCCGCTTTGTTGTACGCCGTCAGCACCTCGGTCACGTCCGTCGGCGAGATGGTCAGCGTGCGGTCGAGCAGCACGGTCGCGATCAGCGCACTGGACGTCTCCACCCCGTCGCTGTTGACCGGGAGCACCGAATTGGGCACGCTCGCCGGCTGCGACCGCGACGCGAGCTCGTCGAGCGCCGTGCTCTCCTCGCTGGCGAAGAACTTGTCCTGGAACGTGACCGTGCCCGCGAGCTTGGCTCCCGCGATGGTCAGCTTGTTGACGATGCCCTCGACCTGGTTGACCCCCGACGGGAGCACGACCAGCAGGATGCGCCGGTTGGCGAGCTTGCCGTCGAGCATCAGCGGCGCCGCCTCGTTGACGTATTGCTCCTCGCGGTTGGCCTGGTCGGTCAGGCCCGTGACCTGTTCGCGCAGCTGCATGTTGGCCTTGCGTAACGCGTCGACCTGCTCGCCCAGCGCGTCGGCGGCCGGGCCGTTGAGCGCGGCGGTGCCGACCACGAGGCCGATCGCCAGTGCGAGGAACACGGCGGTCAATGACACGACGTGGTACCGAAAATTGATCACCTTGATCGCACCTCTAAGCCTTAGAACAGCTGCTGCAAGTCAAAGACCAGATTGTCCCACCACTCCGCGGCCAGCGAGAGATAGGCCTTGCCCACTGTCGAAACAGCCACGGCGGCGGCCATCGCGGAGATCGCGGAGAGGACGAGCAACAGCACGGACGACCCGGAGATGCTCTGCTTGTAGAGCCGGCTCACGCCCTTGGCTTCGACGAGCTTGCCGCCCACACGCAGCCGGGTCAGGAAGGACGACGCCATGCCGCCGCGGCCCTTGTCGAGGAACTCGACCAGGGTGCCGTGCGTGCCGACCGCCACGATCAGCGCCGCGCCCTTCTCGTCGGCCAGCAGCATCGCGATGTCCTCGCTGGTCGCCGCGGCCGGGAAGGTGATCGCGGGCACACCCAGCTGATGCACCCGGGACAGGCCGGGCGCGCGCCCGTCGGGATAGGCGTGCACGACCACCTCGGCGCCGCACCGCAGCACGTCGTCGGTGACCGAGTCCATGTCCCCGATGATCATATCTGGCGAGTAGCCCGCCTCGACCAGCGCGTCCGCGCCCCCATCGACCCCGATCAGCACCGGCTTGAACTCGCGGATGTAGGGCCGCAGCACCTCGAGATCGAGCTTGTAGTCGTAGCCGCGGACCACGATCAGGCAGTGCCGCCCGGCGATCTGCGTCTTGATCTCCGGCACGCCCACGCCGTCGAGCAGCAGCTCGCGCTCCTGCTTCAGATATTCCATGGTGTTGGCGGCGAACGCCTCCAGCTGCACGGAGAGCCCCTCGCGGGCGTCGAGCATGGCCTTGCTCACGGTCTCGCCGTCTTGCCGCACACCGTGCGCGATGGGCTCGTCGCCGAGGAAGACCGTGTTGCCGTCGACGCGCACGAGGTCGCCCTCGCGCACCTGCTGGAAGATGCCCTCGCCCAGGTCGTCCAGGAGCGGTATGCCCGCCTCCACCAGCACCTGCGGCCCAAGGTTGGGATAGCGTCCCGAGATCGACGGCTTGGCGTTGAGCACCGCCGCCACACCGACGGCCACGAGCGAATCCGCGGCCACCCGGTCAAGATCGACATGATCGATCACAGCGATCTCGCCTGGGCGCAACCGACCGACCAGACGCTTGGTCCGGCGGTCGAGCCGCGCTGTGCCGGCGAGAGTGCCCGGTTCGGCCGTCCGGGCCCGGCGCAATGTGGGTAGGCGCATCGCTAGCCATCCTGGCATGAGTAGAAGTACTTCGTGTAAACCGACACCCCTTGATCCGTTAGTTGCCAGCCATTTGTCAGGAAGCACGTTCCCTTCGTGCCACGGTAAGGAGTTCCTCCGCGTGCGCTATGCCCAGATCCGAATCTGGCAAACCTGCCAGCATGCGGGCGAGCTCACGCGAGCGCTCGGCCTCCTCGACCACGCGCACCCCGCTCGTGGTGATCGCGCCGCCGGTGTCCTTGGCCACCACGAGGTGCCGGTCGGCAAACGCGGCCACCTGCGGCAGGTGTGTGACGACGAGCACCTGGTGGTTGCGCGCCAGGCGGGCCAGCCGCTTGCCGATCTCCACCGCCGCCGTGCCACCCACGCCCGAGTCGACCTCGTCGAACACCAGCGTCGGCGGGCCGCCGACACCCGCGAACACGACCTCTATGGCCAACATCACGCGCGAAAGCTCACCGCCGGAGGCGCCGCGCTGGATCGGCAGCGAGGGCGCGCCCGGGTGGGCCAGCAGGCGCAGCTCCACCTCGTCGGCGCCGTCGGCCGTGACGCCCGACTCGACCCCGTCGACCTCGAGCGAAACGTCGCCGCCCGACCTCGGAGTGACCATGACCTCGACCCGCGAGTGCGGCATCGCCAGGCCGGCGAGCTCCTCGGTCACGGCGGCGGAAAACCGCACCGCCGCCTCGCGCCGAGCCGCGCGCAGCCGGGTGGCCACCCCGGCCACCTCGCCGCCCAGCCGCTCGAGCTCGCGCTGCATCTCCTCGAGCGCCTCATCGGATGTGTCCAAAAGCGACAGTCGCTCCTTGGCCCGCTCGGCCCACGCGATCACACCGTCGACGTCGTCGGCATATTTGCGGGTCAGCGTGCGCAGGGTGGCCCGGCGCTCATAGATGGTCTGCAGGCGGGCCGGATCAGCGTCCAAACTGGCGAGATAGCCCGACAGCTCGACCGCGACATCGGCCACGAGCGTCGCCGCCTCCTCCAGCCGCCCGGCATATTCCCCAAGCTTGGCGTCCACTTCGGATTGCGCGTCCAGCGACCGCCGGGCCGTGCCCAGCAGGCTGCTCACATCCTCCGCCTCGACCTCGCCACCACCGCCGATCGCCTGATGGGCAATCTGCGCGGCCGTCCGCAGGCCCTCGGCATGCTCCAGCCGCTGCGCCTCGGCGCGCAGCTCCTCATCCTCGCCCAGCTGCGGGTCGACCCGGGTGATCTCGTCGAGCCCGAGGCGCAGCAGATCGGCCTCCTGATGCCGCTCGCGCGCGTTGCGCCGCCGGTCGGCCAGATCGTCGGCCACCCCGCGCCAGCGCGTGAACAGCTCCTTGAACTCCACCAGCAGCTTCTCGTGCTCGGCCCCGGCGAACCGGTCCAGCGAGCCGCGCTGCTCGGCCGGGCGCAGCAGGCGCAGCTGGTCGGACTGACCGTGCACCGCGACGACCTGCTCACCCACCTCGGCCAGCAGTGACACGGGCACGGAACGCCCGCCGACATGCGCCCGCGAGCGGCCCTCCACGGTCACGGTGCGGCTGAGCAGGAGGCTGCCGTCCTCGTCGGGCTCGGCGCCGGCGTCGGCGACACGCGCCGAGACCGCGGCCACGACCTGGGCGGACAGCCGCAACCGGCCCTCGACCGTGGCCCGGCCCGGCTCGGCACGCACCCGGCCCGCGTCGGCACGGCCCCCGAAGAGCAGGCCGAGCCCCGTGACGACCATCGTTTTGCCTGCTCCGGTCTCTCCGGTGATCACGTTCATCCCCCGGGTCAGCGGGAGCGTGGTGTCCTCAATGACCCCGAGGCCGGTGATGCGCAACTCTTCCAGCACAGGCAGACATTAGCGTGGGCTACCGACTATTTCCGCGCCAGCCTTCGACCGGAAGCTCAAATTTGGCGACAAGTCGGTCGGTGAAGGGCTGCGGGCGGATCTGCGCGACACGGACCGCTGTCGCTCCACGCCGGACAGTCACACGCGCGCCGGGCGGTAACTTGAACACGCGCCGCCCGTCGCAGCACAGCACGGCCGTCGTCGTGTGCGGGTCGACGCCGATCCCGATGTCGCAGTGTGGCGCGGTGACCAGCGGCCGGCTAAACAGCGCGTGCGCGCTGATCGGCACCACCAGCAGGGCGTCGACCTGTGGCCACACCACCGGCCCGCCCGCCGAGAACGCATATGCGGTCGACCCCGTCGGAGTGGCGCAGATCACGCCGTCGCAGCCGTAGCGTGACAGCGGCCGCCCATCGACGTCGACCATCAGCTCGAGCATCCGCTCGGGCGCGCTCTTTTCGACCGTCACCTCGTTGAGCGCCCACGACTCGGCGATCACCTGGCCGTGCAGCTCGGCCGTCACGTCGACGGTCAGCCGCTCGTCCACCTCATAGGCCCGGTCCACCACGTCGCGCACGGCCTGGTCCAAATCGGAGATCTCGGCCTCCGCCAGGAACCCGACCCGCCCCAGGTTGATCCCCAGCAGCGGCGCGCCCACCGGACGGGCCAGCTCGGCGGCGCGCAACAACGTGCCGTCTCCGCCCAGCGCGAACACGATCTCCACCCCGTCGGCCGCGCCGTCCCACGACACCTGCCTCACGTCGGGGACGTCCAGGTCGGACGCCTCATCGCCCACGACCCGCACCTCGAACCCGGCCTGGGTCAGGTCGCGCGCCACGGTCCGGGCGTGCGCGGTCGAGTCTTTGCGCCCCGTATGCGTGACGAGCAGCGCCGCTCTGGTCATTGCGAAACCGTACCCGACACCACCGAGGTGATCCCCTCAACATCGACCGGAACCGCACCCTTGCGCAGCCAGAGGAAGAACTCCACGTTGCCCGAAGGCCCAGGCAGCGGCGAGGTCGTCACCCCGGCCACACCCAAGCCCAGCGAGAATGCGGCCCGCGCCACATCCACGACCGCCTCGGCTCTCAGCGCGGGATCGCGCACGACTCCCCCCGCCCCCACGCGTTGCTTCCCCACCTCGAACTGCGGCTTCACCATCAACACCAGATCGCCATCGGTACAGGCGTGCAGCGCCGGCATCACCAGCCGTAGCGAGATGAACGAGAGATCGGCCACAGTCAATTCAACCACGCCGCCGATGGACGAAGGCGCCAGCGTCCGCACGTTCGTCCGCTCGAACACCTTCACCCGCGGATCGTTGCGCAGCGCCCAGGCCAACTGTCCATACCCGACATCCACGGCGACCACCTCGGCGGCACCGTTGCGCAGCAAAACATCCGTGAACCCGCCGGTGGAGGCGCCGGCGTCCAGGCAGCGCCGACCCGCGACCAACAACCCTTGGGGCACAAAGGCTTCCAGCGCCCCGGCGAGCTTGTGCCCGCCCCGCGACACATATTCCGGCGCGAGTGACTCGACCACCCGGACGGCCTCGGCCGGATCGACCATCGCGGCCGCCTTGCGGGCGACCGTGCCGCGGACCTCGACCCGGCCCTCGTCGATCAGCACGGCGGCATGCTCACGCGATCTGGCCAAACCTCGCCTGACCAGCTCGGCATCCAGGCGCAGACGGCGTGCCATCACTCCTCGATGGAGGCCAAAACCTCGCGCAGCGTCGTGTGCGCGGCCTCATATGCCGCCAGCTGCTCCCCCACCGGCAGCCGGGCCGCATTTTCCACCGCGCGCACCGCCGCGTCCACGGCCTCATGCCCGGTCGACACCGCGCCACCCACCACCGTTTCCACCGCAGGCACATCCTCTTGCACGGCAACAGGTTCATCAGGTTCATCGTCGGGTTCATCGTCGGCCGGCGCCTCGGCGCGCACATCCTCAACCGCGTCAACGGCCGCATCAACAGCCTCGACGTCATCGGGAACGCCCTGCGGCCGCTCGGACTCCTCCGCCTCACCGGTCGCCCATGCCTGCCGGGCCGGTTGGACGTCAACCGCCGCCTCGGGGCTCACATCCTCGAGCTCGGTAGCCCATGCCTGCCGGACCGGTTCGACGTCAACCGCCGCCTCGGGGCTCACATCCTCGAGCTCGACGTCATCGGCATATTCGTCCTCGTCGGGCGATTCGCCCTCGCCCCACAGCCCGACCCGCCCGGCCGAGGCCGACTCTTCCTCGTCGAGGTCGGCGGAGGCGTCCGCCCCCCACGGCGAACGAGAGGGTGCAGCCGCGTCGACATCCGCCGAAGCGTAACGCCCCCACCGCGAATAGTCGTCCGCCGTCACGGCGTCGCCTCTGTCGCGGCCACCGCCTTCTTCACGGCCTTCTTCGCCGGAGCCTTCTTCGCCACCGGCACGTCCGCCGCCTTCTTCGCCGGCGCCTTCTTCACCACCGGCGCTTTAATTTGGGGGGTACCGGGTGAGGCCTTCCGCGGAGTCGCCTTCGGCGCGGCAGCCTCCGTCGAGGTCGCCTTCCGTGGGGCGGCCGGGCCCGCCGCCGCCTGCCCATCGCGCAGCTGCCGCTCGAGGGCGTCGATCCGCGCCACCAGTGAGGAAACCTCGTCGGCCGTGGCCAGCCCGACCCGGCTCAACGCGCGATCCATCTCCACTCGCACCAGGCGCGTGACCGCCTCACGGTTGGCCGTGCTCGTCGCGATCAGATCCTCTGCCATGCTCTGCAACTGGCCGGCCGTCGCCTGGCCCTTGCCCGTCAACTCCTTGGCCAGCTTCTTGACGGTCTTCTCGGCCTTCTTCTTCGAAGCCTCGCCCAGACCAAGGGCCAGCTCGAGATAGGCCTTCAGCGCGTCCTGCACTGGTTCACTCACCTTCCGG
>JBIOYB010000450.1:0-27962 GCA_044869915.1 Allorhizocola sp.
CGCTCCCACCCCAGCCGTGCCAACGATCGCGGCCAGCTTCTAGGCGGGCAGCGACACCCACGTCTCCGTGTGGGCCGCCGCTTGCCCGGCCACGTGCGGGAAGCCCCGCCGCACCACGGCAAGCCCCGCCGCGCCACGGGAAACGCCCACTGTCCGAAGAGGACAGCCGCTGCGGCGATGGCAAAGGGCGCATCGGGCGGCGGCAGTCACGAGCATGGCCGCCTTGTGACGGCGCGGCAGAAAGGCAGCCTTCACACGCGCGGCGCGGCCGTGCGAGCGGCAGGGCCGGCGAGCCAAGTGGACGGCGGAAGGCAAGGCGTGCGATGAAGGCGCGCGGCCGGAAAAGGGTGCGGCTGGGAAAGGTTGGGCGCAAGGGGAAATACGGGACCTACGAGCCTCCCCCATAGGTCCCGTACGGCCGGACTCGCGCGATCGCACGCACACGCGGCCCGGCACGCGCCGTCAGGCGGGCCGGCTCACGCCAGCGCGCAGCGCGACGATTGGGCCTGTCGGCAAGCCCCGCATTAGCGTGACAGGCCGAGCGCTTCCTGGACCACCTCGACGAAGCGGGCGGCGTGGAAGATCAGGTGGTCGGCCTCCTCGGCCGTGATGACCGCGATGCCGGACTCTGCGGCCGAGCGCTTGGCGGCGCCGGCGGCGAAGAATGCGGCCCAGTCGGACAGCTCGGGCGCGACCATGGTGAGCAGCACCCACACGCTGGTGATGCGGCGCCGGCCGCTGGGCGCGGGCCGGGCGCGCGCTGCGAGCACGGCTGCGGCGGCGCGCAGCGCGGCGAGGTGGGCCGCGGCGTAGCTCTGCGCGTAGGCATCGGTGCCGCGCGCCTCGGCCAATCCTCGGCGTGCCAGCGCGAGCAGCTCGAGTGGAGTCCGATGTGGAAGGGCATGTGCGGGAACGAAGACAGCGGCGGTCATGCCGGAGCCTCCCTTCGGTCGGCGTCATTGCACCAGGGCCACACCTCGACATGGGCGAATCCCGAACGCAGGATGATCTCGCCGAGGAGCGGGCCGTTGCCGGCAAGCCGGGCGGGAGCCTCGCCTGTGTCGGCGTCCCACGATGCGGAGCCCGCCCCACCTGAGGCCAACAACCATCGCCAGACGTCGCTCAGTGCAGAGCGAAAGCTCATTGGACACTCCCTCGCCGCTCATCCGCCCCCGTCGGTCCCTGCCGGACTCCCTGACATCCATGCATCCATGCCATCCATGACACGTCTGTGACATCGGTGAGCCCGTGTGGAACAGCGGTGAGCCTGTTGCCGTTATCCCTGTGGCCGGTAGTCACCCCGCTGCCCGGGGGTCGGTGGGCAGCGGGGTGACGTCCCGTCAGGTGACCCTCGAAGCCCGAGCTTCGCCGGTCGCTTTTGCGGTGTTGCGAGCACCGCTTCCGGGTGTCGCGCCGCGAATCGCTCCCCCCGGAGACTATGGAGTTGTTTTGCCGCTCTCGAACAGGCGTCCGAAGAACTGACTAGAACATTAGTTCGAAGAAGGGCTTCGGTCAAGGCCCGCGCGACCTCGCGCGGCACCGGGCGATATCGACCTCCATTACTGGACACACCTCCCGCCATGTGCCAGAATTCGTTGCGGTGCGCCAATCCCGGCCCGCCCCGGACGAGACGCGCCGTGCCCGGTCTGTAGCAAAGACGACGCATCGGAAGACAGAGGTGCGTCATGACCCAGATCATCAGCCAGATCATCGTGGACCAGATCGTCCAAATCGCAGGGTCGCTGGTTGTGCTGGTGGGGTTCGCGCTCGCGCAGTTCGGTGTGCTCGACCCCAAATCCCAGACCTATCTGCTGCTCAACGCGATCGGTGCCGTGGTCCTCGCGGTCGCGGCGGCAATCGGCGCACAGTGGGGCTTCCTCCTGCTCGAGGTCGTGTGGGGGATCGTCTCACTGGCCGGACTGGTAAGGATCAGACTTTCAGTCGCTCCTGACACGGAGTAACGTTTCCGTCGTGCCGTTCCGTCCTCGCCCCGCCGTGGGCGTCGCCATGATCGTGTCCGCCGCGCTCCTGTTCGCCGTCAACGGCACGGTCTCCAAACTGATCCTGCAGGCCGGCTTCCAAGCCCGCGACCTTGCCACCTTCCGCGCCCTGGGCGGTTTCCTCGGCCTTATTCTTCTTGGTACGGTCCTGAGCCCCGGCATCCGCCGATTCCGCCTGGCGCGCAAGGAGATCCCGCTCATCCTGGTCTACGGCGTCACCGGCTTCTTCGCCGTGCCCATGCTCTACTTCGTCGCGATCTCCCGGTTGCCGGTGGGCATCGCGCTGCTGTTCGAGTTCACCGCGCCCGTGTTTGTCGCACTGTGGTTCAGGTTTGGGCGGCGCCAGCCGGTGCGCGCCCGCCTCTGGGCGGGTCTCGCGCTCAGCCTCGTGGGCCTGGCCTGCGTGGCCGAGGTTTGGGGCGGCGGCATGCGGCTCGACGGCGTGGGCGTCGCGGCCGGGTTCACGGCGGCCGTGCTGCTGGCCGCCTACTACCTGCTCGGCGCGCGCGGCGTGACCACGCGCGACTCGATCTCCCTGACCGGCCTCGCCTTCGGCGTGTCGGCGGTCGCGGGCTTCGCCACCCGTGCCGTCGCGGGTGGCCTGCCCGATTGGCGCGTGCTCACGGGCGAGGCGGCCGGCGGCGCACCGGTTTGGACGCTCGCCGTGTACCTGCTGATATGCGGCACAATCATCCCGTACCTCCTCATCGTCGGCTCTTTAAGGCACTTACCGGCGACCAGCGTCGGCATTATCGGCATGGTGGAGCCCGTGCTGGCCTCGGCCGTGGCCTGGATCACGCTCGGCGAGACCGAGGCGCTCAACCCGGCCCAGCTCGCCGGCGGTGTCATCCTCCTGCTGGGCGTCGGATTAGCGGAGACGGCAAGGGTCACGGTCGGGCAGAATGGGCCGCATGCCAGAGGCGAACGCGATCCAGCACGAGACACCCCAGCACCCCAACGTGACAGCAGTCCTGCGGCAGCTTGACGACGCGGGCATCGACAGCCGCATCGTCCTGTTCGACGAGGGCGTGCACACGGCCGCCGCCGCGGCCGAGGCGTTGGGTGTCCAGGTTGGACAGATCGCCAACTCGCTCATCTTCCAGATCGGCTCCCCGACAGGCACCGACGAGCCGCTGCTCGTGCTGACCTCGGGCGCGCACCGGGTCGACACGGCCAAGGTCGCCGCCGAGCTCGGCGTGCCCAAGCTCAAGCGGGCCACGCCCGATTTCGTGCGGCAGCACACCGGCCAGGTGATCGGCGGGGTCGCGCCGATCGGGCATCCGCGACCGGTGCGCACCCTGATCGACCGCGATCTCGAGCAATACGATGTGATCTGGGCGGCGGGCGGCATACCCCAGGCGGTGTTTCCCATCGCCTATAAGGATTTGCGCCGCATCACCGGCGCGACCGAGGTGGACGTCGCATGATGCTGGTGCGGTGGACGCCGGACGATCTGGCACGCCGCATCGATGACGCCCTCGAGGTGTTCGGCGAGGCCATGTCCTACGATCAGCAGGCGTTACAGGTGCGGCGGGGCTATATCGCGACGCACCTGCGCCGCCCCGCCTTCTTCGCGGTGGCCACGGTCGACGACGCCGACGGGCGGCTGCTCGGGTTCGGCTACGGCTATCATTCGTCCCCCGGCCAGTGGTGGCACGACCAGGTCCGGGCGGCGCTGACCGAAGACGACCGGCAGCGCTGGCTGACTTCGTGTTTCGAGCTCGTGGAGATGCATGTGCGCCCGTCCGCGCAGGGCCGCGGCTTCGGCGAGGCGCAGCTGCGCCTGCTGCTGTCGCTGACTCGCGATCGCACGGTGCTGCTGTCCACACCCGAGGCCGACGAGCAGAAGTCGCGGGCGTGGCGCCTCTACCGCCGCACGGGCTTCCTGGATGTGGCGCGCCACCTGATGTTCCCGGGCGACCCGCGCCCGTTCGCCGTGCTCGGCCGGGGTCTGCCGATCCCCACCTGGCCAAGCGAAACCGAGACCGGCGGCGCCCAGACCAGCGCCAACCCGGCCGAGTGAAGCCGGAGCCGGGTGGAGCCGGAGCCGGGTGGAGCCGGAGTTGGCCTATGCCAGCACCTTCCGGATGATGGCGATCAGCTGGCATACGCCGATCAACGCGAACGCGGCCCAGGTGAACACGACCATCGTGACCACGCCCGGCACCAGGTCCCGGCTCAGCTCGGCCGACGCCACGGCCAGCGCAAAACCGACCAGCATGATCCAAACGCGGGTGGAGCGGTCGCCGAGCGTGCCCGTGCCGCCCTTGCAGCCGATGCTCGCCCGAGCGCGCACGTATTCGTGCGCCCACACCAGGGCCACGCACGCGACGATGAGCGCCAGATGCGCGCCGAGCAGGGCCAGGGCCAGCAGCCAGCATGCCTCGGCCAGCCGTTCGAGCAGGGACTGGTAGAAGGCGCCCAGCCGGGTCGTCCCGCCCGACATCACCCACAGCGAAGCGGTCAACTGGTCGGCGCCGAGCCCGAGCACCAGCGCGATCCCCGCCACGGCCGGCCAAGGCCCGCCCAGCCAGGCCAGCAGCGCCACCGCGCACGAACACACCGCCGACGCGATCATTGTGGCCGTGGGCCGAGCGCCGAATCGCGACAGCACAAACGCAAGCCGGTAGACCCTGCCCATGACGCGCTTGCGCCACAGCGGAGCGTGCGTCAGGTCGTAGCCGTCGTGCGCCCGAGCCCAGGCCGCGACGAACTCATGCCAGGTCAAACCACCGCTGCTGATGTCACTCTCAACTGCTGCCACACCTCGCGGGTTGCGGTCGAGCGGTTGAGCGTGATGAAGTGCAGCCCCGGCGCGCCCTCAGCGAGCAGCCGCGTGCTGAACTCCGTGGCCACCTCGACGCCGATCTCCCGCACGGCCAGCGCGTCGTCGGCGACCGCACGCAGCCGATCGGCCAGCTTGGGCGGGAACACGGCGCCCGACAGCTGTGCCATGCGCTCGATCTGGCTCACGTTGGTCACGGGCATCACACCCGGGATGATCGGCACGTCGCACCCCTTGGCGGCGACCGCGTCGCGCAACCTGGCCCAGTCTTCCCAGTTGAAGAAGAACTGGGTGATGGAGAAGTCGGCGCCGGCGCGGCACTTGCGCACGAAGTGGTGCACCTCCGACTCGAAGTCGGGCGAGCGCGGATGCTTCTCGGGGAAGGCCGCGACCGCGACGCAGTAGTCGCCGCTCGCCTTGACCAGCGCCACGAGCTCCTCGGCGTAAAGGAGGCCCTGCGGGTGCTTGATCCACTCACCCTGCGGGTCGCCTGGAGGATCGCCCCGGACCAGGAGCATGTTTCTGATCCCGGCGTCGGAATATCGGCCGATGACGTGCCGCAGCTCGGCGACCGAGTGGTTGACGGCGGTCAGGTGGGCCATGGGCAGCAGCGTCGTCTCGGTGGCGATCCGCTCGGTCACGGAGACCGTGGTGTCACGGGTGCTCCCGCCGGCGCCGTAGGTGATCGACACGAAGTCGGGGCGCAGCGGCTCCAGCTCCCGGATGGCCTGCCAGAGCTGTCGCTCCCCCTCCGGCGTCTTCGGCGGGAAGAACTCGAAGGAGAACGTCGGTCCACCCGTGCTAAGCAACTCGCTGATGCGCCGGCGCGATCCGGCGGCGGTGGAGGGAGGGCGTGCGGTCACGGTGCGACTCTATCCGGCCGGTGTGACCACCGGTTCGTGCGGCGCTCGAACGGATGGGTCCGGCAGGCGTTTCTGTCGTAGCCGTGGGATATAACTTTTCCAGGTTTTCTTGGCGTCCTGGGGTCAACGCCGGTCTTTTCCATGCTGGCGGAGCGGGGGCCCACATGTCCGACACGACTATAGGCACGATCATCGGCACGACTTCCCGGATGCCCGGCGCGCCCATCGGGCCGCACCTGGCCATGTTGCGCCGGCGGCGCGGGCTGAGCCAGCGGCGGCTGGCCGAGCTGCTGTGCGCGGTCAGCGGTGTCGCCACGGTCAGCCGCCACGAGGTGAGCCGGTGGGAGCGCGGGCTGCGCACGCCCGCCGGTCCGTGGCTGGCCTGGCTGTCCCGGGTGCTGCAGGAGCCACTCGCCGACCAGCCGGCGTCACCCGCCCCCGCGAAGACACCAGCCCGCACACAAACACCAGCCCTCGCGAAGACACCAGCCCGCACGCAAACACCAGCCCGCACGCAAACACCAGCCCGCGCGAAGACACCCGCCCATGCCAAGACACCCACCCATGCCAAGGACCGGCTGAGCCCGCGCCGGAGAGGGAGTGGAGACTGAGCGAGGCCGGGGATTGGGTGAGGTGAAGACACTCGATCGTTTAGGTTGGTGTGTGAGATTCACGTCCGGGCACGGGTGTGAATCAACCCGCATGAATGAGGCAGGAAGCCAAGCATGAACGAGCTAGCTCATCCGGTTGACCGCGCGGGCCTGCGTTCGCGCGTGCAGGAGGCGCTCGAGCGGTTCCTGGCCGCGCAGCGGGCGCACATGACCGCCATCGACGCCGGCCTCGGCCCGCTGGCCGACGCCGCGGAGGCGTTCGTGCTCGGCGGGGGCAAGCGGCTGCGCCCGGCCTTCGCCTACTGGGGCTATCGCGGCGCGGGCGGCTCCGATGACGACGGCCTGATCGCCGCGGTGGCTTCGCTCGAGCTCGTGCAGGCGGGCGCGCTGATCCACGATGATCTGATCGACGCTTCCGACACGCGGCGTGGCGAGCCCTCGGTGCACCGCAGGTTCCACGCGATGCACGCCGAGCACCTGTGGCATGGGCGGGCCGACCAGTTCGGCGCGGCGGGCGCGATCATCATCGGCGACCTGTGCCTGGTCTGGTCGGACGACATGCTTTACCGATCCGGGCTCGACCCGCTGGTGCTGGCCCGGGCGCGGCCGGTTTTCGACGTCATGCGCACCGACGTCATGCTGGGCCAATACCTCGACGCGCACTCGCAGGCCCGCGGCGACACGTCTCCGGAGCGAGCCGGCCTGGTCGCTCGCTACAAGTCGGCCAAATACACGGTGGAGCACCCGCTGCTGTTCGGCGCGGCCCTCGCGGGCGCCGGTGCCGAGCTCCAGGAGGCCTATTCGAGCTTCGGTCTGCCGCTGGGCGAGGCGTTCCAGCTGCGCGACGACGTGCTGGGCGTGTTCGGCGATCCGGCCGAGACGGGCAAGCCGGCAGGCGACGACCTGCGCGAGGGCAAGCGGACCTACCTGGTCGCGGTCGCGCTGGAGCGGGCCGCTGGCCACGGCGACCGGGAGCTGCTGATCAAGGCGCTGGGCAACCCGGGGCTCGACGAGAGCGACGTGCTGGCGGTGCGCGACGTGATCGTCCAATCCGGAGCGTTGGCGGCCACGGAGGCGCGCATCGAGGAGCTCATGGAGACCGCGCTGGCCGCGCTCGACCGGGTCGAGCTGGCCCACGACGCGTCGACCGTCCTGCACGAGCTAGCGGCCGCGAGTGTCTACCGCAGCACGTGACCCCAAAAGGCCGCGAGCGCTTACCGCAGCACCTGACGAAACGATTCGTAGTGGTCGGCCGTGTAGTAGACGTCGCCGTCCTTGCCCACCACCAGACGGCGCACGCCGCGGTCGCGTGAGCCGGGCGTCGGCACCGTGAACTCGCGGTAGTAGCCCCGCTCTCGCTTGGGCAGCAGTCCCTCGTTGTTGCCGAAGACCGAGCCGTCTTTCTCGTACGGATAAGGCCCGCCCTTGTCGATCAGCGCGATCGTGTCACGCGCCTCGCCGGGCAGCTCCGCCACCACCACCGTGGGCAGACCCGACACCGGCGTCGACGACGGCGGCGTGACCTCGGCCGGGCCCGAGAAGTGCAGGAAGCCCGCGATCGCGGTGACGGCGAAGGCGGCCAGCGCCGTGGCCAACAGGAGATACCTGGTCCGGCGGCCCACGACTGGTGACCCTACCAGCAAGCATAATGCTCGGATGGGTGCACGGGCGGGCTGGTTGGGGCTGGGCGGGGGCGTGCTGCTCGCGGCCTCGGCGTGGCTCGCCGGCGCGCGGATCCAGCCCGTCCCGGCCTCGCTGTCGCCGCGTTTTGTGCTCGGTCTGGTCGCGTGGGTGGCCGGTGCCGTGCTCGTATCGATCGCTTGGCGGCGCGGCGGCCCGCGTACCCAAATGATGATGTTTTTGCCCTTGATTTTCAGCCCGCCGTTGGGCAGCAGGGACGTCTATGCCTACGCCTGCCAGGGCTGGCTCTGGCTGCATGACGTCGATCCCTATCGGGTCGGCGCGGCGTCGGGTGGCTGCCCGTGGACGGCGTCGGTGCCGCCGATCTGGCAGGACACGCCCGCGCCCTATGGCCCGTTGGCGATCGCGCTGTCGGGCCTTGCCGCCGCGACCGGCAGCCAGATCGGCGCGCTGATCGTCCTGCGTGGACTCGCGATCGCCGGCGCGGCCGTGATCGCCTGGCAGCTACCGAAAATCAGTGCGCGCAAAGACGTGCTGCTGCTCGGCGTGCTCACGCCTCTCGTTGCGGTGCATGGGATTTCGGGCGCGCACAACGACATGCTCATGACCGCGGGCATCGTGGCGGCCCTGGCGTCGGCCAAGAACCCGGTCAAAGCCGGCCTTTGGATCGCGGGCGCGATGGCGATAAAACTCACAGCCATCGTGGCCCTGCCGTTCGTGCTGATACTGATCGGCAAACGCTGGTGGCTCGCGCTGGGCACGGCCATCGCGGGTTTCGCGGCTGTCAGCCTTGCGACAGGCCTGGATCTGGGCTGGATCGGGGCCCTGCGCCACACGGGCGAGCTGGTGCAGTGGAGCTCGCTGCCGACGGCCGTGGGCATGGCGTTCGGCTACGTCGTCGGGCCGCAGGCCATCATCGTGGCCCGCGTCATCGGCCTGATCGCGCTCGCGGCCATCGCCGTTTTCGCGCTGCACAAGGCGCGGCAGGGACACGTGATTGTCGCATGTGGAGGGTTGCTGGCCGCCACGGCGCTGCTGGGCCCCGTGTTTTATCCCTGGTATGCGATCGCGGCTTTGGCCGTGCTCGCGGCGGCCGGTGAGATCACACCAAAGTGGATACCAAAGTGGATAGTCGCCGCGACCCTGATCTGCGCCTTCCTCACCCTGCCCAACGGGCACGGGATCCCCGCACTGACCAAGGCCCCGGGCGCCTACCTCGTCACCCTCCTGCTTGCGGTCGCGCTCCTCAGAACGCTACGGCCTGCGCGCGGCGTTTGACCTCGCGCGCCCTGTCGCCGCCGAGCGCCTGCGCCGGAGTCCCCGGAAGGGTGTCGTCGGACGTGTAGAGCCACCGCAATGCCTCTTCGTCGTTGAACCCGGCGTCGTGCAGCAATGTCAAGACACCTGGGAGGTGCTTGAGCACCGTTTCGTTCGCTATGAGCTCGGCGGGCACCACGCGCACGCCCTCGCGGCGAACGGCCAGGAGCGAGCCATCCTTGATCAATCGGTGAACCTTGACGATCGTCAAGTCGAGGCGCTCGGCCACGTCCGGCAGGGTCAACCAATGAGCTGTTTCGGTCACATTTACTAAGATGCCACGTCGCGGGAGGCGACCCCATATGAACCCCTGGCGATCGCTGCGGGCTGAAATGCTCGGAGCACTGCGTTCGATGCGCTATGACTTCGCTTTGCGACGGATGCGGCGGATCCGGCGCCGGATGAACTCCGACACGGTCGTGCTGCCGATCATCAAGCGGCGCAAAGGCAGGCACCGCACCGTCTTCACGGCCGGCGCGGTGCTGGTGCCGCTCGCCGGGTTCAGCGGATACATGGCTGTGGCCAGCGGCCTGGACGCCTTGGTCGCCGAGGCGGGCACGCCGAACGGGCTTCCCCTCGTGACCGCGCCACAACCGGCCCCATCCGCCCTCGCCACCTCGCCCGCGCCGCCGGTCGAAACCTTCGCCCCGCCTCGCGTGGCCAAGCCGACCCCTTCCCGGAATCAACCCGTGCCGAGAATCTCCCCACCCGTCCCGACTCCCGCTCCGAGGGCCTCATGCAGCCCGAAGCCGTCGCCAAGCGCTTCCCCGACGCCCAGCCCATCGTCCAAACCGGCTCCGACCTCGAGTCCGACGCCCTGACACGGCAGGGTGTACGAAGTTGGGCCCTGGCTGACTTAGACTCGCGAACAATGGATACTCAGGTGGCCGATCCACTCGTTGGGACGCTGATCGACAGCCGCTATCGCATCCGTGGCCGGGTGGCCAAGGGTGGGATGGCGACCGTCTACACGGCACTCGACGAGCGGCTGGAGCGCACGGTCGCCCTGAAGATCATCCATCAGGGCCAGGTGCGCGACGCCGGCTTCCTCGACCGCTTCACCGACGAGGCCAAGACCGTCGCCCGGCTGACCCATCCCAACGTCGTCGCCGTCTACGACCAGGGCACCCACTCCGGCCTGCCCTATCTCGTGATGGAATACGTTCGCGGCCGCACGCTGCGCGACATCCTCGCCGACCGGCGCCGGCTCACGCCCGCCGAGGCCCTGGCCGTGATGGAGCAGGTGCTGTCCGCGCTGTCCGCCGCGCACCGGGCGGGCCTGGTCCACCGCGACGTCAAACCCGAAAACGTGCTGGTCGCCGAGGCGCCCAGCGGTTCGAGCCTGGTCGATGCCGTGGTCAAGGTCGCCGACTTCGGCCTGGCCCGCGCCGTCGAGGCGTCCGCCGAGGATCCCGAGGCTGGCCAGCTCATGGCGACCGTGGCCTATGTCGCGCCGGAGCTGGTGGCCGAGGGCCTCGCCGACCCGCGCAGCGACGTCTACAGCGCCGGCGTCATGCTCTTCGAGATGCTCACCGGGCGTGTGCCCTACGACGGCGACCGGCCGGTCGAGGTGGCCTGGCAGCACGTCGATCGCGACGTGCCGCCGCCCTCGCGCTACGCGGCCGCGCTGCCTCCGTCCATCGACGAGCTCGTGCGCTCGGCCACCCGGCGCGACCCGTCCGCCCGGCCGACCGACGCCGGGGCGCTGCTGGTCTCGGTCCAGGCCGCGCGGGAGGGCCTGGCCGGGGGCAACGCGGCGACCCAGCGACTGCGGCCCATCGTCCAGCCCACGGTCGTGGTCAGCAAGGTGGAGGAGCGCCCGTCGTGGGCGCGCCTGCCCTCGCCCACCCAGCCACGCAGCCGGGCGGCCTCGCGCCGCAGGCAGCAGCCGACCCTGGGCGGGCAGCTGCGCGACGCGCACCGGCGGGTGATCAACAACCCCAATGGGCGCAAGGCGCTGGCCGCGGGGCTGGCCGGCGCGGTCCTGCTGCTGCTCATCGGCGGGTGGTGGCTGGGCTTCGGGCGCTACGAGGCCGCGCCCAACTTCCAGACCAAGACGCGCGGTGAGGCGGCCGCGATGGCGGAGGCCGCCGGGCTCACGCTCTCCTTCGACAAGGGCGAGTTCCGGGAAAACGTGCCCAAGGACACGGTCCTGGGGCAAAATCCGCCGCCGGGCGGGCGTGTGATCAAGGGGGGCACGGTCACCCTGACGCTGTCGCGGGGGCCGGAGCGCTATCTGGTGCCCGCCGTCGTCGGCAAGTCCAAGGACAACGCCATCGCCGACCTGCAGGGGGAGCCGTTCAAGCTGTCCGTGACCGAGGGGCCGGCGCAGTTCAGCGACACGGTGCCGGCGGGCACCGTGATGGCCACCAATCCCGAGGCCGGCAAGGAGGTCAAGCCCGGCCAGAGCATTCAGATCACGGTGAGCAAGGGCCGGTTCCCGATCACGGTCCCGCCCGTGGTGGGCATGCAGTTCGCCGAGGCCGAGCAGACCCTGACCGGGCTGGGGCTCAAGGTGACGCAGGTGCTGGTGGCCGACAGCGCCAAGCCGCGGGGCGAGGTCGTGGAGCAAAACCCGGTCGGGGGCGCCGGCGCGGAGAAGGGCAGCACGGTCGAGCTCAAGGTCAGCAATAACGTCAACCTGTCGGCGATGCCCAACCTGGCAAACTGGCCATGCGGGCAGGCCAAGGATCACCTGCAAAACGCGGGCTTCCAGGTCCAGGTCGACGGCAACATCTTCGAGCAGACGTTCGGCACGGTCAAACAGCAGAGCCCGGAGGCCGACAAGCCGGTGCAGCAGGGCCAGATCGTTCGGATCACGTGCAGGCAATAGGCGCTCACGTCCCGGCCAAGACCGCGCTGTCTTATGTGGACAATGTCGGTGCGACCGCGCTGCAGGTGTTCGTGGGCAACCCGCGCGGGTTCGCGTGCCCGCCGGGCGATCCGGCCGCCGACGAGGCGTTCCAGAAGGGCTGCGCCGACCGCGGGATCCCGGCCTACATCCACGCGTCGCTGATCATCAACATCGGCTCGCCGACCCCGGCGACGGTCGTGCAGTCCCGCGAGGTGCTCAAGCACGCGGCCCAGCGGGCGGGCGAGATCGGCGCGCGGGGTGTCGTGTTTCACGCCGGTTCGGCCGTCGACCCGGAGCACTATCGGGCGGCCATGCGCCAGGTGCTGGTGCCGCTGCTCGACTCCGGCGCCCAGCTGCTCGTCGAGCCCACCGCGGGCGGGGGCCGTTCGCTGGCCTCCCGCGTGGAGCACCTGCACGATTATATCGCCGCCGTGCGCGACCACCCCAACCTGGGCGTGTGCCTGGACACGTGCCATGTCTGGGCGGCCGGGCACGACATCGCGTCGCCGGGCGGCATGACGGCCGTGCTCGACGCGCTGCCGCCGGGCCGCCTGAGGCTCATCCACGCCAACGATTCCCTGGACGTGTGCGGTTCGCTGCGGGATCGGCACGAGACCGTGGGCAAGGGCATGATCGGTCTGGCGGCCTTCGAGGAGATGCTCACCCATCCGGCCACCCG
This sequence comes from Allorhizocola sp., assembly GCA_044869915.1. Lineage (GTDB taxonomy): Bacteria > Actinomycetota > Actinomycetes > Mycobacteriales > Micromonosporaceae > Allorhizocola. The sequence continues at coordinate 12,751 of JBIOYB010000450.1, forward strand.
GGACGTGCCGATCATCGTGGAAACCCCAAGCGGAAAGTCGGGCGAGGGACACGCAGCGGATATTTCCCTGCTCAGAAGCTTGCGCCCCGCCGCGATTTAGGGCACCCTTACTGAGGTAAGGCTCCCCTCAGGTAAGGCAGCGGAAGTTGTTTGTGTGTATCTGCCAACGCGTGCGCGAGTGCGAGGTGCGCAAGGCCATCCAGACCGGCGCCCGGTGTGAGGAGAGCGTCGGCGAGGCCTGCGGCGCGGGCACGAGCTGCGGAAGCTGCCTGGACCGGATCTACGACCTGATCGAGGAGGAATCGGCCGACACGCTGGTAGGTGTTAGCGCTTGATCAAGCCGTGCGCTTAGATTGCCCTTATGCAGGGCGATAAGCGCGTCATTGAGCTGCTCAACGAACAGCTCACCGCCGAACTCACGGCGATCAACCAGTACTTCTTGCACTCCAAGATGCAGGAAAACTGGGGCTACACCAAGCTCGCGAAGTACACCCGGCACGAATCCATCGACGAGATGAAGCATGCCGAGAAGCTGACCGACCGGATCCTGTTCCTCGAGGGCCTGCCCAACTATCAGAAGCTTTTCGCGCTACGCATTGGCGAAACGGTCAAGGAACAGTTCGAGTGCGACATGAAGGTCGAGCTGGAGGCCGTCGCCCGCCTGCGCACGGGCATCGAATACATGCGCTCGATCGGCGATGTGACGTCGGCCAACCTCTTCGAGGACATCCTGGCCGACGAGGAGCACCACATCGACTACCTCGAAACCCAGCTGGGCCTGATCCAGAAGCTGGGTGAGCAGCTCTACCTACAAAACGTCACCGAGCATCCCGAGGGATGATCCTGCTCAGCACGTCGATGGCACGGTCTGTGGCCGCGTCATCGACGTCCAGATGGGTGATCATCCGCAGCGTGCGCGGGCCTGTGGGACCCACCCGCACGCCCATCGCGAGCGCCTGCTCGGCCACCGGCCGCGCCTCGACCTCCAGATCCAGATAGACGATGTTGGTGCCGCCCCAGCGGCTCCACGGCTGGAATGCCTCGGCGATCCGCCCGGCCCGCGCATGGTCGAGCGCCAGCCGGTCGATGTGGTGATCCAGCGCGTACAGCCCGGCCGCCGCGAGGATCCCCGCTTGGCGCATGCCGCCGCCCAATCGCTTGCGCACCAGCCGGGCCCGGCCGATGTGCTCGTGGCTGCCGATGACCAGCGAGCCGACCGGCGCGCCGAGCCCCTTGGACAGGCACACCGAGATGGTCGTGAAGAGCCGGCCGTAGGTGTCCAGCGGTGTGCCGGTCGCGACGGCCGCATTCCAGATGCGGGCGCCGTCGCAGTGCACGGGCAGGCCCGTGGCGTGCACAGCCTCCAAAGTGGACAGTGGGGTGATCGCGCCGGCGTTGACGTTGTGCGTCTGCTCGATCGCGATCGCCCGCGTCGGGGCGTGGTAGTAGCCCGCCTCCCGGATCAGGTCGGGCGCGAACGACCCGGACCACGTGCGCGTCGTGATCCCGCCATACATCGCGCCCGCACCGCTCTCATAGGCCAGGATGTGCGCGTCGTAGTGGCACAGCAGGCCGTCGCCCGGCGCGAGCAGGGTCTGCAGCGCGACCTGGTTGGCCATCGTGCCCGACGGGGTGAACAGCGCCGCCTCGTGCCCGAACATCGCGGCGACCCGCTCCTGCAGCGCGTTGAGCGTCGGGTCCTCGCCGAACACGTCATCGCCCACCTCGGCCTCGGCCATGGCGGCCCGCATGCCTTGCGTCGGACGCGTCACGGTGTCCGAGAGGAAATCATCCACGCAGCATCTCCGCCACCAGGAACGCGAGCTCCAGCGACTGCTGGGTGTTGAGCCGCGGGTCGCACGCCGTCTCGTAGCGGCCCGGCAGGTCCTCGTCGACCAGCGCCTGCGCGCCGCCCAGGCACTCGGTCACGTCCTCGCCGGTCAGCTCGACGTGCATGCCGCCCGGGTGGGTGCCCAGCATCTTGTGCACCTCGAAGTAGCCCAACACCTCGTCGACGATCCGGTCGAAGTGGCGGGTCTTGTAGCCGTTGGACGACTCGTGTGTGTTGCCGTGCATGGGATCGCACTGCCACACCACCTTGGCGCCGGTGTCGCGCACCGACTCGACCAGCGCGGGAAGCCGGTCGCGCACGAGCTGGTTGCCCATGCGGCTGATCAGCGTGAGCCGGCCCGGGACGTTGCCCGGGTTGAGCATCTCGCACAGGCGCTTGACGTAGTCGGCGGACGTGCCGGGGCCGAGCTTGACGCCGATCGGGTTGGACAGGCGCGAGATGTAGTCGAGGTGGGCGCCGTCGAGCTCGCGCGTGCGCTCGCCGACCCACAGGAAGTGGCCGGACAGCCCGTAGGCGTTGCCCTCGACGACCCGGGTGAGCGCACGGTCATACTCGATCGCGAGGGCCTCGTGTGAGCAGTAGAGCGTGACCGTGCGCAGCGCCTCCTCGTCGGTCATGCCGCAGGCGCGGATGAACGCCAGCGCGCGGTCGATCTCGCGCGCGATGGCCTCGTAACGCTCCCCAAAGGGCGAGGTGCGCACGAAGTCCCTATTCCAATCGTGCAGCGCGTGCAGGTCGGCCATGCCGCCGTCGAGGTAGGCGCGCAGCATGTTCATCGCGGCGGCGGAGTTGGCGTAGGCACGGATCATCCGCTGCGGGTCGGCGACGCGCGCCTGGGGCGTGGCCTCCAGCGAATTGATCATGTCGCCTCGATAGGCCGGAAGACCAAGCGCGTCAACGGGAGACGAGCGCGGCTTGGTGTATTGGCCGGCGACCCGGGCCACCTTCACCACCGGCAGCGACGCGCCATAGGTCAGCACGACGGCCATCTGCAGCAGCGTGCGCACGTTGGCCAGCAGGTGCGTCTCGGTATTGTCGACGAACGTCTCGGCGCAGTCGCCGCCCTGCAACAGGAACGCCTTGCCCTCGCACACCTGCGCGAGCCGGGTCTGTAGCTGGTCGACCTCGTAGGGCGCGACGATCGGGGGCACGCTCTCCAGGACACCGGTGACCTGCTTGACCTCCGCATAGTCGGGCCAGGGCGGCATCTGGGCGCGCGGCAGGTCGCGCCACTTGTCCAGGCCCAGGGCCTCGGCCTCTGAGGGGTCGGTCGTCGGTCGGCCCACGGCCACCGGATCCTCGTGCCATTCACGCATAGTCAATAGCCTACGGCGGCGCTCGGAATCTTTGGCGGTCGTGTTCCGTACCCTGAGATCCGTGCGTCCGCTACCCGACATCTGCAGATATAGGCTCCATAAGACCATCGTCGATATCGACCTGCACGGCGTGGTCGTCCCCGGCCTGATCGGCCGATTCTTTGAGCGCGCCGAGGGTGCGGTCATCGCCACCGCCGGCGTCTACAGCCTTGCGGGACAAGAGCTTTTTATGTCTTGGGGGTACCGGCATGAGCCGCACTGCTCCTGGACCGCCTACCGGTGGGGCGACGGCTGGACTCCCGCGCACGTGGGCTGCCCGCGCGTCGGCTTCTCCGAAAATGCGCTCATTTTCGAAGTAGGTCTCACGACAGTGAGAGTTCCTGTCGCCATGGCGATTCCGTCAGGTGTGTGATCCCCGCCGCAAAGTGGCGCCAGGAACGCCGCCGACCTGAACACGACCGTTGACGGATGGCGGCGCGCAACTAGTCGGTGCCCGGGCGCACGATGCCGTTCTCGTACGCGAACACGACCACGTGCGCCCGGTCACGCAGGCCGAGCTTGGCCAGGATCCGTCCAACGTGCACCTTGACCGTGGCCTCGGCGATGAACAGCCGCCGCGCGATCTCGCCGTTGGACCGGGCCTTGGCCAGCTCCGCCAGCACGTCGCGCTCGCGGTCGGTCAGCTCGGCCAGGCGCCGGTCGAGCGGCGTGCTCCCGGCCGGGCCGGGCAGGTGGCGGGAGAAGTTTTCGATCAGGCGGCGGGTCACCCTCGGCGCCACCGCCGCCTCGCCCGACGCGACGACGCGGATGCCCCCGAGCAGGTCGGCGGGCAGCGCGTCCTTGAGCAGGAAGCCGCTCGCGCCGGCGCGCAGCGCGGCGAACACGTATTCGTCGAGGTCGAAAGTTGTCAGGACCAGGATCCGCGCGGCCGAACCGGACTCGACGATCAGGCGGGTCGCCTCGATCCCGTCCATCACGGGCATGCGCACGTCCATGAGTACGACATCGGGCCGCAGCGCCCGGGTCATCGACACGGCCTGCGCGCCGTCGCCCGCCTCGCCCACGACCTCGATGTCGGGCTGCTGCTCGAGCACGGCACGAAAACCCATGCGCAGCAACGCCTGGTCGTCGACGAGCAGCACCCCGATGGTCACGCCGGCTCCGCGGGCCTCAGGTGCGCGGCCACCCGCCAGCCGCCGCCGGGCAGCGGGCCCGCGTCCACGCCGCCGCCGAAGGCCGCCGCCCGCTCGCGCATGCCCGCGATCCCGTTGCCGCCGTCGTCGCGCACCTCGATCTCCGCCCGCCCGGGGCCAAATGCCAGCCGCACGTGCGCTTTTGCTTGCGGCCCAGCGTGTTTCATCGTGTTCGTCAGCGCCTCCTGGACGATCCGGTACCCGGCCAGGCCCGCACCGGGGCCCCACGCGCCGGGTGTGCCCTCGCGGGTGACTTCGACTGTCAGGCCTGCCGCACGCACCTGCGCGACGAGCCCGTCGATGTCGTCGAACCCCGGCTGCCCGTCGCGCAACGGCCCGACCAGGTGCCGGATCTCGGTCAGCGCCTCCCGCCCGGTCGAGGCGACCTTGCCCATCATGTCCGCCGCGCGGGGCGGGTCGGTCTGCGCGGTCGCCACGGCCCCGTCGGCGAGCGCGACCATGACCGCGAGGTTGTGCGCGACGATGTCGTGCACTTCACGGGCGAGGCGGGCCCGCTCGGTCTCGGCGAGATAGGCCCGGCGGGTCTGGAGATAGGCGCCCAGCAACGCGGACGCGGCAAACACCGCCGTGAGCGAGAGGGCGTCCCATAGCGGCCCGCCGTGCCACAGCCAGCCCGCGACGAACGGGACCGCAGCGGCCATGGCGAGCCACACGTCGCGCCGGGGCCGGTGCCGCGCCAGCGTGTAGACCGCCAGCATCGGCACGACCACCGGGGCCGGGCCCATCGCGTCCGCGGTCGCGGCGGCGAACGCGAGCACGACCACGGTCCAATACACCGCCACGGGCCAGCGCCTGCGCCACACCAGAGGCACGAACAGCGCGCCGAACCACGCCCACTCCGCACCGGACGTGCCGCCGAGACTTGCCGTGACCCGCGCGAGGAAGGCGCACAGCACCACGGCAAGCAACGCATCGACGGCGCGGGCCCTTCTCATACGGCCCATGATGCTACGAAAGCCGCTCGCCGATGAACCCGGTGATGTGGCGCAGGACCAGCCGGCTCTCCATCGTCTCCTTGCGCGCGCCCGACCACGAGTGCGCCGCGCCCGGCCAGACCTCCAGCCGCACGGGCACGCCCGCCTCCCGCAGCCGGCCGGCCATCCGGATCGCGTCGCCGAGCAGGACCTCCTGGCTGCCCACCATCAGCAGCGTGGGCGGCAGCCCGCGCACGTCCGCATACAGCGGCGAGAGCAGCGGATCGCGCGGATCGGTCACGCCGCCGGTGTAGCCGCGGACGGTGAAGTCCACGGTGCCACCCCTGATCATGACCTCGCCGGAGGCCTTGGTGCGCCAGGTCCCGGCGCTCAGCGTGAAGTCCATGATGCCGGAGATCGCGACCAGCGCGGCCGGCGGCTCGTCCCCACTGTCGCGCAAGGACAGTGCGGTGGCGAGCGTCAAGTTGCCTCCCGCCGAGTCGCCGACGATCGCGATGCGCGCGCCCGGCACGCTTTGCCGGCGCAGCCATCGGTAGGCGCTCACCCCGTCCTGCATGGCCGCGGGGAAAGGGTGTTCGGGCGCGAGCCGGTAGTGCACCATGAGCACGCACGCCCCGGCCGCCCGCGAGAGGTTGGCCGCGGACCTGCGGGCGTTGCCGCTGGGCGGAAGGATGAATCCGCCGCCTGGCAGGTTGAGGATGACCCGATCGGCTGCGGCTCCCGTGGCGCGTATTTTTCTGCCGGTACGCCTCCGGCGTCCACGCGCTCGAGGGTCGTGCCGGCGGGCGCCTCCACCGGCGCCGCGGCCCGGCGTGCCCGCTCGGCGAGCAGTTCCTCATAGGTGGCCGGCAACGCGAACTGCTCGCGCAGCGCGAGACTCACGACGTAGCGCAGCTGCCCGGCAGCGCTTGGCACGGCGGGCATATCGGTGGTCGCGGGCGTCGGCGTACCGACAATGATCAAAAAAGCTTGCACCGCAACAAGCCCGGCGGCCAACAGGGCATTTCTCCATCGCCTGCCCGCGGCCCAGATCAGCCAGGCGGCCCACAGCGGCTGCCCCGGCAGGGCCACGACCGTCAGCACCGCGGACGTGATGTGGAAGCCGCCGTCCAGGGGCGCGGCCGCGTTGACCGCCCAGACCACCGAGCGGGCGGCAGTGACCGCGAGACCGAGCGCCGCCAGCACGGCCAGCGGACGGCGGGACACCTGCAGGGTCCACAACGCTTGCAGCAGCGGGGCCACGATCGCCCCTGCCGCAAACGCCGGCCCGGACAGCGGGGTCAGCCCCAGCATGGCGCCGGCCGCCACGCACAACCCGGCCGCCACGCCGGTGCGACGGCGAAGCGGCCGGGAGTCGTTGCGCGCCAGCAATACCAGCGCCACGCCGGACGCGAACAGGCCGGCGAACCCGGCGATCGCGCCCGCACCCATGAGCGAGTCCCCGAACGACGGCGGATCAAGCAGGACTTCGGGATAGCCCAGTGCCATCGACAGCCCGGCACTGCTTGCCGCCGTAAGGATGGCGGTGAGGTAGTAGTACGACATGCACCGGACGCTATGGACGATGCCCGTGCGGGTCGTCCGCCCGCGGGCTAGGGACCGACCCCGCCCCATAACCCTCAGGTCTTACCCCACATAGTTCGCCCGACCCGGTGCGGAGGCTGGCTGACCGGGTCGGGCGTTGTAGGGGCCGGGCGCTTCGCTCGCCACATGCCCCGTTATGTGGGGAAGTCATGCGAAGTTTTTGGGGAAGTAGTGGGGCTGGCGGGTCTGGTCCCGCCGCCGGCCGTCCGCGCCCCTCACTCGCACACGACCGACAGCGGATTCTTCTAGCGGGCCACAGTGCGTGCGAGTTGCTCCGCGGCCCGCGCCTCTCGGCGGACGTAGACGATCGAGGATGCGGTGAGCGCGAGGCTCGTCACGAGCACGATGGTGTGCAGGGCGGGGTCGGCGATCGGCACGAAGGCCATCACCGCGGCGGGGATCTGGACCAGGGCGACGAGCGCCGCCAGCCACAGCGAGCGGCGGCCACGCGTCCAGCTGAACACCGTCCAGACGGGAGCGGTCACCACCGCGAGGGTGAGCACGTCGAGCACGGCGTGCAGGAGCGGATTGGTCACTCGGTCGTGCGCGTAGGCGGCGGCCGGTGCCGAGATCGCGAGCAGAGCGAGCGTGGTCCCTAGGACGGTGGCAGCGCGTCGCATGACTCCTCCAAAGTGGAATCGGACAAAACTCCCTGAAAACAGGGTATGACGCGCCGTGAACGACCCGGAACCCCTTGTCGCATGAATGAGTAAAGAGCCAGGTAGCAGGCCGCTTTATGGCCCGGCGCCGTGCCGATCGTGGCCATCTTTCACACCGCCATGGGCCCCCGGCGGCGGGACGGCATGACCCGCCGCGCGACGGGCGCCACGGCCACGGCGCCACGGCACGCCACGGGCGGCAGGGCGGCACGGGGCCACGGCACGCCACGGGCGGCACGGGCACCGCACGGGCGGCACGGGCACCGCGCGGGCACCGCGCGGGCGGCACGGGCCACGGCGGCGAGTGGGCCGCCGCGATGCCGGGCTGGAGATTGATGCCGGGTCAGAGATTTTGGTCGGCGATTTCCCGGGCGCGGTCGCGGGCCGCCTCCAGCGCCGCGAGCAGGGCCGCCCGCACGCCGTGGTTTTCCAGCTCGCGGATGGCCGAGATGGTCGTGCCGGCCGGCGAGGTCACCGCCTCGCGCAGCTTGACCGGGTGCTCGCCGGAGTCGCGCAGCATGATGGCCGACCCGATCGCGGTCTGCACGATCAGGTCATGCGCCACTTGGCGCGGCAGCCCGAGCAGGATGCCCGCGTCGGTCATCGCCTCCACGAGGAAGTAGAAGTATGCCGGGCCGGAGCCGGACAGGGCCGTGACCGCGTCCTGCTGCGACTCGGGCACCCGGATCGTCGGCCCCAGCGGGCTGAACATCTCCTCGGCCAGCGCCAGGTGCTCGGCGGTCGCGTGCGGCCCGGCCGAGATGGCGGTCATCGCCTCGTCGACCAGCGCCGGGGTGTTGGTCATGACGCGGATGATGGGCGTGCCGTCGGCGAGCCACTTGGTGAAAAAGCTCGTCGGCAGGCCTGCGCACAGCGAGATGAGGAGCTTTTCGCGCGGAATGGCCGGACCGAGCTCGGCCATCAGCGCGGCCGCGTCCTGCGGCTTGACCGCGATGGCGAGCACGTCGGCGTCTCGCACGGCGGCCGCGTTGTCCAGCACGCGGATGCCGTAGCGCTCGCGCAGCGCCTCCGCCCGCTCGGCCCGCCGGGCCGTGGCGATGAGCCGGTCGACCGGCCAGCCGGCCTTGATCAGACCGGAGAGGAGCACCTCGCCGATCTTCCCGGCGCCGATCACCGCGATCGTGTGCATCTCGCCCTCCCAACTCGTGACTCGTGCATTGCAGTGCCGCCGCCGGCGTTTCAGCTCGTTGATCTTGAAAACGAACTTTCAAGATTAATCCCGCTGAGACGTCGGCTTAACGGGCGGCACTGCCCGCTCGTTGCTTTAGCACGAGCAGAGAATCTCAGCCGAAGAAGACCTCGGCCTCGGCGTAGCGGTGCACGGGCACCGTCTTCAATTCCTTGGTGGCTTCGACCAACGGCACACGGATGATCTCCGTGCCGCGCAGCGCGACCATCTTGCCCCAGTCGCCCTCGTGCACGGCGTCGATGGCCTGCAGCCCGAACCGGGTCGCCAGCACGCGGTCGAACGCGGTCGGCGTGCCGCCGCGCTGCGTGTGCCCAAGCACGACACAGCGGGCCTCCTTGCCGGTGGCCTGCTCGATGTGTGCGGCCAGCCAGTTGCCGATGCCGCCGAGGCGCACGTGGCCGAACGCGTCGACCCCGCCCGTCTGGGTCACCAGGTCGCCGTCGGTGGGCATCGCGCCCTCGGCGATCACGATGATCGGCGAATACTGCTGCTCGAACCGGTGCGCCACATGCTTGACGACCTTCTCCAGGTCGAACTTCTGCTCCGGGATCAGGATGACGTTGGCCCCGCCCGCGAGGCCAGAGTGCAGCGCGATCCAGCCCGCGTGCCGGCCCATGACCTCGACGATGACCGCACGGTGGTGCGACTCGGCGGTCGTGTGCAGCCGGTCGATGGCCTCCATCGCGATGTTGACCGCGGTGTCGAAGCCGAACGTGAGGTCCGTCGCACCAAGATCATTATCAATGGTCTTCGGTACGCCGACGACCTTCACCCCGAGCTCGTCGAGCCTGGTGGCCACGCCGAGCGTGTCCTCGCCGCCGATGGCGATGAGCGCGTCGACACCCAGGTCGGCCAGGTTGATCTTGATCCTCTCGACGCCACCCTCGATCTTGAACGGGTTGGTGCGCGACGAGCGCAGGATCGTGCCGCCGCGCGGCAGGATGCCACGGACCTCCGGCACGCCGAGCGGCTTGGTCAAGCCCTCCAGCGGCCCCCGCCAACCGTCTTTGAAGCCCACAAATTCGTGGCCGTAAACCTCCACGCCCTTGCGCACCACGGCGCGAATGACCGCGTTGAGACCGGGGCAGTCGCCGCCCCCGGTAAGTACGCCGATACGCATTTTGCTTTTCCTCCCAATGTGGGGATGCGGTGGTGGCTCGGCGTCGTTGCCGGTCGGACCAGTTGGGGACTATATCGCAACAACGCTGTTACCTAGTCGTGAGCGCCCGATATCGGGCCAGGTTGTGGCGCGCGTCGACGAGCGCGTCGTGCCGCGCGCTGGCGGGCGCGGGCAGGGTCGGGCGGCCCCGGTCGTCCCACAGCTGGCGCAGCTCCTTGGTGAAGCGAGGGATGGCCCGCGGCAGGGCGGGCATCCCGCCCCAGAGCTGGCACAACGCCACGTGGTCGTACGCCCCGTACCACGCCCATAACTCGATTGTCTCCTGCGGCCGCCCCCGCAGCGGCTCAGTGAGGAACTCGAACAGGTCTTCGCGGATGCGCGCCCGCGAGCGCCACGCCTTGTCGGCGGGCGAGGGCAGCAGGGTCAGCACGTTTTCGCGGACCCACGGAATCGCCTTGGCCGGATCGAATTCGGTGGAGACCGCGTAAAACTCACGACCATATTCATCCACCACTCCGATCGAGACCAGATCGATGGTCACTCCATCCTCGATAAATTCGCAATCATAAAAATAGGGATACGCCATTACGGCTTTCTTCCAGTATTTTGCGCACATGACATTCTCGATAGTCGCGCGCTCTTCGGACGGGTCTGCCCACGGTGTCGCCGTGGCGAGCAAGTTTCTGGCCGTCGGAGCCGTGGTGCCGGGGGCCGAGGGCGGAGTGGGCGCACTGGCCACCCAGTCCTACGCAAATCTCGCCTATCGACCACAGGGCCTCATGCTACTGCGCACCGGCGCGGCCGCCGGCGACGTGGTCGCTGGATTGACGGCTGCCGATCCCGGGCGGGCGCAGCGCCAGCTCGGCGTGGTGGGCCGGACCGGCGACGGCGCCACCTATACCGGCGAGGCCTGCCACGCGTGGGCGGGCGGGCTCATCGGCGACGGCTTCGCCGTGCAGGGCAACATCCTGACCGGGCCGCAGGTCGTCGAGGCCATGCGCGAGGCGTGGCTCGCGTCCGATGTGGACGCTCCACTGGCGCGCCGGCTGCTGGCCGCGCTGCGCGCGGGCGACGAGGCGAGCGGCGACCGGCGCGGCCGGCAGAGCGCGGCCCTGCTCGTGGTCGAGCCCGGCAGGGGCTATGGCGGCACGAGCGACATCGTGGTCGACCTGCGCGCCGACGACCACACCGACCCGTGCGCGGAGCTGGAGCGGCTGCTGGACGTGCACTCGCTGCTGTTTGACAAGGCCGATCCGGCGACCCTGCTGCCACTGGAGGGCGCGTTGGCCGACGAGGTGCGCGCGCTGTTGGGCACCGAGTCCGATGTGGACACAGCGCTGGCCGACTGGGCGGGCGTGGAAAACCTCGAGGAGCGCCTGGTACCCGGAAAAATAGATCCCCTGGTGCTCAACCATCTCCGGCGCTCAGCCGGATAGCGGACACCGAGCTCGATGCCCACGGATGGGTGAATTTGGTCAATACCCGAGCGAGGCGGCCATCGCGACTCGCCTTCGTCGCTGTGCGTGTGACGCCGACTCCGCTGCGTAATCCGGTTTTGCCCGGTTGACCGTCCAGGTGACCGAATTCAACCCACCGGTCAGGCGAGAGCATACGTCCGGCCGAAGGTGCCATGAGGTGCACGGTGGCATACACACGTATCGTCAGCCATCGCCTGCGGATTATGGCACGATCGCCGTGACCTCGCCGCCCGTAGGATGTGGCGGCGGTGACGCGATCGCAATGCGCAGGGGTAGACGCCGACTACCAGGTCAAGCAATGATCTGACTGGCGTTGTGGGGATTCAATGCACGAAAGGGATGGCGGTGGAGATTCGCAATCCAGAGCCGGCGGACGCGCTGACCGGGGTGGATTTGTTCGCTGGGCTGGAGCCCGAGATCAGACAACGGGTGATCGCGGCGGCCGTGCCACGCCAATTCCGCAAGGGGCAGTTACTGTTCGTCGAGAACGATCCAGGCGAATCCTTGATCGTCTTAAAACGCGGATCGGTCGCGGTCTTCCGCACCTCGCCCACTGGTGAGCGGGCCGTGCTCAGCGTGATGCGGCCGCCGGAGGTGCTCGGCGAGGTGTCGCTGTTGGACGGTTCGGCCCGGTCGCTTTCGGCCGAGGCGCTCGAGGACTGCTCCGCGCTGTCGCTGTCGCGAGGCGCGTTCATGGAGCTCATCCACTCCAACCCGCGCATCCTGGACGCGGTCATGCGCTCCCTCGGCGCGCTGATCCGGCGCCTGACCGAGCAAAACGCCGACCACGTGTTCCTCGACCTGCCCGGACGGGTGGCCAAGACGCTGGTGCGGCTCGCGGGCGAGAGCCAAGCCCCGATGATCACTATTGAGTTGAACCAGAGCCAGCTCGCGGAGATGGCGGGCGGCTCGCGGCAAAGCGTCAACCAGGCCATCGGCTCGTTTGCCAGCCGCGGCTGGCTGCGCACCGAGGGCCGGCGCATCGTCGTGATGGACGTGCCCGCCCTGCGCCGCCGGGCCGGCATGACCGACCGGTGAGGGCCGGATAGCCAAGCGCCACATAAACAATCGCGGGCTCGAAGCACACGCTTCGAGCCCGCGGCAATTGCACGGCCCACCCCCGGCGCCTCACAAACCCCGGCCCAGCTCGGGACGCTCCGCAAACCCCGCCCAACTCACCCGTGCGGAAAACTCACGGCGAAGCCGTGCTTGTGCGCGGGTGTGGCCGACCGCGAAGCGAACCGGAGCGTCGCGCTCACAGCCGCCCCTTCCACGGCGGTGCAAGGTCCGTGGAGGGGCGAGCTCGGGCACACCCGCTGCTGGAAACTCAGCTCAGTTTCCGCCGCCGCCGGTGGTCTCGCCGTCGGGGCCGTGACGGTCGCCGTCGCCGCCCGTGGGCTCGCCGTCGGGGCCGTGACGGTCGCCGTCGTCGTCATCCGGCTCGGTAACGGTCAGGATTTCCTTCTCCTGCGGTTCGGTCATAGTTTCCACAACTCCTTGTTCTTCGAGTTCAGCGAGGGTCACCGCGTCGACGTCGATATGCTCACCAACGCCGTGGACCACCCCCGCTGGGTCGATCCAGGCGGTTGCCAGCCGCACCAACATCGCGCGTGCCCTCCATGGTCAGATGGCGATCAGTGCCCCGAAACTCTAGCCGGGTGGACGTGTATGAGAAGGCCCTTGTCGGCTTAGCTACAGCGGCACGGCCGATGTACAGGGATGCCCCTCGGTAGGAGATACTGAATCCCCAGAACGACCTGGTGGAGATGTGAGCAACCCTACCTGCACGAAATGCGCGCGTGTGGCCGGGCCAGACGACAGGTTCTGTGGCGGCTGCGGTTCCGCGTTGACGCAAGACTGTCTCCATTGTGGACGGTCGCTTCCGTCCGACACGGCCTTTTGCACCTCGTGTGGGCAACCGGTCGGCTCCGCGCCGGTCACGGTCAACAACGAGGATCGGCGGCGGATCAGCGTCCTATTTATAGACATGGCTGGATTCACCTCCTTCTCCGAGCTGGCCGATCCGGAGCAGGTTCGCACGGTGCAAAGGGAATACTTCGTCACGGTACGAGACGTGGTTCACCAATACGGCGGCATTCTCGAGAAATACATCGGCGACGCCGTGATGGCCGTGTTCGGCGCGCCCATCGCGACCGAGGATGACGCGCTGCGGGCCGTGCGGGCGGGCCTTGAGGCGCAGCGGGTGCTCAGCCACGGCCGGCTCGGCCAGTTCGCCACGTTCCGCGTGGGCATCGCCACGGGCGAGGCCCTGGTCGACCTCGCCGCCATGCACGACGGGGGTCAGGCGATGGCCTCCGGCGACGTGGTGATCACGGCCTCGCGGATGCAGACCGTCTCCCCCGAGGGGGGCGTGCTGGTGTGCGACGTGACCGCCACCGCCACCCAGCACGAGATCGAATATGTCGAGCAGCCCTCGCTGACCCTGCGCGGCCGCAGCACGCCGCGCCGGCTGTTCCTCGCCATCTCCGCGCGCCTGCATCGCAGGCACCGCGACGAGTCCACCCCGATGGTCAACCGGGAGCATGAGCACGGCCTGCTGATCACCGCACTGCACCGGACGATTCACGACAACCGCACGCAGCTGATCACGATCTTCGGGCCGGCCGGCATCGGCAAGAGCCGCCTGCTGCGCGAGCTCGCCCGCTATGCCCGCCGCAGGCACGACGGCAAGGTGAAGTGGCGCATCGGCCACTGCCCGCCCTTCGGGGAAAACGTCACCTACGCCGCCCTCGCCGAGATCGTGAAGGCCGAGCTCGGCATCCTCGACACCGACGACCACGCCACCGTGAAGTCTAGATTGGACAGCGCGCTGCAGGCGATCACGTCACCGCAGGAGGCGGCCCGGCTCACCGAGGCGCTGGGGCCGCTCGTCGGTCTGCCCGCCGCCGGGCTCAAGCCGGAGGAGCACGAGCAGGCGTGGCGGCGCTTCCTCATCACGATGGCGTCGGCCGGGCCGACCGTGCTCGTGTTCGAGGACATGCACTGGGCCGATCAGAAGATGCTGCGCCTGGTGGAGATGCTCGGCAGCCTGGGCCCGGGCGTGCCGCTCCTGATCATCGCGACCGCCCGGCCCGAGCTGCGCGAGCGCCGTCCGGATTGGACAAGCGCGGTCACCGGGGCCGTGTCCATGTCGCTCGGGCCGATGCCCGACGAGCACATCGGCACGCTCTACGAGCTCATGTTCGGCCAGGCCGTGTTCCCTGAGGAGAGCATCAAGCCGCTGGTCGAGCTCGCGGGCGGCAATCCGCTTTATGCGCACGAGTTCGTGCGCATGCTGGTGGAAAAGGGCGAGCTGCGCCCGGTCGGCGACACCTGGACGCTCAGCGATCCCGACCGCGCGCAGATGCCGCTGACCGTGCAGGCGGTCATCTCCAACCGCATCGATCTGCTCGACCAGACCGACCGGGCCGTGCTGCAGGCTGCGGCGGTCGTGGGCATCCACTTCTGGCCCAACGCGGTCGCGGCCGTGCTGGGCATGACGGTCGATGTGGTCAACCGCTCGCTGCAGCGCCTGCAGCAGCGCGATCTCGTCACCGAGCAGCCGGGGTCGGCGATGGCCGGCCAGGTGGAGTATGGCTTCCGCCATGTGCTCGTGCGCGATGTCTGCTACCAGCGCCTTCCCCGGGCGCAGCGGGTCACGCACCACTCGCACACGGCCGACTGGCTCGAGTCGCTTTTGGACGATCGTGCCAACGACCTCGCCGAGGTGATCGCCAACCACCGCTGGGCGGCCCATGAGATCAGCCGCACCATCGGCATGGACCCGGCGCCGTACGCACCGGCGGCACGGACGGCGCTGCATCGCGCCGCCCGCCGCGCCTAC
>JBIOYB010000451.1:0-3426 GCA_044869915.1 Allorhizocola sp.
CCAACGTCATGAAGCAGGCGGCCAGCATCAAGGACCTGTCGCTGCCCATGCTCTTGCCCGGGATCAAGGTCAACACCAGCCCGACCGACTTCTATCCGATCGAGCAGGAGCAACTGGCCAAGTTCGACGGCGAGCGGTGGGTGAACTTCGGCGAAATCTACGACGCCTCCAAGAAGTAGCCAGTGAAACGGCGGGAGGAGGCCCGGCCCGCCTCCCGCCCGCGTCAGCGTCGGCGGCGCCAGCGCGCCGAGGGGGTGCGGTCGCGCTCCGCCGACGCCGACGAGTAGAGGGCCACCGCGAGAGCGCAGACGGCGGCCAGGACGATCAGCTCGAGCGCGTCCTGCAAGGAGTCACCGGACCGCGCGCCGGCGGTCGGCCGGTTGGATGCTGCGAGACGCTCGGCGAACGCGGTCGGCGATCCCGCCAGCGTCGACGGCGGCTCGGTGGTCCCGCCCGAGGCTACCGCGGCGTCGCTGAATGCCACGCTCGGGGCGAGCAGCGCGGCGAGGACGCTCGCCACGAGGAACGATCGGCCCGTACCTGCCATAGGTCATCCCCGCCCCCGGATGCGACAGCCAGTATGGATATCGAGCATCTTTGGTGCCAGGCGGGGCGCGAGGTGGGCCGAGCGCAATATCAGTCCGTTACGCCGGCGGAGCACGCGACCACGGGCGAGTGGCCGAGAACTGATCACGCAAACCATGACGGGTGCCGGCCAGTTCTTGCGTCGGTGACCGCGACGGGTCGCTCAGGCGGAGTGGCGCCCGCGGTCCGCGCGCGCCAGGAACTGCAGCGCCGCCCGATTCCACGCGTCGGGCTGGTCCCGGTTGGCGAAGTGACTGGCGGGCGAGAGGACGACCAGCTTCGAGCCGCGGACCTTCCGATGGATGACCTTCATCGGCGCCAGCGACGGATCCCGATCGCCGCCGATGAGCAGGACCGGCACCCTGATCCGCGGCAGCTCCGCGGTGATGTGGTCCATGGCCAGTAGCGCGCGGAGCGCGTTGGCATAGCCGATCGGGGTGAGACGCCGATACTCCTCGTAGAACTCCGCCCGCGCCCCGGGGTCGATGCGCAGCGGCTCGACCAGGTTGGGGTTGGCGCGCATCGCGAACTCGGCCATGGCGTCCATGCCCTGCTCCAGCGTGATCTTGATCGACTGCGTGCGTAGGACCAGGTTGTCCACGGAGAGCGGCAGCCCGCTGGCCGACGACGAGTTGGTGATGAGCAACGAGCGGACCCGACCGGGAAAACGCAATGTGAAGCGGGTGGCGATGCCGGCGCCGAGGCTCAGGCCCCCCACGTGCGCGCGCCGGATGCGCAGGTGGTCGAGGACGTCCCGGAGGTCGAGGGCCCACCGCGCGAACGACACCTGGGCGGGGTCCTCGGGGCTGTCCGAGCGCGCGTGCCCGCGCGGCTCCCACAGGACCAGCCGGTGGGCGGCCGACAGCGCCGCCACGTTGACGTCCCACATGTCGGTGTTGCCGCCGATCCCGTAGGCGAGCACCAGGGGCGTGCCGGTCCGGCCGTGCTCCTCGTAGTAGAGCTTGACGCCGTCGGTCGCCCGCGCATAGGGCATGGCGGTTCGCCTCTCCTTCGATCCCGTCGGTCGTCCGTCCCGTCGGCCACCCGGATGATAGCAGAGGCGGCCTTGACACCGGCGACCCTGTTCAGTATTTTTTAACTGAGCTTCATCCAGAATTAACTTCGGCCCGACGGGCAGTCATGAAGACGCGCATCAACTTGACCGTGAACGGCGAGAGCCACGAGCTCCTCGTCCCCGTGCACAAGACCCTGCTCGAGGTGCTCCGCGAGGACCTCGGGCTGATCGGCACCAAGCACGGCTGCGAGCTGGGGGAGTGCGGTACTTGCACGGTGCTCGTGGACGGCGCGCCGGTGCTGTCTTGCCTGGCGCTGCCGGCCGAGCTGCAGGCCTCGGCCATCACCACGGTGGAGGGCCTGGCGCGGGGGGCCGAACTGCATCCGCTCCAGCAGGCGTTCGCCGAGCTGGGCGCCGCCCAGTGCGGCTACTGCACGCCCGGCATCCTGCTCACCGCACAGGCCCTGCTGGCCGACGATCCGCAGCCCACCCGCGGGCACATTCGCGAGGCCCTGGCCGGCAACCTCTGCCGCTGCACCGGTTACACGAAGATCCTGGACGCGGTCGAGCTCGCCGCCCTGCGCATGACGAAGGTCGGGGGCCGGGCATGAACAAGCACGAGTTCACCGTCGTCGGCCAGCCGCTGCCGAAGATCGACGCCTGGGCCAAGGTCACCGGCGAGACGCGGTACGCCGACGACCTCGTGTTCCCACGCCTGGCCCACGGCAAGCTGCTGCGCAGCGTCCACGCGCATGCCCGCATCCGCGGCATCGACACCACGCGCGCGCGGGCGCTGCCCGGCGTCTACGCGGTCATCACCGGTCACGATCTGCCCCGCGTGAAGTTCGGCATCCTACCTGTGTCGCAGGACGAGGAGGCCCTCTGCACCGAGAAGGTGCGCATGGTGGGCGACCCGGTGGCCGCGGTCGCGGCGGTGGACGAGGAGACGGCCGACGCGGCCTGCCGGCTCATCGCGGTGGACTACGAGCCGCTGCCGGCGCTGATGTCCATCCAGGAGTCGCTGGCCCATCCGGACGTCCGCATCCACGAGTACGGTGACGGGCCCAACGTCCACAAGAACGTGGCCCTGCAGTTCGGCGACGTGGAGGCGGCGTTTGCAGCATCGCACCTGGTGCGCGAGGACGTCTTCTACTACGAGGGCAACACACACCTGCCGATGGAGCAGCACGCCGCCGTCGCCCAGTTCGGCGCCGACGGCAAGCTCACGCTGTGGTCGTCCACCCAGACGCCGCACTACGTCCACCGGCTCCTGGCCAAGATCCTCGACCTGCCGGGCGCCCACATCCGGGTCATCGCCGCGCCGGTCGGCGGCGGCTTCGGCGGCAAGCTGGATCCGTTCGCCCACGAGGTCGCGGCCTGCCGGCTCTCGCAGCTCACCGGCCGGCCCGTGAAGATCACCTGCACGCGCGAGGAGGTCTTCTACATCCACCGCGGGCGTCACCCGGTGCTGATGTGGCTCAGGACGGGGTTCACCCGGGACGGGGATATCACCGGCAGTCACATCCGCACCTGGCTCGACGGCGGCGCCTACGGCTCCTACGGCGTGGCCTCGACGTTCTACACGGGCGTGATCAACCCGGTCACCTACAAGATTCCGGTCTACAAGTTCGAGGGCGCCCGCGTGTTCACCAACAAGCCGCCTTGCGGGCCCAAGCGCGGTCACGGCACGCCGCAGCCCCGCTTCGCGCTCGAATGCCAGCTCGACAAGGCGGCCGAGCAGCTCGGTCTCGACCCGGCCGATCTGCGCAAGCGCATCCTGCACGAGCCGTTCACCAAGACGGCCAACCACCTCACCGTCACCACGA
>JBIOYB010000452.1:0-24102 GCA_044869915.1 Allorhizocola sp.
AGGCGCGGCAGTCCAGACACCCGCGAGTCCATTTTGGACGCCGCGCGCCGGTTGTTCGCCGAGAAGGGTTTCGACGCCACGACGGTGCGCGCGATCGCGGCCGAGGCCGACGTCGACCCGGCGATGATCCATCACTACTTCGGCAACAAGGAAGAGCTTTTCCGGCAGACGCTGCAGTTCCCGTTCGACCCGTCCGAGCTGCTCCCACATCTGGTCGCGGGCGGCAAGGACGAGGTGGGCGAGCGGCTCGTGGCCACCTTCGTGCGGGTCTGGGACTCGCCCGTGGGCACGGCCGCCGCCGCGCTCATCCGGTCCGCGATGAGCAACGAGTGGATGACCCGACTGCTGCGCGAGTTTCTGATCACGCAGATCATGCGGCGGGTGGCGGCCGAGATCCACCTGGATCCGGCCGAGGCTCCGCTGCGCGTGTCGCTGGTCGCGACCCAGATGGCCGGCCTGGCGATGATCCGCTACATCATCAAGCTCGAGCCGCTCGCGTCGCTGCCACCCGAGCAGGTCGTCGAGTTGGTAGGCCCCAACGTCCAGCGCTACATCACCGGGCCACTCAAGGCCGAGACGTAGTCCTCGAGGTCGATCTCCACGACGTCGCCGCTCGCGCGCTGCAGGCGCACCTCGGCCACGTCGATGCGATAGAGCCCGTAGCCGCGGCCCACGTCGAGCAGGTCGCCATGCGGGTTGGCGGCGGCGAACTCAAGCACGGCCTCGCGCTCGACGACCGGCGCGGCCCAGCCGGAGATCCAGACCCGGCCCTCCTGCCCCGACACGCTGATGACGACCGCGTCGTTCGCGGTCAGCGCCCGGTCCAGCGCGCCGCCCGAACGGCAAAGCAGCAGCGGACGTCCTTGCGAGTCGATCGCATGCGGTACCCGGTAGAGCTTCTCGTCCCACGCGACTTTCACCAGCGCCCGCATCAGGTCTCCTCCGAGTGAATAAGTTAGGCTAACCTAACTAAGGTTGACCTAACTTATACACGAGAGGAACAGAATGAACCAGACCCGGCCAAAGGCAAAGCTCTCCCGGGCGCTCGGCATCCCCCTCACGCCCAAGGACGTGAAGTACTTCGAGCGCCGGCCATACCCGCCCGGCGTTCACGGCCGGGCCCGGCGCAAGGTCTCCGACTACTCCGTGCGGCTGCGCGAGAAGCAGCGGCTGCGCGCCCAGTACAACATCGGTGAAAAGCAGTTGCGCCGCGCGTTCGAGAAGGCCAAGCGGCACGGTGAGCAGCTGATCGTCGACCTCGAGTGCCGGCTCGACGCGCTCGTGCTGCGCGCCGGCATCGCCCGCACGATCTACCAGGCGCGCCAGTTCGTGTCGCACGGCCATATCACGGTCGACGGACGCAAGGTCGACATCCCGTCGTACCGGGTGCGCCCCTACCAGAGCATCGGCGTGCGCGAGCGCAGCCGTGGCACGACACCGTTTCAGGTCGCCGCCGCCGGCGCCCACGCGCCCGCGGTCACCGCGCCCTACCTGTCCACGTCGCTGGACCACCTCACCACGACGCTGATCCGCGACCCCCAGCGCTCGGAGATCCCCGTGATCTGCGAGGAGCAGCTCGTCGTCGAGTTTTACTCCCGCTGAGGTCGAAAACCCGCCGCACCCTGCGGACACCGCCACCACCGTGCGCGTCCGCGACGGCGAGGTGCTGCTCACCGACGGGCCGTTCGCCGAGCTGCCCGAACACTTCGGCGGATTCTGGATCGAGGAGGCGCCCGACCTCGACACGGCCCTGAAGTACGCGCAGGACTGCCCGGCCGCGTCCCTGGGCTCGGTCGAGGTCCGGGCCGTCCGCGAACGCGGCTGACGCGCATGCCCGAGCCGGTCGAGGCCGCCGTCGCGCGGGTGTACCGGGAGCAGTGGCCCACGCTGCTCGCAAGCCTGGCCCACTGGACGGGCGACCTCGACCGGGCCGAGGAGGCCGCCGCCGAAGCGGTCGCCTCGGCGGTCGAGGCGTGGCCGCACGACGGGATCCGCAACGACATCGAACGAAATCATCTCGGGCGCAGGTTGGCGAATCTTGGTATGCTCCACTCCGGCTGATGCGGCCCGCCGCTTGCGCCCCCCGGGGTTTGGTGAACGCAATCTTCGATTCGCGTGACGATCCTTTTTTTGGACCAAGTCGGCTCATTTGCCGACCTGGACCTTCGACCGCGAGGCAGCCACGCCCGCCACGTGACAACGATCACGCTTCGTCCAATGTGGACGACCGACGGGACTCCCGCGGTTAACTCCGTTCGGGCGAAGCCGTGCGCTTAGCGCGGAATTACCGCGTCTGCTCGAGCCAGCTGGCGTAGAGGCGGGCATAGACGGAGTCTCTGTCCGCCAACAGGTTTTCGTGCGGTCCGCGCTGCACGATCACGCCTTTGTCCACCACGATGACCTCGTCGGCAGACTGCGCGGTCGAGAGGCGGTGGGCGATGGCGACGGTGGTGCGGCCGCGAGTGACGGCGTCAAGCGTGCGCTGCAGGCGCACCTCGGTCGCCGGGTCGACCGCGCTGGTGGCCTCGTCGAGCACCAGCAGATCCGGGTCGGCGACATAGGCGCGCACAAGCGCGACCAGTTGCCGCTCGCCGACGCTGAGCGCCTCGCCGCGCTCGCCGACCCGGGTCGCGAACCCGTGGCTGAGCCCCTGCACCCAGTCGAGCAGCCCGAGCTCGGTGAACGCCAGCTCCAACTCCTCGTCGCCCATGCCGGGCCGGCCGAAGCGCACATTTTCGGCCACGCTCTCGTCGAACAGGAACCCGTCCTGCGGGACGAGCACCACCCGCGAGCGCAGCGAACTGAACCGCACGGTCGAAAGCGGTGTCCCGGACAGCAGGACCTGCCCCTCGACGGGATCCATCAGGCGGGTCAGCAGCTTGGCGAACGTCGTCTTGCCGCTGCCGGTCTCGCCGACCACCGCCACCCGTGTCCTGGCCGCGATCTCCAAGTCCACGTCGTCGAGCACGCGCGGCCCGTCGGGATAATTGAAGCTCACGTGGTCGAACCGCAGGTCCAGCGGGCCCGCCGGCAGCTCGACGCCGTCGTCGGCCGGGTCGGCCACGTCGGGCTTGATGTCGAGCACGTCGAGCACACGCCGCCACCCGGAGATGGCGTTTTGGGCCTCGTTGAGCACCTCGGTCGCGATCTGCACGGGCTGGATGAACAGCGTGACCAGGAACAGGAACGCCGTGAGCTGGCCCAGGGTCAGCGACCCGCCGGCGCCTAGCTGCGCGCCGACCAGGACCACCGCCGCGAGCGCCATGGCGGCCGCGATCTCGCCGGTCGAGAAGCTCATCACGCTGGTGAACAGGCCTTTGCGCTGTGCGTCGGCATAGTCGTGGATCGTCTTGTCGAGCTTTTTGGCCGTCCGCCCGGACACGCCGTATGCCCGGATCACCGGCGCGCCCACGACCGACTCCGACACCGCCGCGAGCATCACGCCGATGCGGCGGCGGCTCTCGGCGTAGACGCTCGCGAGGCGCTTCTGGAAGAACTTGATGACCAGCACGGCCGGGACGAACGCGGCCAACACGACGAGCGTGAGCTGCCACGAGTACACAAACATGACAATGGTCGTGACCACCAGCTGGCCGCCGCTGATCAGCAGGATGACCCCACCCCACTGGATGAAGTGGGTGATCGTGTCGACGTCGCTGGTGACTCGCGACACGAGCGCGCCGCGCCGCTCGGACTGCTGGTGCAGCATCGACAGGTCGTGAATGTGCCGGAACGCGCGGACCCGGATGTTGGCCAGCGCGGTCTCGCTGACCTGATATAGCCGGCGGATCATCAGGTATCCGCACAAGGTGGTGATGCAAAGGATCGCGACGGTCACGGCGACGATGGCGGCCACGCGCGCCACGTCGGGACCGCCCGGCGCGGCGATGCCCTTGTCGATGCCCTGCTGCACGGCGATGGGCACGATCGCCCTGCCGATCATGGAGAAGACTGCCAAGACAAGCGTCCCGGCCAGGCCCACGCGCAGCTCGGGCGAGAGCGCCAGCCCGCGCTTGAAGGTCCCCCACCGGTTTTGGGGTGGCGTCAGCGCCTCGGTCGTCACACCGTCACCGCACTCTCGGACAGGTCGTCGTCGTCAAAAGCGTGCTCGCGCTCCCGCTCGGCCTCAGCCTTCTCGTATGCCGTCACGAGATTGCGGTAACCCTCCACAGTGGACAGGAGCTCCTCGTGCGTGCCGTGCGCCAGCACCCGCCCGTGCTCCATGTAGACCACGTCGTCGGCCAAGGCGATGGTCGCCCGCCGGTAGGCCACCACGAGCACGGAGGTCGAGTCGGCCGACTCGCGCAGCGAGCCCAGAATCTTCGCCTCGATCCGCGGATCGACCGCGCTCGTCGCGTCGTCGAGGATCAGCAGCCGGGGCTTGCCCGCCAGCGCCCGCGCGAGGGTGAGCCGCTGGCGCTGCCCGCCCGACAGGGACGTGCCCCGCTCGCCCAGCATCGACTCGACGCCCTCGGGCAAGCGCATCACGAACGTGTCGGCCTGCGCGGTGATGAGCGCGTCGCGGATGCGCCCCTCGTCGATCTCCGGCCGGTCGAGCGCCACATTGGCCTCGACCGTGTCGTCGAACACGAACGCGATCTGCGGCACGAGCGCGACCGCCCGGGCCAGCGCCTGAGCCGACAGCGTGCTCACGTCGACGCCGTCGAGCAGCACCCGCCCCCCGCCCGGGTCGACCAGCCGCGCGGCCAGCATGGCCACGGTCGACTTGCCCGAACCGGTCGGGCCGACGAGCGCCACCGTCCGTCCACTGGGGACGGTGAAGGACACGTCTCGCAGGACGGGCAGGCCCTCCTCGTAACTGAAGTCGACCCGCTCGAAGCTCAGCCGCGCCGCGTCGACACCCGGCAGCTCGCCTGTGCCATAAGGCATCTCGCCCTTGGCCTGTAGCACCTTTTCGACCCTTTCCCACCCGGCCACCGAGCGCGGCAGATCGCCGAGCACCCAGCCGATCGCGCGCACGGGGAAGGCCAGCACGGTGAACAGGAACGTCACGAACACCAGCTCGTCGAGCCCGATCGCGCCCTGCCGCAGCCGGAACGCCCCGACGACGAGCGCGGCGAGCGTGCCCGCGAACGGCAGCGACTCCACGAGCGGGTCAAACAGCCCGCGCAGCCGCCCGACCCGGATCAGCGCGTCGCGCAACTCCTTGGCCCGCACCGCGAACCGCTCGGTCTCGCGCTCCTCGCGCCCCATGGTCTTGACGACGAGCGCGCCGTCGAAGCTCTCATGGGCGATCTCGCTCACCTCGGCGCGCTTCTGCTGGGCGAGCGCCACCCGCGGTGCCATGCGCCGGGAGAAGAACACGTTGACGGCGAACAGCATCGGGAAGACGCACGCGCCGACCAAGGCCATCGCCCAGTCGGTGACGAACAGCGCCACGAGCGCGCCGATGAGCATGAACACGGTGCCGACGGCGAACGGCAGCGGGGCAAGCGGGAACCACGCCGACTCCACGTCGGCGTTGGCGTTGGACAGCAGCGTGCCGGTGGCGTGGCGCTGGTGCCACGACAGCGGAAGCTCGAGGTATCGCCGGGTGACGCGCATGCGGTAGCGCGCCTGCTGATTGAACATCATGTAGCCGGAGCCGAGCCGGCGCCCGAAGATGCCGATGACCCGGCCCGTGCCCATCGCCAGCAGCACGCCCACGACGAGTGCCATCGATCCGGCGGGGACGCTGCCGCCCCGGAACGCGTCGGTGACGACATCGCCGATGATCCAGCCGACGACGACGGCCTGGCCGATCACCAGACCGCCGAACAGGAGGCTGCCGAGTAGAGCAAGCGTGAAAATGCGGGGCTCGTCGCGGATGGCTCGCCACATGACGCGAGCTCCCCGCGCTAAAACGTCCCGCCCCGTGATCTGCGGTCTGTCGCCGTCTGCGGACACTCCCCCTCGTCCTCCCCCAACCCAGCGGTAAGTATTTAGCTTGGCTACCTATCCTTACCGAACACAACGCCTGTAGGCGACCCGGATTCCACTGTGCGCGTGATCACACTAAATTTCGCCCCTACTATCACCGTTATGACTCGGTACGCCTTCTCCGAACGGTTGGCCCTGGCCGATCTCATGCAGCGCGTGGGCCCGGACGCACCCACGCTGTGTGGCGAGTGGACGGTGCGTGACCTCCTTGCCCATCTGCTCCTGCGCGAGCGGCGCCCAGATGCCGCCGCCGGCATCCTGATCCCACAGCTGGCCACTCGCACCGAGCACGTGCAGCGGGCCATCGCCGCCGGAGAATTCGCCGACCTGCTGGGCCTGCTGCGCCGGCCGCCGTGGTGGAGCCCGGTGTCCAATGCCCTGCTCGACGAGCGGCTCAACCTGGCCGAAATGTTTGTGCACCACGAGGACGTACGGCGGGCCGGCCCCGAGTGGGAGCCGCGCGACCTGCCCCACGACCTGACGGAGGCACTGTTCAAACAGGTGCGCGGGCGGGCGTGGCTCGCGCTGCGGCGGTTCCCGACAAAAGTGCGCATCGAGTCGCCTGGATACGGCTCCACCGGCCCCGACCCGGGAGACCTCACGCTGTCGGGAGCGCCCGGCGAGCTGATGCTGTTTCTCTTTGGGCGGCAGGCGCGCGCCCGGGTCGAACTGTCCGGGCCGCCCGAATTGGTGCAGCGGCTGCGTCATGCCCGTTTGGGCGTCTAGTTTGTGCGCGGTCCACAGGTCTGTGCGACCGCCGCGTTGGCGGCAGCTTGCTTTGCGCTGCCGCCAACAGGGAACAGAGGAAACCTTGTCCTAGCGGTACTCTTCGGTAACACTGCATGTGTTTCCCGTCACGTTACTTACTTGAAATGGGCGACCCTGAAGATGAGCCTTGATCTGCCATACCGGTCCATACCGGAAATGTTCCTGCACCGTGTCGCCGCGACTCCCGACGCGCGAGCGTTTGGCGGCCCCGGCCCAGACGATCAGCCGGTGTGGCTGACGTGGGCGCAGATCGCCGCTCGAGCCAAGGCAGTCGCCGCGGGCCTGACCACCCTCGGCGTCGGCAAGGAAGACCGCGTGGCCATCCTCGCCAGCACCCGGCTCGACTGGATCGTCACTGACCTGGGCATCATGTGCGCCGGCGCGGCCACGACAACGGTCTATCCGACGACCGAGCCCGAGGACGCCTGCTTCATCGTCGCCGACTCCGGCTCGAAGGTGCTGATCGCCGAAAACCCGGCGCAGGCCGCCAAGATGGCCGCGGCGCCGGTGCCGGGCCTGACGCACGTCATCCTCATGGACGGCGAGGCCGACCCCGACGCCAGCCCGCCCCAGCTGACCCTCGCCGAGGTGGAAAAGCGCGGAGACGAGGTGCTCGCCGAGAAGCCCGAACTGATCAACTCGATCAAGGAGACCATCGGGCCGGACAACCTCGCGACGCTCATCTATACCTCCGGGACCACGGGCCGCCCCAAGGGCGTCGAGCTGCTGCACGGCGGATGGGTGTGGGAGGGCGTGGCCCAGGGCGCGGTCGGCGTGCTGCTGCCCACCGATCTTCAGTTCCTGTGGCTGCCGCTGTCGCACTCCTTCGGCAAGACGCTCATCTGCGGCATCATCCACGTGGGTGTACCGACCTATGTGGACGGTCGGGTCGACAAGATCGTCGAGAACCTGGGCGTCATCCAGCCCACGCTGATGTGCGCCGCCCCCCGCATCTTCGAGAAGGTCTACAACCGGGTCGTCACGCAGGCGCAATCGGCGGGTGGCGCCAAGGCGAAGATCTTCAACTGGGCCGTGGGCGTGGGCAAGCAGAGGGTCGCGCTGGAGCAGAAGGGCCTGCCCGTGCCGGGCGGGCTGAAGTTCAAGTACGGCATCGCGCACAAGCTCGTGTTCAGCAAGCTGCACGCACGCCTGGGCGGCAACATCCGCTACATGGTGTCCGGCTCGGCCGCGCTGTCCGTGCCGATCGCCGAGTTCTTCGCGGCGGCGGGGCTACCCATCAGCGAGGGCTACGGGCTCACCGAGACCAGCGCGGGCAACTTCGTCAACCGGCCGGGCAAGCTGAAGATCGGCACAGTGGGCGAGGCACTGGCCGACCTCGAGGTGAAGATCGCCGAGGATGGCGAGATCCTGCTGCGCGGCACGCCCGTCATGCGTGGCTACCACAACCTGGCCGACGAGACGGCCTCGGTGTTCACCGAGGACGGCTTCTTCCGCACGGGCGACATCGGCGAGCTGGACCCCGCCGGATACCTCAAAATCACCGACCGGAAGAAGGACCTGGTCAAGACGTCCGGCGGCAAATACATCGCCCCCAGCCACATCGAGGGCATCTTCAAGTCCGTCTGCCCCTACACCTCGCAGGCGCTCGTGATTGGACACTCGCGCAACTACTGCACGATGCTCATCGCGCTCGACCCCGAGGGCATCACCGCGTGGGCCGCCGACGGGCCGCTGGCCGGCAAGCCCTACGCACACATCGTGGCCTCGCCCGAGGCGAACGCTCTGGTCGAGGGCTTCATCAAGGAGCTCAACGGCAAGCTCAACCGGTGGGAGACGATCAAGCGGTTCACCATCCTGCCGCGCGACCTCACGATCGAGGACGGCGAGATCACTCCGTCGCTGAAGCTGAAGCGGCGCGTCATCGAGGCCAACTTCTCCGGCCAGATCGAGAAGATGTACGAGGGCGCCGTCGCCGAGATCGCGTGACTCATCGAGGCGGGTGCAGCAGGGTGCGCGCCTGCCGGGCCACCCGCGCCGCCCTCGCCTCGATGAAGCGGTAACCCGTGCGACGGCTCAGCGCCAGCGCATGGTGCGCACTGGTGAGGGCCGGCTTGGGCCGGCCCGCCGCCAGATAGGCCTCCGCCTGCAGGGCGAGCGCATCGCCCTGCAGGGTCCGGTAGCCAAACCGCCGGGCCTGGCGCAAAGCCTCGCCGGTGTGCCACAGGACCTCGTCCGGTCCGGCCTCGGGCATGGCGCCCGCCAAGCCGATGAGCGCGTTCGTGGCGGCGTGGCGGTCGTCGGTCCGCTGGGCCAGTGCCCACGCCTCGCCGTGGCCTTCCCGTGCGAGCCGGGTCTCGCCCCGCTCGCGCCGCACCTGGCCCAGCATGTTCAAGGCGCTGACTTCCGTCTCCTGATTGGCGTTGTCGCGCGCGTGCCGCAGCGCACGCACCGCATGATCCAGGGCCTTGTCCAGCAGGCCCGCCCGCAGGTATACCCCGGCCAGCTCGGTGAGCAGCGAACTCTCGATGTCGTGGCCCGCCGTGGCCGCGACCGCACGCGCCCGGTCCAGATGGCGTGCGGCCGTGGTGAGGTGGGCCAGTTCGCGCTCTGCCACGGCCAGGTTGACCAGCGTGATCGCCTCGATGGTGTGCGCACCGGTCCGGGCCGCCTCGGCCGACGCCCGCTCGTAGATCTCGCGCGCCTCGTGCAGCCGGCCGGCCTCCAGGCAGGTGTTGCCCAGGCTGATCAGCAGCACCGCCTCCGGGCGGCCCGCCGCCCGCGCCGCCTCGAGCGCGCGCCGATAGTGCGCGTCCGCCCGGCGCAGGTTGCCGCGGCGCCAGTGCACGTTGCCGATGGCGTTGCCGGTCTGCTCGGCCACGACCAGATCGTCCTTGCCCGCCAAGGCCTGTGCCCGGTGCGCGGCGCTGAGCACCTGCGGGAGCCGGCGGGCCAGGAAGTGCGCGTAGCTCAGGCTGATCAGCGACGCGACCAGGCCCGGCCGGTCGCCGGCGGCCTCGGCGGCGGCCCGGGCGCTGCCGGCGATGCTGAGCCAGTCTTCGGCTCGGTGGGCATGCCACAGGTATACCCGCATCCGGTCGGCGATCAGCCAGGCGTAACGCCGGCCCTCGGGGTGCGCGGCGGCCTCGGCGACGAGCTTGACGAGGTTGGCCCGTTCGGAGTCCAACCACGACAGTGCACCGCGCGCGTCGGGAAACGCTTGTGGGTCAACGTCTTCGGGCAAGGTCAGCCGGGACCCGTGCGGGTACAGCCGCGCCGCGGCCCCGTCGGCCATGGCCAATTGGTGCCGCCATAGCCGGAGCCGTGTGGCGGCCAGCTCGCCTGCGTCCTCCCGGGCCAGGGAGGTCGCGTAGGAGCGGACCAGGTCGTGCAGCGCGTATCGCTCCGGCCCGGCCCGGTGCGCCAGATGGGCGGCCACCAGCTGGTCCATGGACGCCTCGGCCGCGCTCGCGATGAGCGCCGCCACCGTGGACACGGCCACGTCGGCGCCCGGCACCGCGCCGAGCGCCCGGAACGTGCGCTGCGCGGCCGGCTCGAGCCGCAGATACGACAGCCGGAAGGCGTTTGCCACGGCCGCGTGGGGGTCGCCCGGGATCGCCAGGCGCGACAGCGGATCGCCCATCCGCAGGCGCTCCGCGAAGTCGGCGACGGGACGCCCGGGGTCGTCGGTGATCTGGATGCCCGCGATGCGAAGCGCCAGCGGCAGCCCGTCGCACAACCGTGCGACCTCGGCCAGCGCAGCGCCCTCGGCCTGCCGGCGCGGTGCGGGGATCCCGGCGCCGAGGATCTCGACAGCCTCCACATCGGACAGTGGACCGGCGCCGACCCGGACCGCGCCGTTCGTCGCCGCCAGCCCGCCGAGGCTGGCCCGGCTGGTCACCAGCACCAGGCACGTGGGATCGCCGGGCAGCAGCGGGCGCACCTGCTCGGGCGATGCCGCGTTGTCCAGCAGGAGCAGCGCGCGCCGCCCGTGCAGGTGGCTGCGGAACAGCGCCGCGGCCTCCTCGGTCACCACCGGGATGCGATCGCCCGCGACACCCAGCGCCCGCAGGAAGGCGCCCAGCGCGCTGATCGCCGGCAGCGGCGGATCGTCGGCCCAGCCGTGCAGGTCCACATAGAACTGCCCGCCGTCGAACCGCGAGGCCACGGTGTGCGCGAAGCGGACGGCCAGCGCGGTCTTGCCCGCGCCGCCCGCGCCGGTGATCACCAATAGCGGCGGCCGCTCGGTGCCGGCCAGCTCCGCGAGCCGGGCAAGCTCGCGGTCGCGTCCCACGAATCCGCCCGGCACGGGTGGCAGCTGCGCCGGGACGGGCGGGCGGACCGGCCTGGCGGCCGGGATCGTCTCACCGGACGGGCCGGACTCTTCGCGCAGGATCGACGTGTGCAGATCCCTGAGGCCGGCACCGGGCTCCAGGCCCCATTCGTCGCCGAGGTAGGTCGTGTAGGAACGGTACTGCGCCAGGGCATCCACGTGCCGGCCGGTCCGCACCAGCGCGACCATCAGGTATCCGCGCAGCCGTTCGCGCAGCGGGTGTTCGGCCACCAGGCCCATCAGCTCGGCGATCAGCCGGTCGTGCCGGCCGAGTTTGAGGTCGCACGCGATGCGCTCGTCCAGCGCCCGCAGCCGCCGCTCGTCCAATTCGGACCGCGCGGGCTGGGCGAACGGCGCGTCCAGGCCGCTCAATGCCGGCCCGCGCCACAGGTCGAGCGCGCCCGCCAGCAGCTCGGCGGCCTCCTGCCAGCGGCCGTCGGCGACGGCGTGGCCCGCCAGCTCCACCTGTTCGTCGAAGCGCCACAGGTCGACCTCGACGCCTTCGGGGCGCAGGAGATAACCGGCGGCCACCGAGGCGATCACGTCCGCGCCCCCGTGGTCGGCCAGCTTGCGCCGCAGCGCGGAGATCAGCACGTGCACCCGGGTCCGAGCCGAGGCCGTGGGGATGGCCCACAGCGAATCGATCAGCTTCTCCACGGTGACCGCGCGCCCCGGCACGAGGGCCAGGACCGCGAGCACCCCGCGCTCCATCGGAGACAGCGATCGCGACCGCCCATCGACGATCAGCTCTGGCACGCCGAGCAGCCTGACGCACACTGGGCCACCCGTACCCCGGTCCCCCACGGCACAGAGCGTAACCGTGAGGGTAGTCGATGCGAAGCCCGTCGTTAGCCCGGCACGGCAGGCTGGGCCAAAGGAATGCCTGAGAGGAGGATCGAATGGTTGGACTGATCAACCGCCTCGGAGACCGGATGCTCAGCGCCATCGTGCCCAAGAAGGAAGCCAGCGCGTGCCAATGCTCGGGCGGCTTCTGGGAGTGCAAGTGCTCGGGCGGCACGGCCATGCGGCGCTGGTGCACGGAGAACTGCAACTGCGTCAAGAGCTGCCCCAGCCAGTGGCAGGTCGGCGACTGCCCCTACTACCCCGTCTGTTAGCAGGGGCACACATGTATGTGCTGACCGCGGCGGTCGTGATCGTCGGCGTGCTCGTCGTGCTGGACCTCGTCCTGACCGTCGGCGTGATCCGGCGGTTGCGCGAGCACACAGAGACATTGGCAGGGCTGTCGGCCCACGGCCGGGACGGCATCGCCCCGGGCACGGTCGTCGGCGAGATCAGCGGTGAGAGCATCACCGGCACGCCGATCGATCGCGCCTTCCTCACCGCTGAAGGAAACTCCATCATCGGCTTCTTCTCGCCCGGGTGCGGGCCGTGCAAGGCGCTATTGCCCGAGTACGCGTCGTTCGTGTCCGGCGCGCCGCACCGCGTGCTCACGGTCATCGTGGGAGACCGGGACGACGCCGCCGAATACATCGACGCGCTACGCGGCACGGGGGAAATCGTCGTCGAGGCTCCGCCCGGGCCGATCGCCAAGGCCTTCGGGGTGGACGGATACCCGACGCTGTGCATGGTGGATGGCGACGGTCTCGTCGTCGCGGCCGGGGCCGGCACGGGTGCCCTCCGGGCGGTCGCGGCGGCATGACCAGCCACGCGGCCAACAACACGGCCAACGGAATGGTCAGCGCGCTGGGGCCGCGGCGGATCGTGGGTCACCTCGCCGCCGCGGCCCTGCTCGCCTGGCGGGCCGCGCCACGGGTCATCGCGATCTATGCGCCGCTCGCGATCGGGACGGGCGTGATCCCGGTCGCTGCCGCCTGGTACACGAAAATCATCTTCGATCGGGTCGCGGGACCGGCCGGCTGGAGCGGCCTCGCCGGGCCGGTGGTGGCGCTCGGCGCGCTGGGCGTCCTCCAGGCCGGGCTGCCGGAGCTGCGACGATACCTCCACGGGCACATCTCGCGCGCGGTCGCGTTGCGGGCGATGGATCGGCTGTACGCGGCGGTCGGCCGCCTGGCCGGACTGTCCAAACTGGAGGATCCCGCGTTCCGGGACCGGCTGAACATGGCCCAACAGGCGGGCCGCGGCTGGCCGGCCCACCTCGTCGACGACTCCCTCGCGACCGTGCAGGCGGCCATCACGCTGATCGGATTCCTGGGCACGCTGGTCACCCTCGAGCCGTGGCTCGCCGTCGTCGTGCTCGCGGCGGCCGTCCCGACGGTGGTCGTACAGGCGCGCCTGAGCCGGGCACGCGCGGGCATGATGTGGCGGATCAGCCCGCACACCCGCCGGGAGCAGCACTTCGCCGACCTGCTCACGAGCATCCCCGCGGCCAAGGAGCTGCGCCTGTTTGGCCTGACCGGCATGTTCCGCGGCCGGATGCTGCGGGAGCTGGCCCACGCCAACGGCGAGCAGGCTCGCCAGCTGCGGATGGAGCTGCGCGTCACCGGCCTGCTGCAGACGCTCACGGCGCTGATCTCCGCGGCGGGCCTGGCGTGGGCCGTGTCGGCCGCCGCCCGGGGCGGGTTGGCCATCGGCGACCTGGCCCTGTTCATCGTCGCCGTGCCGGCCACGCAGTCGGCGATCCAGGAGATGGTGCAGCGGCTCGGGACCGCGCATCAGGCCGCGCTCATGTTTGACCATTACCGGTTCGTCGAGCAGCAGCCCGCGGACCTGCCAGTGCCCGCCGACCCCAAACCCGTGCCGCCGCTGCGCATCGGCATCGAGCTCGACGACGTGTGGTTCCGCTATTCCGACGACGGGCCGTGGGTGCTCGAAGGCGTCAGCCTGGCCATTCCGGCCGGGGCGGCGGTCGCGTTGGTGGGGCTCAACGGAGCCGGCAAGAGCACGCTGATCAAGCTGCTGTGCCGGTTTTACGACCCCGGCCGAGGCACGATCCGTTGGGACGGCACGGATTTGCGCGACATGCCGGTCGAGCGGTTGCGTGCCCGGATCGCGGCCGTGTTTCAGGACTATATGTCGTACGAGATGACCGTCCGGGAAAACATCGGCGTGGGCGACCTGGCGGCGATGGGCGATGCCGGGCGCGTCGAGGCGGCTGCCCGCAGAGCGGGCGTAGACGGCACGATCCGTGGTCTCGCTCGCGGCTACGAGACCCTGCTGTCGCGGACCTTCTTCCACTCCGGCGAGCACGACGACCCCGAGACCGGGATCCTGCTGTCGGGCGGCCAGTGGCAGCGGCTGGCCTTGGCGCGGGCGTTCCTGCGCGACCGCCGGGACCTGATGATCCTCGATGAGCCCAGCTCGGGGCTTGACGCGGAGGCCGAGCACGCCATCCACACCGAGTTGCGCGCGCACCGGCGCGGGGCGACCAGCCTGCTCATCTCGCACCGGCTCGGCACCGTCCGGGACGCGGACCTGATCGTGGTCCTCGCCGACGGTCGGGTCGTCGCGCAGGGGACCCATGACGAGCTCATGGCGGCGGATTCGGGATACGCGCGGCTGTTTCGGCTGCAGGCAGCGGGCTATGCGCAAGCCCAGGCGAGCCAGTGATTCTCACCATCGTCGCCGCCGCGCTGTGTCGCAGGTTGGTCATCATCGACGTCCGCGGTGAGAGCATGCGTCCGGCGCTGGCGCCCGGCGATCGCGTGCTGATGCGCCGGATCCGGCTCGGCGCTGTGCGGCGCGGGGACGTGGTGGTGATCGCGGCTCCGGAGCCGCACGAGGGCCTTGAGAAGGCCGACCGGTGGCGCATCAAGCGCGTGGCCGCGCTGCCCGGCGATCCCGTGCCGCCGGGCATCCCGGTCACGGAACGGGTCGTGCCCGCGGGGCGGCTGGTGGTGCTGGGCGACAACGCCCGCTACAGCGTCGACTCCCGGACGACCGGCTTCTACCGCGCGGACGACCTGATCGGCGTCATCGTGCCGTGGGCTGCCGGCCGGTCAGGCAATAGACACCGCCCGCCGGGTCGCGCATGACTTCCCACCATTTTCCTTGCGCCACAACGGAAGCGCCGTGGCTCTCATGCAGGGCGCGGATCTCGGGGACGCGCTCGGCGCAGCCGAGGTCGACGTGCGCGGCCGTCGGGCGGTCGGAGTCCAAGCGCTGCAACAGGATCCGGATGGGCAACCCGGGCGGCTGCTGTATGACGTGAAACTCCGGCAGCGGGCTCGGGCGTGACTCCCATCCGGTGAGGTCCGACCAGAAGGCGACCTCGGCGTCGAACGCGTCGGGCGCGAGATCGATGCACATCTGGTCGACGCTGCTGGGCGGAAGTGCCGCCTCGCCGTGCCAGCGCACGAGGCAAAAGGCCTGCCCGGCGGGCGAGCGCATGACGGACAGGCCCGGCTCGGCGAAGACCTCCGTGGCGCCCAGGGCGAAGGCGCGCTCCGCGTAGCCCGGCACGTCGTCGACGGACAGGTCGATGTGCGCGCCGCCGTCGCCGCCGACGGCCTGGACTTTGACGCACGCGTCACCGGTGGGCGGCAGGAGCGTCGCGAACTGGCCGTGGTCGCCGCGGCGCGGCGAGACCGCGGTGCCCGTGACGGCCGACCAAAACTCAAGCGCCGCTTCGTATCCGCCGGACGGCCGGTCGATGAAAGCGTAACTCCAGCGGATGCTCACGCGATCAGCTCCGGCTCGCTCCACTGTGGACGGCTGCCGGTGCGGTCGAGATCGTAGCGGGCGGCGGCGATCCGGCGCACCCCGTCGAGCAGCTCCGGGATCGGCTGGGTGAACGGCAGGCGCAGGAAGCGCTCCAGCGTCCCGTCCACGCCGAAGCGCGGGCCGGGCGCGATGCGCACGCCCATGGACTCGACCGCGCGGGCGAGCGCGCTTGAGACGGGCCCGTCGAGCTCGGCCCACAGCGTGACTCCGCCGCTGGGGCGCGTCACCCGCCAGTTGGGCAGGTGCTCGGCGACCGCCTCGAGCAGCGCATCCCGTTGCGCCGCAAGCTGTCTGCGCCGATCCGCGATCACCTTGTCGGCCACGGAGAGCAGGTGCACGCCCACGAGCTGGTCGAGCACCGGACCGGCGGTGTCGACGCCCACCCGGGCGGCGGCGAGGCGTTGGACCGTGGGGGCCGAGGCTCTCACCCACCCGATGCGCAGCCCGCCCCAGAACGGCTTGCTCAGCCCGCCCACGGTGAGCACGCGGCCGTGCCGGTCAAACGAGGCGACCGCGGGCGGCATCTCCTGCCCGTCGAGCGCCAAGTCCACAAAGGACTCGTCGATCACCAGGTCGGTGCCTGTCCGCTGCGCGGTCGCGACGAGCCGCTCGCGCAGGTCGGCCGGCATCAGGTGCCCGGTCGGATTTTGGAACTCCGGTATGAGGTATGCCATGCGCGGCCGCGTCTGCAGGAGCGCCCCGAAGAGCAGGTCGGCGTCCCACCCCGACTCGTCCAGGCCGTGCGTGCTGATCCGCGCCCGGCGCGCGCTCAGCGCGGCCAGCGCGTTGGGGTAGGTCGGCGACTCGACCAGCACACCCGCGCCCACCGGCACGAGCAGCCGCATGACGAGGTCGATCGCGTGCAGCACCCCATTGGTGATCATGATTTGCTCGGGGCTGGTCGGCAGCCCGCGCACCGTGTATTGGTCGGCGACCGCCGATCGCAGCTCGAGGATGCCCGTCGGGTGGTATCCGGCGCCGCTCAGATAGCGCGGGAAGTCCACCAGCGCCTTCTCCGCCGCGACCATGATCTCGTCGGGCGCGGCCAGCGCGGCGCAGCTCAGGTCGATCAGGTCGATGTCGTCCTCGGACATCCACAGCCCGGTGCTCGCCACGCGATGCCCGTTGGGCAGGGTGGTCCAGCTGCCCGCGCCCCGCCGGCTGGTCAGGTGGCCCGACTCGCGCAGCTCGCGGTATGCCGCGGACACGGTGGTGCGGGAGATGCCCAGGCAGTCGGCGAGCTCGCGCTCGGCCGGCAGCCGCACGCCGAGCGGGAGCCGCCCGTCGGCAAGCAGACCGCGCACCGCGCCCGCGAGCGCCGCGTAGTCTGGGCTGCGCCGGCGCGCGGGAAGGGCGTGCCAGCGCCCGAGCAGCCGGGCCAGTTGGGCGCCACGCACGGTTGCCGTCATGGTCCACCTCCCACAAATTGGCTCTTTTGGCCAACTGGATTGGACTTAAGACTGGCAGACATGCGCGCCAGATACAAGCCAATCCCGATGCCACTGACCCACCGACTACCGCTCCGCCTCACTCAACTCCTGCTGGGATTGGTCTGCTACGGCGTCAGCATGAGCCTCATGTTGCAGGCCAGGCTGGGCAACCAGCCCTGGGACGTGTTCCATCAAGGGTTTGCCAAGATCACGGGACTCTCCATCGGTACCGTGGCGATAATCACGGGCGCGGTGGTCCTGCTCTGCTGGATACCTTTGCGGGAGCGTCCGGGCATCGGCACGGTGTCCAACATCGTGGTCATCGGCCTTGTCGTTGACCTGGTCAACAGTGTCCTGCCGCAGCCGTCGCACCTCGCCGTGCGAGTGGCCTTCATGGTCGGCGGGATCGTGCTGTGTGGCTTCGCCAGTGGCCTCTACATCGGGGCCAATCTCGGCCCCGGCCCGCGCGACGGCCTGATGACCGGCCTGGCCAAGCGGCGCTGGTCGCTGCGCGGATGGCGCACGGTCATCGAGGTTTCCGTTGTCGCCGTTGGCTTCGCACTGGGCGGGACGGTCGGTGTCGGCACGATCCTCTACGCGCTGGCCATCGGCCCTCTCGCCCAGTTCTTCCTTCCGATGCTTAACCTCACCCACCGAGGCTGGTCAACGCCAGAGCCAGCAGCGCAGTCGACGTGAAGTCGATGGCCGGCTCCGAACTGGGCCACGCCCGCACGTCATCCAGATAGCGGGCGTCCGGACGGTCGAACGCGGCGAACCGGTTCACTCCATCCGCCGGGCACGCGTTCGCACCGTCCGGGATGCCGATGAACTCGAAGTTGTCGGCGCCGTTGGGC
This sequence comes from Allorhizocola sp., assembly GCA_044869915.1. GTDB lineage: Bacteria > Actinomycetota > Actinomycetes > Mycobacteriales > Micromonosporaceae > Allorhizocola. The sequence goes on from JBIOYB010000452.1 coordinate 17,925, forward strand.
CCGTTGACGACCGCGCCCCGGACCGGACCGGCCAGATTGGACACCTGGTGCTGCGGGCACTGCGGGAAGGTCGTCCCCGCGCCGATCATCAGGGAGGTGCCCCAGGCGTTCGATCCAAAGGCAAAATTCCTTTGTTGGGTACCAAATGAGTCGTACGACCGGTCGCCGGTGAGCCGGCGATACAGCTGCGCGGTCGCGACCCAGCCGAAGCTGCGCGTCGCCGCGTCGAAGTTGGTGACGTCCGCCGCGTGCCGGAACGGGTGCTCGGATGCGGCGTCAACGCCCCAGTCCAGCTGGCGCTTGAGGTCTCCGATGAGCGCGGCCTTCAGGTCGGCGTCGCGCACCAGCGGGGCCAGATCGGCGTGGGCGAGCGCGCTGGTGTCGTAGAGGTTCAGCGTGTCCTGGTCCTCACTGTCCAGATAGGACCGTGCCCAGTGCGCGGCCTGGCTCAGGAAGTGTTGTGCCCGCGGGTCGTGCAGCTTGCGGGCGGCGATCGCGAGCTCGGTCGCGCCGAACTCCATGTCGTCCTGCCACGAGTCCTCCGGGTAGTAGGCGTGCGGGAACGCCGTCACAAGCTCGCCGACATCGGTCGTCTTGGCCTGGGCGAACAGCGACGCGCCCTCGCTGAGCCAGCGGCGTGCGGTCGCGCGGTCACCGCGGTCGGCCGCGATCTGGGCCGCCAGCGCGAACGCCGCCGAACCGCGACCGGCCAGGTTGGGGCTCACCGGAGCGCCCGCCGGTCCGGCCGGGAACACGGGACGATACTTGATGTACTGCCACTCATCGCCGGGCCCGGTCTGCAGCGCGTCGTCGGCCTCCGGCAGGCGCCACACGTCGTGGTCACCCAGGAAGCCGAACCGCTCGCTGCCCGTGCCGATGCCGACCTGCACGTAGAGGTTGCGCCCGGCCGGGTCCCACATTTTGTCCAACCAGGACAGTCCGAACGCCGTCTCTCGCTCCAGCGCCGTACTAGAAAAAATCCTTTGGGTGTAAAGCATTTCACTCAGAGCATAGGCGCTGGCGTGTGTGAACTTCACGAAGTCGCCGGCGTCGAACCAGCCACCCTCGACGTCGACGGGTGCGCCGCCCTCCAGCGCGCGCAGCGGCTCGATGGGCACGTCGCCGCCGTCGCCGCCGAAGACGGGTTGATGGTGCACGATCGCCTGGCGGTCGGTCAGGTGCGCCGGGGCCAGTTTCGCTTGCGCCCCATCCCGCTGAAACCGGAAGAAGTTCAGGTTGTCGGCGACGAGCTGGGCGAACATGCCGCCGCCGGCCACGATCCTGAAGGCGGGCGACACCGCTGCGCGCACGCGGAGGCGGTAGAGCCCCGGCCGGCGAAGATCGGTGAAATCCAGCGGGTGCACGGCCGGGTAGGCGGCGCTCCACTGCCCGGTGCTCGCGGCGGTCCGCCCGCGGAGCACGACCCGCCCGCCCTCGTCGATCACCTCGAAGCGTGTGCCCGGCGCGGGTCGATTTGCCAGGAGGTAGCCGAATTTGGCCTCGGAAACGGTGTAGCCCATCTGGTCGACTCTGATCGGTCCGGGGTCGGCATCGGCCAATGCGGCGGACGAGGATGTCACTGTCAAAACCGCGGCTAGCGCCACGGCGGCAAGATATCTCATGAGGGTCTACCCTCCACAGGCGACAGTTAGTTAGACTGCCTGTCTATTCGAAATTTTGCGGCGCGTCAATATGTCGGACCCACCCCGCACAATGATCGCGTGACCCCTCCCCCGCCACTCCTGCGTGCCCGCCTCGCCACGTCGGCGATCTTCCTTCTGTTTGGCATCGCCCTCGGGGCGTGGACGGCTCGCATCCCCGCCATCAAACACGACCTGGCGCTGACCGACGGCACGCTGAGCATCGGGCTGCTGTCGTTCGCCCTGGGCGCCATCATCGGCATGCAGCTCGCGGGGCGGCTCGTCGACCGGCGCGGCAGCGCGCGCATCATGCTGCCCGCGGCAGTGGCCGAGTGCGTGGGGCTGGCGCTGCCCGGGTTCGCCGGTGGCCTGGTCGCGCTCGCGGCGAGCCTGCTGCTGTTCGGCGCCGTCCACGGCATGCTCAACATCGCGATGAACGCCAACGCCGTCGAGGTCCAGCGGGCGTGGGGCAAGCCCATCATCACCTCGTTCCACGCCGTCTACAGCATCGGCGGCTTCCTCGGCGCGGCGATCGGCGGTCTGTTCGCGGCCAACGACCTCAGCGCGCGCACCACGTTCCTCGCCGTCGCGGGCGGGCTCGCAGTCGTCGCGCTCGCGGCCGGGCGCTGGGTGCTGCGCACGCCACCGGGGATGACACCGTCCACAGTGGATGGTGTCATCCCCGGCCGGCCGGCGGGCGTCGTGCTGCTGGGCGTGCTGGCGTTCTGCTGCCTGGTCGGCGAGGGCACCGCCGCCGACTGGAGCACCGTCTACCTGCGCGACGAGCTCGGCAGCACCTCCGGGTTCGCGGCCGCGGCGTTCGCCGCGTTCTCCATCGCGATGATGGGCGGGCGGCTGGCGGGCGACCGGCTGGCGGCCCGATACGGGCAGGTGCGGCTGGTGCGGGCGAGCGCCGCGATCGCGTCGGCGGGGCTGGCCACCGCTCTGGTCGCGACCCATCCCCTCCTCGGCGTGCTCGGCTTCGGCCTGCTCGGCGCGGGGCTCGCCTGCATTGCGCCCCAAGTGTTCTCGGCCGCGGGCGACCGCGACCCCGCACGTGCGGGGCAGGCCATCGCCCGGGTCGCGGCCATGGGATACGCCGGCTTCCTGCTCGCGCCCGTCGCGATCGGCGCGGTCGCGGAGCTCACCAGCCTGCGGTGGGCGCTGATCATCCCCGTCGTCCTCACCGCCTTCGTCGCGTTTGCGGCGACCGCCCTGCGCCCGGTCTCGCCGCGCGAAAATGTCGGTGGGCGGGCGTAGCGTCCGCCGTGTGGATGCACAATTGGAGACGCGGCGCGCCGCACATGAATACATCGACAGCCTCGAGCAGCGCGACTGGGGGCGGCTGACGGGATTGCTTGCCGAGGATGTGGTTTACGAGATGCCGCAGACCCGCGAGCGCATCCGCGGCAGGTCCACCTTCCTGCAGTTCAACGTCGATTATCCCGGAGACTGGCACCTGCGGGCCCGCCGCATCGTCGCCGACGGCCGCCACGCGGCTGTCTGGCTCGACGTGCACGTGGGCAGTGAGCAGCAGGACGCGTGCGTCTGGCTCGACCTGTCCGAGACCGGCCTCATCACCCGGATCACCGACTACTGGCCCGAGCCATACGATCCGCCCGCCGGACGAGAGCACCTGGTGGAGCGCTACTAGCACACGGCGCGCACCGACATTGGCTAACGTCGCGGCATGACTTTCGAAGTGGGCCAGACCATCGTGCGGCGCAACGTCCACGTCAACGGCAGGATCGCGGTCGCCGAGGCCGCGCGGGTCATCAGCGACGACGCGCGCGGCGTGCTGACCTGGACCGCACCCGGATCGATGCTGATGCACCGCACACTGCTCGACGGCACGCCCACGCGCAAACTCACGCTGGCACAAAAGCTTTCCCAGCCGACGATGCTCAGCCCTACCACGTGGCGCGGTGGCGGCGTGCTCATCCTCACCCCGCCGGCCCAGCCACACTCGGTCTGGTGGTTCTTCGACCCGGCGGGCACCTTCCTCGGGTGGTATATCAATCTCGAGCGGCCCGCCACGCGCTGGCCCGGCGGCCTGGACGCGCTCGACCAGGCACTGGACATCTGCGTCGAGCCCGACCGAAGCTGGATCTGGAAGGACGAGGACGAGTTCGCCGAACGCATCGGCCACCCGCTGTACTGGACGGCCGACGAGGCAGAGCTCATCCGAGCCGAAGGGCTGCGCATGACAAAACTCGTGGAGGCCGGCGAGTTCCCGTTCGACGGGTCCTATGCAGACTTCCGCCCCGACCCATCGTGGGAGCCATCAACCCTCCCCTGGCACTGGGATGCCCTGCGCCCCTGACCCTTTGCCCTGACACCGATTCGAGGCGATGCCGGGATCAACGCTGGCTAGGCCCGACGTGTAAGGTCGAGGCCGAAAGTGCCTAGGGTTCCGCCACTACACGCCTAATCCGGCTGTGGGTCTGGTCCGAGCGGCACCACCGGTGGCCACAGGCGGTCGCTCACGGCCGCGGGATCACAACCGCAACGTGACGCCGCAACGTGACGGCCACAACGGCCGCAACGTGACGCCGCAACGTGACGGCCGCAACGGCCGCAACGTGACGGCCGCAGCATCACCGCCGCGCGGTCTGCCCGGCCCTCACCGCGCGCGGTGAGCCGCCCAGCTCGCGCCGGCACGCCTTGTTGAACGCCTGCAAGTCGGCGATGCCCACAGACGCCGCGACCGCCGGGATGGACAATGTGGACTCTCGCAACAGATGCCGGGCCCGTTCCAGCCGGCGGCGCCTGATGTAGGCGACCACGGTCTGGCCGGTCTCGGCGCGAAACAGCCGGGTGAGATGGTTGTGCGAGACGCCGGCCGCCCGCGCGATATCCGGCACGGCCAACGCGCCGGCCAGGTGAGACTCGATGTGCGCGACGGCGGCCGACACCGCGGCATGCCCCCGCCCTTGCCCTTCCTGCGGACCGAGCTCGGCCACGTGCCACAGCGCCGTCCACACCGAGGCCACCGCCCGCGCCGCCGAGTCCGCCGCGACCGCCCGGTGCAGCAGGGTCGACAGTAGCCGCGCCTCCGCGCCGGCGTCCTGCATCACCGGCACACGGCGTTGAACCCCCGTGCGAGGCGCGGCGAAGTGGGCGTAGAGATGCTCGGATCGGCCACGGTAGCGGTATTCCACGCGGACACCGGGTGGAATCAGGCTCACCCGGCCGGGCCGGATCGCATGCGTGGTGCCATCGACCGTCAGCTCGGCTACGTAACCGTAGAGGTGAAACTGCCACAGGTCGGGCAGCTCGAACACGTCGCGCAGGCCCATCATCCCGTGCACGCCGACGCCCACGTTTGCCACCCGGGGCGGGTCTTCAAGCCCGATCAACACATGCTCGATGGTGAAAATATACCAGCACATGTTGACCTCAACCCACGACATGCGGGTTGGCTGATCATAGTGTCGACGCATGTCAACCAGTAGCCACCTGCTTTCCTCGGTCGAGATGGCGCGCTTCGTGACACACGGCTACCTGCGCATGGACGCCGTCGTCCCGGACCAGCTCAATCGGCAGGCCGTCGACGTACTGTCCGCAGGCATCCCGGCCGTGCCCTACGGCACGCCGCTGCACGAAGCCTTTCCCGAAGGCTCCTTTGCCCGTCGTCTAGTCGAGGTCCCCGCGGTCGCCGGCGCGCTGCGCAGCCTCGTGGGACCGGCGCCCACCGTGGACCATCACGCCGTGCACGTCCGCGAACCGCACGGCGGCGACGCGCAACCGTTGCACGGCGACGCCATCATCGACGTGCGGCAGGACGCCTTCGACGTGCAGCTCATGTACTACCCGCACGAGGTGACCACGAACATGGGCGGCACCCTCGCCGTGCCGGGCAGCCACCTGCGCCAGACCAACGAGAGCGACACCGGCCGCTATCAAAACCTGCGCGGCCAGGTCCGGCTCACCTGTCCGGCCGGCACCGTGATGGTGTTGCACCACGGGCTGTGGCACGGTGGGCGGCGCAACGACAGCGACACTCTGCGGTACATGTTCAAAATCCGGTTCAACCCCACGGTGCGCCAGGTGAGGCTGTGGGACACCGAAGACCTGGAAGACCCGCGGATCGCCGAAGAGCTGAGCACTTCTTTTCCTTGGTACGAGCACGCCTCCGCGCGCCTGGAGGTCTACAACCGGGTCCGGCTGTGGCGCGCGCTGACCGGCGACGACTCCTTCGACATCCAATACTGGGTGACCCGCGTGAGCAACCGGCCGACCGCACGGAGCGCCGCATGAGGCAGCAGGTTTTGGTGCTCTACTTGTCCACCTCCGCACTGGACTCGGCCGTGATCGGCTGGGCCCGCTACGACGGCACCGGCCAGAGCAGCCCGACCACGGGCGACAGCGACGAGCCACCATACGCGACCGGCCTGGCCGCGCTCCTGGACGGCTGGCGCCTGTTTCAGGCCGCCCAACTCATCCCGCCCTATCCCGGCCACGAATACGACACCTCGTATCTCAAGCACGAGTTCTTCTTCGAACGCCTCATGCAACAGTGAGCCACAGCCGCGGGG
>JBIOYB010000453.1:0-15443 GCA_044869915.1 Allorhizocola sp.
CGGACGTCGGCCAGGACCACGGCACCGAGGGCGCCGTGGCAGATGCTGTCCCACATGAACCAGAACCGTTGCTGCCCAGGGGTACCGAACAGATAGAGCACCACCTGTTCGTCGATGGTGATACGGCCGAAGTCCATGGCGACGGTGGTCGCCACCTTGTGCGGCACCAGGCCTGTGTCGTCGACACCGTAGCTGGCCGAGGTCATCGCGCCCTCGGTGACGACGGGATCTATCTCCGAGACCGAGCCGACCATGGTGGTCTTGCCGACGCCGAATCCACCGGAGATCACGATCTTGATGGGTATCCGGTCATCCTGCGGCCGGGGTCCATGGGAAGTGACTTGACGTGTAGCGGGTGACACGGTGGTGCACTCCCTTTCCTAACGGCTCCCGACCTGGACGGCCAGGCGGTCATAGCGTTGCAACGGGGTCAGGGCCGGCCCCACCTTGTTGATGAGATCCGCCAACTCGTGGGCGACCTGGCCGATGTCGCACTCGTGCGAGGCGAGCGCCAGCAACGACGCGCCCGACGACACCGACATGGTGAACATGAGCCCGCCCTCTAACTCGGTCAGGTTCGACACCACCGTGCCGGCCTGCAGATGCTGGGCCGCGCCACGCAGAAGGCTGCCCAGACCCGAGGCGACAGCCGCCAGTGGGTCCGCGGAATCCTTGGGCAGATTGGAGTTACGCGCGATCAACAACCCGTCGGCTGAGACCGCGATGATGTTGGCCACGTAGGGCACGCGGTTGACGAAGTCATCGAGCAGGAAGTCAAGCTCGGGGTTGGTCATGCTCACGCGGACGCTCCTTGGTTGTCGTTTGCGGCGGTGGAAAGTCCATGTGGCCGGCCCAGGCGACTGCGGGTAAGCCCTCGGGCATACGCGGCCAGCGTCGCCCCTGCCGTGGCCGGGTCGCGGTATTCGACGATCGGTCGCGGCCGCTCCGTCTCCGACGGCGATTTCTCCACGGAGCCGGGTACCAGTTGTGCCTTCGGGACCCGCTTGGGTAGGCCGGATGATGTGGTGCCGGCGCTTTGCGGCTCGGCCGCCTTCTTCGCGGCCTGCCAGCCGGAGTCGGCCGGGGTCTCCCAACCGGTCGCGGCGTGAGCCGGGCCGTGCCCGTTGGGCGTGCTAGGCCCGTTGTGCGTGGTGTTAGCAGACGACGGGGAGAACCACTTCGAGGCAACCTGGTCAAAGATGGGCAGCTCGATCGTGTCGTCCATCGGGGAAACCTGAGTGGGCCTGGGGGTGAAGCCCGTCAGAGCGGTCCGCTCGACCGGTGCCGCGTGCGCCCCGACCGGCTGGCTATTGACCGGCTGGAACAGCGGCGCCGCCGCAACGGCGGTGGCCGATCGGCTGAAGGCCGTCTTGGTCGTGGCCGCCGGGCCGGCGCCGATGGCCGGCGTCCCCAGGCTGAACAGACTGGAGGGCAAAGTGACCTCGGCGACCGTGCCGCGGATCGACCCCGGGCGCAGATACACGGCGATGCCATGGCGTGCGGCCAACTCCGCGACCACGGTCAGTCCCATCGCCCGGACGGCGGCCAGATCCAGCTGGGGCCGGCCCGAGATGCGCTGATTGAACTCCTGCAACCGTTCCCGGTCGATGCCGACGCCCTCATCGATCACCTGGATGATCACGCGATCGCCCAGGAGGCGGGCGAACACCACGACGTCGGGGCGCGGCAGCCCGTCATGCGCCCGCAGCGGTGGGGCGTAACGGCATGCGTTGTCCATCAGCTCCGCCAGCAGCTTGGCGACGTCATCCACGGCCTTGGCCTGTATGGTCACGTCGTCGATGGCAGCCAGCTCCACGCGGTCGTACTGCTCGATCTGCCCCTGGGCGGCACGCACGACCGAGGACAGCGGCTCATCGGAGGAGCGGGCCCGGGCGGACGCGTCGCCGCCAAGCACCAGCAGGCTGTGGTTGGTCCGGCGCAGCAGCGTGGTCAGCAGGTCGAGGCGGAACAGCACCGCGAGCCGGTCGGGGTCACGCTCGTCGCGCTCGACCCGGTCGAGTTCCGCCGTGAGCCGGTCGGCCAGCCCCATGCCGCGGCGGGCCAGGTTGACCAGCATCGCGGCGATGCCGACCCGCATCATCGCCTGCTCGGCCGCGACCCGGACAGCCGCCCGGTGCACCGAGTTGAACGCCGACGCCACTTCCGACAGCTCGTCTCGGCCACGTATCGGGACCGGCGCGGGCATCCTGTCCGCGAACTGCCGTGGGGTCAGCTCCCCGAGGGTGGTATGGTCCCGCAGCTTGTCGACGGCCGACGGGAGCTGGAAATAGGCGACCTGGTGCGCGGCATCGCGAAGCTGGCGCAACCCGCGAATCATCGGCCGGCCGAGCCAGATCGCCAGGGCCAGCAGCACGCAGACGATCGCGACCACGGCACCGGACTGGATGGCGGCGAGTATCACCTGGTCATCGCGCAGGCGCGTGACCTTGTCCGTGATCTCCGCGTCGACCCGCTGCTCGACCTCGCGCAGTCGCTTGAGCCGGGTGGTCGTCGAGGTGGTCCACAGGGCATGATCTACTTCAACCCGGTCACCGGGCTGCAGCCTCGCGGCGTTGTCCTCCGAGCGCTGCGCGGCTATCATCTCGCCGCCGGTCAGCGCCTGCTCCAGCCACTGCCGCCAGAGCGGCGCGGCCAGGGCGCCGAAGGTGAGCTCCGCCTCGGCGTAGCCCGTCCGCGCGGCCGTGAACTCCTGCGACGCGGCAGGGGTCAGCTGCCCGCTCTCCACGGCCCGCAGCACGGCGACCTGTTGCAGTCCAACAAACTCCGCCGCCCGGGTCAGCGAGGCCGCGGCACGCATCTGGTCGCCGATGTCGGTCGGCGCCTGACCCGCCTGCGCCATCGACTCCCGATAGGACACCAAGTCAGCTATCAGGATTCGGTACGCGAACACCGAGGCCGAGGCCGATCCCTTGCCGGTGATGACCCGCTGTCGCAGCGCGGCAAGCTGACCCAGCTGCCGCTCGACCCTGTCCAGCAGGACCGCCAGGCTTTCGGGCACCGCGGCGAGCTGAGATCGGGCCTCCCGGAACCGGGCGACCGACTCATCGGTCGTGGTGGCCGCCGCCAGGTACACGTCGACCGCCCCGCTCGGCCTGGCGACCAAGGCGTCGACGGCGGCGACCCGCTCCGCTCGGAGACGATGCGCCAGCTCACCGGCCTCGGCGCCGGCGAGCACGAGCAGTCGCAGCCGCTCCACCTGTATCGCCTGCCCGCTGGTCACCGCCACCGCCACCGCGGCGAACGCGGCCACGGCCAGAAGCGGCACGATAACGAGCACCAGTAGCTTCTTCGCAATTCTCATATCAGCCAGCCCTTCAGCAAACGCATAGGTTCTGGCCTTGCCGGAGGCAGCAGTCAGTTGTTCTCCCTGCGGCCTGTCTCCGGGCAGGTTTCGACCTGAACGGGCAAGGCCCCGGCCAGCGCCGAGGCTGAAATTCACGCACCGAAGTACATTAATGTCCTGTGAGCGACGGGGCAACTGCGGAGCGCGAAAAAATTTGATCGTCCTCTTTGGACAGACGCGTCCGCGCCATTCCCCACCCCTCTTCCACTTTGGACAACAGATCGAACCATGGCTCAACTCGCCCCCCGAATCGTGATCGGCTAGCATCTATGCGCGGCCCGGGGCGAAGGACGGGCCGCCCGCAGTTGTCGCCGCCACATGCGCTCGCAGGTGGCGTATTGCTGTGCGCCTTAACGGATTTTGGCACCTTCGACAACGTGCCACATTTGCCGTGCGACCCACCCGCTCATGATCGATTCGTACAGCAGATCGAAGCTCGATCCCCAACTATACGAACAAATGTTCGGTTGCGCGTGCCCGTCTCCCACAGATCGCTCCGCCCGTCCGTCAGCTTCCGTCCGGGAGCCAGATGTCACCCGGCACCGGAGGGAGCAGAGCCTTGGAGCGCATATCGGATGGTTTTGACGAGTTCGGCAACCCCGAGGGTCGGGCGTTCGATCTGGGGGGTGGCAACGAGGATCGCATCTTAGGCGAGCGAATCCTCTTTTACCACTGCCCAGTCCCGGATGGTCCCGTCGCGGAGGCGGAGCTACGGCGGATGATGGCCGAGCGCGGCTTCCACATGGACATCCGCCACGCCCCGCGGGGCGGCGGGTGCGACCTCAGCGCCGGATTACTGTCCGGCTACACGCAACTCTGGTATCTGTCGGGCAGCTCGCCCACGCTAAGCGTCTCACAGACGCAGATGATAGTCGACTATGTCCGTCAAGGCAACGGCCTCGCGATCTGGGCCGACAACGAGCCTTTCTACGCGGATGCCAACATCCTCGCCCAGGCGCTCATCGGATCCCGCTTCTCGGGCAACAAGATGGCGGACAGGGTGATGGTGCCCGGCCCGCAGCGTAGCCGGGGCCACTTCGTCGAGCATCAACTCACCCAGGGCGTGAACAACCTCTACGAGGGCATTACCATCTGCACGATTCACGACGCTCCCGCGGTGACGCTGCTCGGCCAGAGTCACGATGGCCAGTTCTGCCTGGGCTGCTTCGAAAGCGAGGGCCGGCGCGTCGTGCTGGACACGGGCTTCACCAAGCTCTACCCCGACCGGCTTCATCGCAGCGCCGGATTGGGCCGCTACCTCGCCAACATCGCCTTCTGGCTCGCGAAGGGCAGCCGAGACGTCGAGTATCGCCTGCTGACCTCGGGCCGCGAGGAAATCGCGACCATCGGGCGCGGCGCGACCTCACCGGAATATCCTTTCCCCGTCGCCAAACCCGCCGCCGCCATGTGCCTCCTGCAATGGGACGGTGCGGCGACGTTGCGCCTCTCCCTTCGAGCACCTGACGGGACCGTTGCCAGTCACGCCTCGTCGCACAGCCCGATCCGGGTGGGTCTGCAGGCCTACACCCCGGGCACATGGTCGGCTCAGGTCACGGGGGTCGACACGCCCAGTGCGCGGATCCCCTACGTCCTCAAGGCAACCTACACGACCGATGTGACGGCGACGCAAGACGTGTCTCATGTGGACAGTGGGGTGCACGCCGAGGGCCAGGTCGTCATGCCCTTCTACATTCTTTGCGACACCTCGGGTTCGATGGCGGGCGACCTGCCGGATCTGGCGAAAGGATTGGAGGAACTGCACCTTGGCTTGCTCACCGAGCCGATCGTCAATGACCTCGTCATGATGAGTGTGATCACCTTCAATGACAGTGCCCGCACGCTCGTGCCGCTCGCCGCGCCGGAAAACATCACCCTGCCAACGCTTCCGGCGGCAACCGGCCTGACCAACTACAGCGCCGCGTTCCGTGAGTTCCACCGGGCATTCGAGGCGGACCGGGCTCGACTCAAAGGCAAGGGCCACCGCATCTACCGGCCCTGCGTCTACTTCCTCACCGACGGTGAGCCCACCGATCAGAATTACCTCGACACGTTCAAAGCCTTGCTCACGCAAGAGCACAACCCCGCATATCCCTATCTGTGCGCCTTCGGATTCCGCGACGCGAGCCAGGCGACCATACAGAAGCTCGCTCACGCGGACACCGGCGGTCCGCACAAGCGGGCCCAATGGTTCATCGCGGGGCAGGGCCATTCCGTGCGGCAGACGCTCGCCGCGATGGTCGACGTGATCGGCAAGTCCATCCTGCAGTCCGCGCAAAGCGCGTTCGGCGGTGCCCCACAGGTGGTGCTGCCGAAGAACATCCCAGGGATGGTCGGCGGCCAGGATCCAGCCTGACGCGGGAGGAGCCGTGGAAATAGGCCTGCTGCTGCCGGGCGGGCGATGCGAGCTGTGCGGGGCCCTGCTGCTGTTCGCTGCGGTCAAGACGCGGCTGGGTGGCATGTTCTGCACCGCCCACCAGGATCTGCCAAGCTGCCGCCTATGCGGCGCACCGTTTCGCGGCGGCGGCAGGTTCTGCGATCCGTGCGCGGCCACGGGCGTCAACACGCAGGACGAGCTCCACGCCTTGCTGCCCAAGGCTCGGGCCGTGCTGCGCGCCATGGGCATGTCCCTCAAGCATCCCGTTCGCGTCCGGCTGGTCGACGAGACGCGCATGCACGCCATGAGCGCGAACGAATCGGGCATGGTGGGAGGCTTCATCACGATCCAGGGGCAGCGCGTGATGGAGATTTACGTGGCCGCCGGCTTGCCGGAGATGGAGTTCGGCGCGACCGTCGCACACGAGTTCATGCATGCCTGGATCGCGCAAAATGGCTTCCCACGGCTGGACCGCGCGGTCGAAGAAGGGCTGTGCCAGGTGGTCGCCTACCGCTGGCTGCGCGATCAGCCGGACTCGCGCGCCTCGCTGGTGCGCAACAGCATCGACAACAACCCCGACCCGGTCTATGGCGACGGCTTCCGCACGGTCAAACAGGCGGTGAAGCGCCACGGCATGAACGCCGTCCTCGCCACGGTCAAAGCCACGGGCCGCCTCCCGTAGCATCGCGCCCGGCGATGAGGCGTCGACTTCGCTCGCGGGCGGGACCGGTCACGATCTGTCCGATCGCGAGAAGCATCGCGCACGGCGATGAGGCATCGACTTCGCGGCGCCGGCGGGCATAGGCTGCTGGGCATGACAGCCATCGATAGGGATCTGGCTGACGTGGTGTCGGCGCAGCATGGCTCGGTACGGGCAGACCTGGAGGAGCTGGTGCGGCTGCCCAGCATCGCCTTTGACGGATTCGACCAGGAGCCGCTGGAACGCAGCGCGCAGGCCGTGGCACGGCTGTTCCGCGAGGCCGGTGTCGGCAACGCGCGGGTGGAACGCATCGGCGACGGTCACCCCGCGGTGATCGGGCGGCGGCCGGCACCGGCCGGCAAACCCACGGTCCTGCTCTACGCCCACCACGACGTGCAGCCGCCCGGTGATCTGTCGCAATGGGACAGTGAACCCTTCGAGCCGGTGGAGCGCGACGGCCGGCTCTACGGTCGCGGCGCCGCCGACGACAAAGCCGGAGTCATGGCCCACGTCGCCGCGCTGCGCGCCTTCGGCGGCAGCCCGCCGGTGGGGGTGACGCTGTTCATCGAGGGCGAGGAGGAGTACAGCACGCAATCGTTGCGGCCCTTGCTGGACAAGCATCGCGAGGAGCTGACCCCGGATGTCATCATCGTGGCCGACTCGGCCAACTGGGAGGTCGGCCGGCCCGCACTGACCACCTCGCTGCGCGGCAGCGTCACCGTCTCCGTGCAGGTGCGCACGTCCGATCGCGCGGTGCACAGCGGCATCTTCGGCGGCGCCGCCCCCGACGCGCTGACGGCGCTGTGCCGGCTCATGGCCACCCTGCACGACGACAACGGCGACCCCGCGATCGAGGGCCTGATCCGGGGCACGGCCACACCGCTGGACTATCCCGAAAGACGCTTCCGCTCCGAGGCCGGGCTGCTGGACTCGGTGCGGCTGATCGGCACCGGGACCATCCTCGACCGGCTCTGGGCACGACCCAGCATCACCGTCATAGGCATCGACGCTCCGCCGATAGCCACCGCGCCCAACGCGCTCACCCCGGTCGCCACCGCCAAGGTTTCCCTGCGCCTGGCGCCCGGCCAGGACGCCGAGCAAGCCCTCACCCTGCTGCGCGACCACCTTCTGGCCCACGCGCCCTGGGGCGCCGAGGTCACGGTCACGCCACGCACCACGAGCCAGCCCTGGAGCGCACGCGGCGACAATCCCGTCTTCGCGGCGGCCCGAGCCGCCTTCGCCACCGCCTGGGACGGCACCGCGCCGGTGGATGTGGGCATCGGCGGCTCCATCCCGGCCGTCGACGTGCTCAGCGAGCTCTATCCGCGCGCCACCATCCTCATCACCGGCGTCGAGGATCCCGGCTCGCTCGTCCACGGCCCCAACGAAAGCCTCCACCTGGCCGACTTCACCCGCGCCTGCCTCGCCGAAGCCCTCCTGCTGTCAAGCCTGGGATCTCTTTGACCGGCGCGACGGTGTGGGTTATCTTTCTCGCCGCTGTACCAGTGTCGTCATCGGACGGCACGTTCACGGGGCCAAAAGGGTGATAGTGATGGCAATTGTCGACGCCGGCGAGCCCGAGGTATATCCCGGTTTCCCGACGTGGCGCCTCCGTGGCCTGCACATCGCGGTCATCGCGGGGATCGCGGTCTCGGCGCTGACCCAGATCGCCAGCGGATACTACCCACTTGCCAGCGGAGCATCGCATCCGCGCGGTCTGGCCGGCGACGGAGTCTACGCCGCGCTGGGCCTGATGAGCCAGGTCGCGCTGTGCACCGCCGGGGTCCTCTTCGTGATTTGGCTTTGGCGGGCCCGCAAAAACCTCGATGCGTTACGGGGTTCGACCGCGACCCTCGGCGCCGGGTGGGCGATCGCCGGCTGGTTGATTCCCATCGCAAATCTGTTCATCCCGTACCATATGATGGCGCAGGTGACCCGCAGCTCGACCGCGGGCAAGGGCATGTGGCTGGTCTACGGCTGGTGGGCGGGCTACATTTGCCAGGCGCTGAGCCTCGCGGTGGTCCTCGTGGTCGACAACTGGATTGTGGTGGCCGCGGTGACGGCCGTGTTCTGGCTGATCGCGGGCTGCTTCCTCGCCGCGATCGTCGTGACGGTCACCACGGCACAACACTCTAAATTGGACAAGGTTTCGCCGTAGGCGCGTGGCCGGGCTCGGCAGCGTCACTCCAGGTCCGACTTCAGGCGCAGCAGGGTCGCGCGCATCCCCTCACGGTTGGCCTCCGGGCGGCGGGTGGCCACCGCGCCCGTGAAGATGCGCCCGAGGACCAGCGCGGCTCTGTTGCGGCTGTCCTGCCAATACTCGGTGACGAGGGTGCCGCCGGCCTCCTCGGCGGCCGGGGCGAAACGGTAACCCCAGCGCGACACGGGCTGGCCGAAGGTGGTCACGTCAAAGGCAAACTCCTCGCCCGGCCTGGCCACGACCACCCGGCAGGTGGTGAACCAGACGAACGCGCCCCTGCGGTTCCAGCCGACGAAGCGGCGCGGCAGGCCGTCCGGGCCGCGCCACACCCACACCGCGAAGCACTCCGGGCTCCAGCGCGCCATCCGGCGCAGGTCCGCGACAGCGGCGAACACCTCGCCCGGCGCGGCAGCAACCGTTATCTGCTCCGTCACCTCTTGGGTCAACTCGGCCGTCATGCCCAAACCATAGGGCGTCGTCACTGATTGAGCCAGGGTCTCGTCACTGATTGAGTCGGGGCCTCGTCACTGGCTGAGCCGGGGCCTCGTCAGTGGCTGAGCCAGGGTCTCGTCACTGATTGAGCCGGGCCTTGTCACTGGCTGAGCCGGGCCTTGTCACTGGCTGAGCCAGGGTGTCGTCACTGGCTGAGCCAGGGCAGGAACGCCGGGAGGTCGGTGGGCGTCCGCCCGGTGAACACCGGATCACGGCGCTCCTGGAAGGCGGCGAAACCCTCCGCCGTGTCGGAGCTCGACACGCAACCGGCGATGAGCCGGGAGTCCAGCCGCTGCGCCGGCTCCGGCGAGTCCAGCGCGCTCATCCGGTAAAGCGCCTGCCGGATGACGGCCACCGACACCGGCGAGGTCTTGGCGATGATGGTCCGCGCGAGCTCATGCGCCTTGGGCAGCAGGTCCACCGGATCGTAGACGCTGTGGACCAGCCCGGAGGCCAGCGCCTCGGCGGCGTCGAACGCCCGCCCGCTGATCATCCAGTCGAGTGCCCGGCCCATGCCGACCAGCCGGGGCAGGAACCAAGCGGACGCGCCCTCCGCGTAGATGCCCCGGCGGCTGAACACGTAGCCGAACCGCGCGTCGGTCGCGGCAAGCCGGTAGTCGGCGGGCAGCACGATGGTGGCGCCCGCGCCGACGGCGGCACCGCGGATCGCCGCGATCACCGGCTTGTTCATCCGGAAGATGCGCATCGAGCAGCGGCTCGCCGGCTCCTGCCAGTCCTGCGGGAGCTCACCGCCATCCGGCACATCCAGCTCCAATGTGGACAGATCGGCGCCGGCGCAGAAGTGGTTGCCCGCGCCGGTGAAGATCACGACGCGCACTTTTTCGTCGGCGTCCGCCCGGTCGAACGCGTCGGCCAGCTCGTCGGCCATGCGCACCGTGTAAGCGTTGAGCCGGTCGGGACGGTTTAGCGTGATGGTGGCGGTGTGGTCCGCGACGGTGTATGCGATCTGCTCATAGCGATCCATCTTCGTCAGCTTAGAGCACCCCACTTGATGGATACCGGTACAGCGGGCAGACTCCGATGGTGCTCGATCCGTCTGCCAGCCAGTCCGTAATCGGGCTATACCGGCGCTTTCTCAGCGACAGGCAGGGCCGTGTGGCGGCCATGCTCGACATGCCCATCGAGCACTCGGCCTCCGGTGCCCTGTTGTACACAGTGGACGGACGCGAGTTTCTCAACTGCGCAGGCTACGGCGTGTTCTTCGTCGGCGCCGGGCACCCCCGGGTGCTCGACGCGGCACGCGAACAGCTTGAGCGGCAAGCGCTATCCAGCCGGGTGTTGCTCAACGAGGCGACGGCGCGCGCCGCCGAGGCGCTGACCGGGGTCGCCCCGCCCGGCCTGACCAAGGTCTACTTCTCCTGCTCCGGCGCGGAGGCCGTCGAGGCGGCGATCAAGATAGCCCGCGCCAACGGGCGCAAGCGCCTCGTGTCCATGGAGAACGGTTACCACGGCAAGACCGCCGGTGCCCTGTCGCTCACCGCCCGCGCGCTCTACCAGGACCCGTTCCGGCCACTGCTGCCGGACGTCTCGCACGTGCCGTTCGGCGACCCGGAGGCGCTCGCGCCCCACCTCGGCGAGGACGTGTGCGTGGTCGTCGAGCCGGTGCAGAGCGAGGGCGGCGTGATCGTGCCGCCGCCCGGATACCTGGCCGAGGTGTCGAGGCTGTGCCGGGAGCACGGTGCGCTGCTGGTGCTCGACGAGGTGATGACCGGCCTCGGGCGGCTCGGCTCGTGGTGGGGCGCCGACCGCGACGGTGTCGTGCCCGACATCCTGCTGGTGGGCAAGGCGCT
Organism: Allorhizocola sp.; assembly: GCA_044869915.1. Taxonomy (GTDB): domain Bacteria; phylum Actinomycetota; class Actinomycetes; order Mycobacteriales; family Micromonosporaceae; genus Allorhizocola. The sequence goes on from JBIOYB010000453.1 coordinate 10,942, forward strand.
CAGCGGCGGCCTCGTGCCGGTGGCGGCCACCCTGGCCACACCCGCCGTGTTCGCACCGTTCGACCGCGACCCATACCTGCACACCGCGACGTTCTCGGCGGCGCCGCTGGCGATGGCGGCCGTGCGCGCGACAATCGACGTGATCCGGTCCGAGGGGCTGGTGGAGCGGGCGGGCGAGCTGGGCGGCGCGCTGCTCGAGGCGCTGCACAAGTCCGTCACCGCTCACATTGGACACCTTGTGGCGGAGGTCCGGGGCAAGGGGCTGCTGATCGGGATCGCGTTCCACTCCGGTGGGCTCGCCGCCGAGTTCCTCATGGATCTCCTGGACAACGACCTGCTCGTCAACCATTCCATGAACGCGCAGTCGGTGATCCGGCTGACCCCGCCGGCCGTGCTGACCGACGCGCAGGCCGCCCGGCTGATCGCCGCGTTCGAGGCCGCGTGCGCCTCGCTGGCCCGCCGCTTCCCCGCAGACGCCGGTGCGTCTTCATGAGCATCCTGGTGACCGGGGCCAGCGGTGTCGTCGGCACCGCGGTCCTGCGCGAGCTGACCGAGCACGACGTGATAGCGGGAGTGCACCAACGGCTTCCGGCCGGCTCGGCGCCGGTGATCCGGCTCGACCTGACCGCTCCCCTGCTCGGCCTCGACCCGCGGGAGTACGAGAAGCTTTGCGAACGGGTCGACACCGTCGTCCACTCGGCGGCGATCGTCAACTTCTCCGCATACCAGTCCGAAGTGGACAGGGTCAACATCGAGGGGCTCGGCCGCGCGATCGAGCTGGCCGCCGAGGCCGACGCGCTGCTCATCCAGGTGAGCACCGCCTATGTGTCGCGATACGGCAAAAGCGGTGGCGGCGAGCGGATCGGCAGCACCAAGACCATGGCACGCACCGACGAATACGTGGTCTCGAAATATCTGGGCGAACAGATGGTCCGCGACAGCGGCATCGACGCCGTCATCGTGCGACCGTCCGTGGTCATCGGCGACTCGCAGACCGGCGAGATCCGCACCCCGCAGGCCGTGCACACGCTCGCGGAGCACCTGCTCAAGGGGCAGCTGCCGTTCATACCGGCGCATCCCGGTTCGGTCATCGACCTCGTGCCGCAGGACCTGATGGCCCAGGGCATCCGTGCGCTGATCGACGCGCGCGTGCGCACGGGCGAGTTCTGGCTCACCGCGGGCGAGGCGGCACTGCCCGTGGAGCGGTTCCTCGAGCTCGTGATGGAGGAGGGCAAGGCGGCCGGGCTCGACCCGCCCGCCGGGCGGCTGGCCGACCCCGGGATCGTGGAGCGGCTCGTCCGTCCGGCGTTCGCCGACGTCGTACCCCCTGATGATTTGGCCCGGCTCGACAGCGCGGTCGCCGTATGCGGCCTGGTCATCATCACCGATCAGCTGCCGAGCTCGTTCGGGGCGATCCCCGGTGGCCCGGCGAGCCCGACCGCCGCGGAAGTGGAACAGGCGTGGCGGGTGTCGCTGCGCAAATTGATCCGGGATCTGGAGGTCCACCGATGAGGTGCTCGGTCATCCTGCACGCCTGGCTGCCCGGCGGCGACGCGGCTGCGGTCTTCGAGCGCCTGGCCGACTTCCCCGCCTACCCGGATTTCACGGACACCGTGCGGACCGTGTCGGTGAAGCGGCTGGGCCCGACCGAGGTGGAGTCCTCCTGGGAGGTGAACTTCCGCAAGGGGATCCTGGTCTGGACGGAACATGACGACATCGACCCGGTCGCGCGGCGGATCGCCTTCACCCAGCTCACCGGCGACTTCGCGACGTTTACGGGCGATTGGCTGGTTGTGGAGGAGCAGTCCGCGGTGCGGGTGGAGTTCGTCAGCTCGTTCGACCTCGGCATCGCGTCGCTGGCCGCGCTGATCGATCCGGTGGCGTGCAACGCGATGCGCGATGCGGTGCGCGACATCCTGCTCGGGCTCTTCGGCGCGGACATCGAGATCCGGGTGATCGAGGCCGCTCCCGTCGGCTGACCGCCCTTTTGTGACGGCGTCAGCCGGTCAGGTCGAAGAAGTCGTCCTGCGCCGCGGCGATGACGTCCGCCCGGCGCTCCACAGTGGACAGGAGCCGGGTCAGGCTTTCGGCGAGCCGCATGCGGGTCACCCCGTCCATCGTCAGCTCGGCCACGGCCGACTCCAGCCGGGTGAGGTCGGCCAGCACCCCGAGCGCCGTCGTGGCGTTCTCCGGCGCCAGCTCCGCGCGCAAGTGGGTGACCAGCGCCGGGATCGACGGATGGTCGAACGCGACGGTGGCGGCGAGCCTGAGCCCGGTGGCGGCGGCGAGCCGGTTGCGAAGCTCGACGGCGGTCAGCGAGTCGAACCCGAGGTCCGCCATCGAGCGCGACGTGTCCACTTCGGACGGTGAGGCGTGGCCGAGCACCCGGGCGACCTCGGTGAGTACGAGCTCGCGCAGCACCCGATCCTGTTCCTCGCGTGGCAGGCCCGAAAGCTCCACCTCGGCCTCGGCAGCGGCCTTCGCCACCGCGCGCGGGACCACGAGCTCGCGCAGGGGTGCGGGCACGGCCCACCCGGTCTGCGTCGCCATCTGTGCGGTGTCCACATCGGCCAATACGAGAAGCGGTGCGGCGGATTCGATCGCGGAGTCGAACAGGGCGAGCCCTCGCTCGGGGCTCATCGCGGGCAGCCCCACCCGGCGCATGCGGCGCAGCGCGCCCGGGTCGAGCGCGGCGGTCATGCCGTCCGGCAGGTCCCACAGCCCCCAGGCGAGCGACTGGCCCGGCAGCCCGAGCTCGCGTCGGTGCAGCGCCAGGGCGTCGAGGTAGGCGTTGGCCGCGCTATAGCCGGACTGCCCCGGCGAGCCGAGAATGCTTGCCGCCGACGAGAAGCAGATGAACGCGGCCAGGTCCAGATCCTTGGTGAGCTCGTGCAGGTGCCACGCGGCGCCCGCCTTGGGGCGCATCACCGCGCCGATCCGCTCCGGGGTCTGCGCCTCCACCACTGCGTCGTCGAGCACACCGGCCAGGTGCAGCACGGCGGTCAGCGGATGCTCGGCCGGGATCGAGGCGAGCAGCTCGGCCAGCGCGCGGGGGTCGGCGGCATCGCACGCGGCGACCCTGATCGGCTCCGGCAGCTCCTCTTCCACTTTGGACATGCCGCCCCGGGAGACCAGCAACACGTGGCGCACGCCGCGTGCGCTCACCAGATGGCGGGCGATCAGCAGGCCCAGTGCTCCGGTGCCACCGGTGATGAGCACCGTCCCCTCGGGATCCCACGGCCGGGCCTCGTCCACATGCGCGGCGGGGACCAGGCGGGGCACGGTCAAAAGCCCGTCCCGCACGGCCAGTTGCGGCTCACCCGTCGCGGCGGCCTCGGCGAGCAACACATCTTCGTCGGTGTCGATGAGTGCGAATCGCCCCGGATGTTCCGACTGCGCCGAGCGCACCAGGCCCCACACCGCGGCGTGCGCCAGGTCGCCCGGGCGGGTCACCAGCACGAGTCGCGCTGCGGTGAAGTCGGCCAGCCACCGTTGGATCAGCAGCAGCGCGTGTTCCACATTGGACGGAGCACGGACGAAAACGGTTTCCGGCACGTGCTCACCGATCTCGTCCAGCCAGGTGACGGATCCCGGCTGCGGCTCGACGGCGTCGACCGGCCGCCACGCCACCGAATAACCCGCCCGTTTCCTGGCGGTGGCCACCGGCCGCAACGCGACCACTCCCGTCCCCACCGGCGTGCCCGTCTGGTCTGCGAGCGCGAGTGATGCTGTGCCGCCCTGACGGGTCAGCCTCACCCTCAACCCCGTCGCGCCGGCGGAGTACACCGTCAAATCGGTCCAGTGGAAAGGAACGACGGTGTCCTCGCCGTCCAGGCCGAGCGCGTGCAGCGCCGCGTCGAGCAGGGCCGGGTGGATCCTGTACCGGCTGGCCTGCTCCGCCAGCCGGGCAGGCAGGCTCACCTCGGCGAAGACCTCCTCGCCGCGGGTCCACGCCCGGCGCAGGCACCGGAAGGCCGGCCCGTAGTCGTATCCACGGTCGGCCATGCGGGAGTAGAGCCCGGCGACGTCGGCCTCCACCGCGCCCGGCGGGGGCCACAGCTTGAGCCGTGCCGTGCCGCCGGGGCTCTGCGCGGTGAGCCGGCCCGTGGCGTGGCGGATCCACCCGCCCGGTTCGGTCCGCCCGTGTATCGCCAGCCGCCACCGCCCGTCGGGCTCCGCCGTCACGACGGCGCGCAGCGCGATCTCGCCGTGCTCCGGCAGGATCAGCGGCTCCTCAATGGACAGTTGCTCGACGTGTGGCACGCCGACCCGGTCACCGGCCTGCAGCGCGATTTCGGCGAACGCGGTCGACGGCAGGATGACGGTCTGGTTTATGGCGTGATCGGTGAGCCACGGCTGGGCCTGCCGTGACAGCCGCCCGGTCAGGGCCACGCTCTGCTCGCCGTCCGGCCCGGGCAGCTCGACCGCCGTGTGCAGCAGGGCATGTGCACCGGCACCGAGCCAGAAACGCCTGCGCTGGAACGGATATGTCGGCAGCGCGG